>NZ_CP115464.1:2736250-3072500 GCF_027912515.1 Brevundimonas sp. NIBR10
GGCATGACCGCGATCCGTGTCGGGGGGGCGGGTTTCGCGCCCTATGAGGTGGTGGTCGGGCGCGGGCTGCTGGCCCAGGCCGGCGGCCGGATCGCGCCGTTCGCGCGGGGACGGACCGTGATCGTCAGCGACGAGACGGTGGCGGCCCTGCACGGCCCGGCGCTCAAGGCCTCGCTGGAGGCGGCCGGGGTGGCCACTCAGATGGTGACGGTGCCGCCGGGGGAGGGGTCCAAGTCCTTCGCCGAGCTGGAGCGGGTGCTGGACGCCCTGCTGGCCATCGGGCTGGACCGCAAGGATGTGGTGGTCGCGCTGGGCGGCGGCGTCGTGGGCGATCTCGCGGGTCTGGCGGCGGCGCTCTACATGCGCGGCATCGACTTCGTGCAGGTGCCGACGACCCTGCTGGCCCAGGTGGATTCATCGGTGGGCGGAAAGACGGCGATCGATACGCCGCGCGGCAAGAACCTGGTCGGGGCCTTTCACCAGCCGCGTCTGGTGCTGGCCGACATCGATGTGTTGAGCACCCTGCCGCCGGTGCAGTTGCGGTCGGGGTGGGCCGAGGTGCTGAAGCATGGGTTGATCTGCGACGCCGAGTTCTTCGACTGGCTGGCGGGAGACGGCGCGGGCGGGGCGACGGGCGATCCGGCGGCGCTGGAACGGGCCGTGGTGCGCTCGGTCGAGATCAAGAGCGCCATCGTCGGCGAGGACGAGCGCGAGTCGGGACGGCGCGCGTTGCTGAACCTGGGGCACACCTTCGGCCATGCGGTCGAGGCCGAACTGGGCTTCGAGGAGGCGGCGCTGGCCCATGGGGAGGCGGTGGCCCTGGGGTGCGTGCTGGCCTTCCGCTATTCGGCGCGGCTTGGGCTGTGTCAGCCTGCGGATGTCGATCTGGTCGAGACGGTCATTGCGGCGGCCGGGCTGCCGATCCGGCTGGAACAGGCGGGCACGTTCGAGGCCAAGGCGCTGCTGGCGCGGATGGCCGGGGACAAGAAGGCCGAGGGCGGGCGGGTGACGCTGGTGCTGGCCCGCGCCATCGGCGACGCCTTCGTCGAGAAGACGGTAGATGCCGCCGACCTGACCGCCTTCCTGTGCGAGCAAGGCGCGGCGTGAAGATCGCAGTCGTGGGTCTGGAGGACGACTACGTCCGGCTGGAGCCCTTGTCGGAACGGCTCCGGGAGCCCCTGCGAGCGGCACTGAACTGTGATCCCGAGGCATGGGCTCTGATGGTGGGCAGCGCCTGTGGCGAGCGGTTCGACGCCTTCTTCGACTCGGCGCTGACCGATATGGAGAAGGGCACCAAGGTCGCCTGGGCCGTGCGTCGGGCGTCGGATGACGTGATCGTCGGCACGACCAGCCTGTATGAGATCAAGCCCGAGCACCGTCGCTGCGAGATCGGAGCGACCTTCTACAGGCCCGAGGCGCGCGGCGGGGCGATCAATCCGGCCTGCAAGCGCCTGTTGCTCGGCCATGCCTTCGACGCCGGAGCGGTGCGGGTCGAGATCCTGACCGACGCGATCAATCCCCACAGCCAGGCGGCAATCCGCAAGCTGGGGGCCCGGGACGAGGGCGTGCTGAGGAAGCACAAGATCACCTGGACAGGGCGGATACGCGACACGGCCCTGTTCGCCGTGCTGGACGAGGACTGGCCCGAGGTCCGAGACAGACTGGACCGGCGTCTGGCGGCCTTCGGCTGAGGCTTCAGTCCACCGCGCGGCAGGTTGTGGCGGGAGCACCGTCGGCGGTCCAGGTGGCCATCAGGCCCTTGCCGCGCAGCTCATAGGCGCTGGCCTTGTACCAGAGGCCGTCGGCGGTGCGTTCCTGGAACAGGTCGATGGCCTCGCCGCGCGCGTTGCGGACCGTGGCCATGGAGCGGGGGTTGTCGAAGTCCACCGACAGTCGCTCTCCGTTCTCGCACAGATAGACGGTGCGGATGACGCGGCTCATGGCCCGTTCCTGGATCTCCGCGCCGGTGCGGCGACGCGTCGTCTGGGCCTCGATGGCGCGGGCCTCGACGGCGGCGCTGTCGGTCGGGGCCTCGCTCTGATCGGGGCCGCAGCCGGCGAGGACGGGGACGGCGAGCGCGCCGGCGAGAAGGAGGCGAAGGGTCATGGCGCGGTCAACGTTCGGCAAGCCTTGCCGTTCCGGCGCGACGGGCGCGGAAAAAGTCGCGCAGCGCCGTCGCGGACTCCTCTGCCAGCAATCCGCCCTCGACCTGGGGTCGCCAATGGCAGGTCGGTTGCTCGAACAGGCGGGGGCCGTGGACGACGGCACCGCCCTTCGCATCGTCGGCGGCCCAGACGACACGGCCGATTCGGGCGTGGCTTATGGCGCCGGCGCACATGGCGCAGGGCTCCAGCGTCACATAGAGGGTCAGGCCGGTGAGGCGATAGTTTGCGGTGGCCTGGGCCGCCCGACGGAGGGCGACGATCTCCGCGTGGGCCGTGGGATCATGGGCGGCGACAGGGCCGTTGGAGCCTTCTGACACCACCTCGCCGGTGGTCTCGTCGACGATCACGCAGCCGACGGGAACCTCGCCGGCGTCCGCCGCCGCTTGCGCCAAGGCCATCGCCATGCGCATGAACCGCTCATCATGGCCCGCCATCCCGACGACAACGACAAGAAGCCCAGCCCCAGTCAAGGGCTGCGTCCGCACAAGCCCGGCGATCGCCCGAAAAGCGGGGCCGCGCGCCCCGGCTCGGCCAGCGCCGCCTTCACCGCCAGCGAGGGCAAGACCACGCGCGGCGCTCAGGCCCGGCCCGGTGCCGGCACGGGGCGATCCTATGCCGCCGACAAGGGCGCGCGGCCGGAAAAGCCGATCAAGGGCAAACGCTATTCCGACGACGCCAAGGCCTCGCCGCGATTTGACAAGCCTGGGGCCGACAAACCGGGCGGCAAGTTCGCCGCCAAGACGCCGGAAGAGCCCAAGCGCAGCGAGCGGATCGCCAAGGCCATGGCCCGCGCCGGGATCGCCTCGCGCCGCGAGGTCGAGCGGCTGATCGGACTGGGCAAGGTGGCGGTCAATGGCCGCATCCTGGACACGCCGGCGACGCTGGTGACGCGCGACGACGTGATCACCGTGGACGGCAAGCCGATCGCGGCGGTGCAGGCGACGCGGGTGTGGCGCTACAACAAGCCGGTGGGCCTGCTGACCTCGCACAACGATCCGGGCGGGCGACCGACCGTGTTCGACAGCCTGCCGGCCGGCTTGCCCCGGGTGATCTCGGTCGGGCGGCTGGACATCAACACCGAGGGCCTGCTGCTGCTGACCAACGATGGGGAGCTGTCGCGGGCGCTGGAGCTGCCGGCGACGGCCCTGGTTCGGCAGTACCGGGCGCGGGCGCGCGGGCGGATCACGCAAGCCGACCTGGACACGCTGAAGGACGGGGTGACGGTCGACGGCGAACGTTATGGCCCGGTCCTGGCCACCATCGACAAGGCCAAGACCAACGAGGACGGGCTGCAGTCCGCCAATCTGTGGATCAGCGTCCAGATCAGCGAGGGCAAGAACCGCGAGGTTCGCAAGGTGCTGGAGTCGATCGGCCTGACGGTCAACCGGCTGATCCGTCTGGCCTATGGGCCGTTCCAGCTGGGAACGCTGCCGGTCGGTGCCGTCGAGGAAGTGGGCCCCCGGGTGATCCGCGAGCTGCTGGGCGAACATATCCGACCCGAGAACCTGCCCGAGGGCAATGCGGTCCAGACACCTGCGCCGGTGCCCGGTCGTCGGGGCGGGATGCCGCTGGTCACCGGCAAGTCCGGCTCGGCCATCTCGGATCCGTCCAGGAAGCCGAGCCGCGTCCGCGCGGCCGGGACAGCGACGGCCCAGGCCACCGAACGCGCCAACCGACCACCCAAGAAGGCCGGCTGGGCCAAGGCGGGGCCCAAGTTCGAACATCCCAAGAAGAACTTCACCCCTCGGGCCCGGCCCGACGGCGAGGCCCCCGCCGACGATCGGCCCAAGCGTGCTTTCAAGCCGCGCGAGGACAAGATCATCGGGCCCAAGTCCTCGACCTGGGCGCGGGATGACAAGGCCCCCCGGAGCGGACCCAGGGACGGTGCCAAGCGAGACTTCAAGCCCCGGACGACGGGGTCGGGCCCGGCGCGACCCTCCGGTCGATCCGGCGTCAAACCCGGCGGCCCGCGCGGCGGGAGCTGAGGCCTAAAACCGGAGCGATCCCATGGATGCGAACGCCAGCGAGACGCGGCTGCCCGGCCGTTGCCTGTGCGGAGCCGTGACCTTCACCGCCGTGCCGGTCCACGGCATGCACGCCTGTCATTGCGAGCGCTGCCGGCGCTGGAGCGGCGGAGTCTATCTGGGCGTCGATTGCGGCGACAGCGTCGAGGTCGCCGATGCGGGCACGCTTGCGACCTATGGATCGTCCGACTGGGCCGAGCGACAGTTTTGCCGGACCTGCGGCGCGTCGCTGTTCTGGAAGCTGAAGGCCGGTGGCATGACGGTGGTGTCGGCCCAAGCGTTCGACGATCCCTCGGTCTTCGCGTTCGGGAGCGAAATCTATGTTGACGCCAAGCCTGACAACTATGCCTTCGCGGGCGATCGGGCCCGCCTGACCGGCGCCGAGGTCGAGGCCCGGTGCGCGGGCGAGACCTGATGCGGATCGTGGCGGGAACCCTGCGCGGCCGGAGCATCCTCGCGCCTGAGGGGCAAGGCACGCGGCCGACCTCGGATCGGGCGCGGCAGGCGGTTTTCAACGTGCTGGAGCATGCGGCCTGGGCACCGGGCCTGTCGGGGATCCGGGTCATCGACCTGTTCGCCGGCTCGGGCGCGCTGGGCTTCGAGGCCATGAGCCGGGGTGCGGGCTTTTGTCTGTTCGTCGAGGTGGACGATGCGGCGCGAGGGGCGATCCGCGAGAACGCGGAGGCGTTCGGAGTGACGGGCTCGGTGCGGGTGCATCGGCGCAGTGCGGTCGATCTGGGTGAGCGTCCGGCCTCGACGGGACCGGCGTTCGACCTCGCCTTCCTCGACCCGCCCTATGGCAAGGGCCTGGGCGAACAGGCTCTGTCGGGGCTACGAGCCGGTGGCTGGCTCAAGCCGGCGGCAGTCGTGATGCTCGAGCGCGGCTCCGGCGAGCCCGACATCGAGACACCGGGTTATGAGCGGCTGGACGCGCGCGATTATGGTGCCGCACGCGTCCTCTTCCTCAGGGTGCTACCAACCGCGAGCTGAGACGCGGTTGTCGACCTGGCTGCGCATGCGGGCCAGACCCTCGCGGTTGACCCGATAGGGGCCGCCGTCGATCGAGCCGATCAGCCCTTTGGCCTTGAGCTTGCGCCAGGTCTGGGTGTTGCAGTCGGTGAGCAGAAGGCCGTCGCGCGTTAGACAGGCGGCCGACAGGATGCGGCCCCGGTCGTCGCGTTCCAGCTGGATTCGACCGCCCTGGGCCAGGGCGTGAAGCGTGCGTTGTTCCGCACGGGAGATGTTCATGGGTGATGTCCGTAGAGGGCGTGAAGGCTCTCGTCGGCGCAGTCACGCCGACGGGTTCATCAGAGGCTCGACGGAGGACGTCGGCCTCAGGCCTGACGCACAATCCCGGACATAGGCATTCCTGTCGGGGTGATCCCGATGGGGTCTTCTAGCGGCGTCCGAACAGCTTTTCCAGATCCCCCAGCTTGAGCTCCACATAGGTCGGGCGGCCGTGGTTGCACTGGCCGGAGTGGGGCGTGGCCTCCATCTGGCGCAGCAGGGCGTTCATCTCGGGTGCGGAGAGGACGCGGCCGGCGCGGACGGAGCCGTGGCAGGCCATGGTGCCGCAGACCTCGGCGAGGCGCTCGGACAGGGCCAGGGCCGCGCCGTGTTCGGCCAGGTCGTCGGCGATGTCGCGGATCAACCCTTGCACGTCCGTGTCGCCGAGCAGGGCCGGGGTCTCGCGGACCAGGACGGCACCGGCGCCGAAGGCCTCGACGATCAGGCCCAGTTCGGCGAGTTCGTCGGCGCGCGAGGCGACGCGGTCGGCCTCGGACGGGTCGAGCTCGACCACCTCGGGGGTCAGCAAGGCCTGACGGGCGACGGCGCCGGCGGCCATCTGGACCTTCATCTTTTCGTAGACGAGGCGTTCGTGGGCGGCGTGCTGATCGACCACGACGATGCCGTCGCGGGTCTGGGCGACGATATAGGTGCCGTGGACCTGGGCGCGGGCTGCACCAAGGGGGTGGTCGATGTCTGAAGGGGCGAGGGGCGAGGGGTGAGGGGCGAGGGCGTCGAAGCCGGGTTCGACGCGGGCGGTGCGCTCGTTGAGGCCGGGGAGGACCTGGGCTGTGGCCGATGCCGGGGCGGCCCAGCCCTGCCAGCCGCTGAAGCCGACGGCGGAGGGGCTGGTCGGGCTGTAGGCGGCCCCTTGCCAAGTACCCTGGTTCCAGGCCGGAACGCCCGTATGGGGGGTCAGGCCCGCAAGCGCGTCGGCGGCGACGGTGGTGGAGGCGCGGTGGCCGGCGGCGGCGAGGGCGTGACGCAGGGCCCCGACGATGAGGCCGCGCACCAGGGCCGGGTCGCGGAACCGCACCTCGGCCTTGGCCGGATGGACGTTCACATCGACATAGAGCGGGTCGATGTCGAGAAACAGGACCGCCGCCGGGTGTCGGTCGCGCGCCAGGAAGTCGGCGTAGGCCCCGCGCAGGGCCCCTTGCAGCAGGCGGTCCTTCACCGGGCGGCCGTTGACGAACAGGTATTGGTGGGCGGCATTGCCTCTGGAGTAGGTCGGCAGGCCCGCGTAGCCGGTCAGGCGGACGTTGTCGCGTGCCTGGTCGATCAGCAGGGCATTGGCCTCGAAGTCGCGGCCCAACAGGGCGGCGAGGCGTTTCAGGCGGCCTTCGTCGCCGGGATGTTCGGCGGGCAGGCGAAGCGTGGTCCGGCCGTCGAGGTCGAGGGTGAAGGCGACGGCTTCGTGGGCCATGGCCTGGCGCTTGATCTCGTCGGAGATGGCCATGGCCTCGGAGCGTTCCGACTTCATGAACTTCAGCCGGGCGGGGGTGGCGTAGAACAGGTCACGGACCTCGACACGGGCCCCGTGGGGACCGGGGAAGGCGGCGGGGGCGACGGGCTTCTGGTCGCCGCCCTCGACGGTGATCTGATGCGCATCGCCACCGGCGGAGCGGCTGGTGATGGTCAGGCGCGCGACCGAGCCGATGGAAGGCAGGGCCTCGCCCCGGAAGCCCAGGGTCGAGATCCGCAGCAGGTCGACGTCACCGGCGTCGTCGGGCTCCAGCTTGGACGTGGCATGGCGCTCGACCGCGAGGGCCAGCTGGTCCGGGGCCATGCCATGGCCGTCGTCGGCGATCAGGATGCGCGACAGGCCGCCCCCGTCGGCCTGGACCTCGATCCGGGTCGCACCGGCGTCGAGCGCGTTCTCGACCAGTTCCTTGATGGCGCTGGCAGGCCGTTCGACCACCTCGCCGGCGGCGATGCGGTTGACGGTCTCGGGCGGGAGGCGGCGGATGGGCATGTGAGTCGGGAAGATAGGCGCTGGCGGCCCTCGGTGCGAGGCTTCGCCGAAACCTGTCACCCCACCAATGCCGCCCGTTCCTCCGGCGTGGCGTGACGCCAGCGGCCTTCTTCGAGGCCGTCGAGGCGGATGGGGCCGATGCGGATGCGGATGAGGTCGGTGACCTCCAGATCGACCATCTCGCACATGCGGCGGATCTGGCGGTTGCGGCCCTCGCGCAGGATGAACTTGAGGCGCTGCTGCTCCATGCGGCTGACGCGGGCGGGTTTCAGCTGGCGGCCGTCGAGGCGAAGGCCGTAGCGCAGGGTCTTGAGCTTCTGCTCGGTGACGTCGCCGGAGACGCGGACCAGGTATTCCTTGTCGAGCTCGCTCTCGGGACCGATCACGGCCTTGGCCACCACGCCGTCGGTCGACAGGATCAGCAGGCCGCGCGAGTCCTCGTCCAGTCGGCCGATGGGGGGAAGCGAGGCGTCTTCGGCCGGGACGGGGCCGCCGCCGATCTGGTTGGCCTGGTGGATCAGGGTGACGGCGGGGGTCTTGTCCGGCTCGGGCTGGCCGGAGACGAAGCCGGTCGGCTTGTGCAGCAGGATGGTCATGCCGGCGGCCAGGGCTTCCGTCGCGCGGTCGGCCAGGGTCAGGGTCTGGCCGGGCTCGATCTTGCGGCCGGCGTCGGTCACGACCACGCCGTCGATCGAAATCAGGCCGTCGGCGATCAGGGCGTCGGCCTCGCGCCGCGAACTCAGGCCGGACTGGCCCATGAATTTGTTCAGGCGGACGGGTTCGTCGCCGTCATAGGTGCGGGTCAGGGCCATGGCCTGCCCTCGCGCGCGCAGACCATCAGGTCAATGCCCGGCCCTCAATCCATGCAGGTGGCGCGCACCAGGGTGGTGTCGCCGAACGTGCCGAGGATGGTCTCGGCGGGGACACCGCGCGCGAAGCCGCCCTGACTGCACAGGCGGGCGGCAAGGGTCGAACACCCGTCGGAGCCGCCGCCGCAGGACCGGTTGACGGGGATGTCGATGGCCCGCCCGAAACGTCCGCCGCCCTGACGATCCGGCCGCTGGCGCTCCATAAGGTCGATCAGATAGTCGAGGCGACGCTCCAGTCCGTCGAGGCGACAGGCCGTGTCGGACGGCGCGCATCCGCCGGATCGCGGGCCGTCCTGCGCCAGGGCCCCGGAACCGGCTGCGAGAGTTGCGGCGATCAGGGTGATCAGGCCCCAGTGGATGGTTCGGTTCGGCATCGTCGGGTCCCCCGTGGAGCCCGAAGCTGAACCGACAGGGCCGCAGGCGCGAGTGACGATCCCTGACGGTTGCGAACGGCGTGCCGTCAGTCCGCGCGGGGAGCGAGCGCGGCCAGGGCGATCTCGTTGTCCTCGGCGGCCGAGGCACCCGAGACACCGATGGCACCGACGATCCGGCCGTCCACCACGATGGGCAGGCCGCCGGCGATCGGCAGGGCGTCCTCATTGGCCAGGCTGACGGTCCGGCCGGCCAGGGTGCGCTCCTCCATCGTCAGGGTGGAGAGGCGGTAGCGGGCGGAGGTCGCGGCCTTCTTCTGCGCGACGAAGATCGAGCCGTACTGGGTATCGTCCATGCGCACGAAGGCGACCAGTTCGCCGGACGGCTCGACGACGGCGACGGCCATGCGGAAATTGCGGGCGGCGGCGGCCTCGACGGCCCGGTCGATCAGGGCCTGGGCCAGTTCGAGGCGGATCGGCTCGCCGTATGCGGGCGGGGTCTGGGCCTGGGTGGCCGTGGTGGTGGTGACCAGGGCGAGGGTGGCGATCAGGGCGGCTTTCATGGGGATGTCCTCCGGTGTCATTCGGTCCGCTATAGCTCAGGCGCGGCGGAACAGCAGCATGATGTTGTTGGCGGGCATCGGGACGCGGCGCGTCAGGTGCAGGCCGTGCGATCTCGCCAGGCCGACGACAGCGTCGCGGTCGCGCAGGCCCCAGACGGGGTCGCGGGCCTGAAGATCGGCGTCGAAAGCGGCGTTGGACGGGGCGAGGGGCACGTCAGGCTCGCTATAGGGGCCGTACAGGACGAGCAGGCCGCCGGGATTGGCGAGGACCGCGCCGGCACCGGCCATGAGGCCTTCGGTCGCGGCCCAGGGGCTGATGTGGATCATGTTGATGCAGATGACGGCGTCCAGGGGGCCGGACGGCCAGGTCGCGGGGTCGGCGGCGTCGAGCGCGAGCGGGGCCTTGAGGTTCGGCGGGCCGGACGCGGCGTGGGCGGCGATGCTGGCGCGGGCGTCTTCGCTGGGGTCCGACGGGGTCCAGTCGATGTCGGGCAGGGCACTGGCGAAGGCGAGGGCGTGCTGGCCCGTGCCTGAGGCAATCTCCAGCACCCGGCCCCGCGCCGGCAGATGGGTGCGCAGGACGGCGAGGATGGCGGCGGCGTTCCGCTCTGCGGCAGGGGAATGCAGCGCCGTCGCGGATCGGGTCATCGCGGGGTCCAGGGTCTCCATGCCGTCTTCGTTAGCGGGCGTGAGGCTCGGTTGCGACACAAACCCGCGCTCGGACGATGGAAACCGGTGTCATCGGAATCGCCCGGGTGCAGGCGGTTGACGCAAGGTCCGCCGACGTGTCTTTGTAACTGAAATATCACGTCATGTTACGTTTCAGGGTATCCGAGGTGCCGTTCAAAGAGCGCCCGGCCGATGGTTCAGGAGCACCAGATTGTCAGCACTCGAGATCGAATCGGTCGCGATTCCCGGCCTTTTGCCGGCCCCGACCCGGCATAAACGGCTGATCGCCTGGGTCGAGCAGATCGCCGCCCTGACCAAGCCGGACCGGGTCCACTGGTGCGACGGTTCCGAGACCGAGAAGAGCGCGATCGTCGCCGATCTGATCGCCCGGGGCACGCTGAAGGCGCTGGACCCGGTCAAGAAGCCCGGCAGCTATTACGCCGTGTCCGATCCGCGCGACGTGGCGCGGGTGGAGAGCCGCACCTTCATCTGTTCCGAGGACGCACTGGACGCCGGCCCGACCAACAACTGGGCCGATCCGATCGAGATGCGCGAGCGGCTGGACGGGCTGTTCGACGGCTGCATGATCGGGCGCACGATGTATGTCGTGCCGTTCTCGATGGGGCCGCTCGGCTCCAAGATTTCGGCGCTCGGCGTCGAGATCACCGATAGCGGTTACGTCGCCGTGTCGATGGGCATCATGACGCGGATGGGCAAGGCGGCGCTGGACGTGCTGGGTGACGACGGCGTGTTCGTTCCGGCCGTGCATACGCTGGGCGCGCCGTTGAAGGCGGGTGAGGCCGATGTGCCGTGGCCGTGCAACGCCGACAAATGGATCGTTCATTTCCCCGAGACGCGGGAAATCTGGTCCTACGGTTCGGGCTACGGCGGCAACGCCCTGCTGGGCAAGAAATGCTACGCGCTACGGATCGCCTCGGTCATGGCCCGCGACGAGGGCTGGCTGGCCGAGCACATGCTGATCCTCAAGCTCACCGATCCCAAGGGCCGGGTAAAATACGTCTGCGCCGCCTTCCCCAGCGCCTGCGGCAAGACCAACCTGGCCATGCTGCAACCCACCCTGCCGGGCTGGAAGGCCGAGACGGTCGGCGACGACATCGCCTGGATGCGGTTCGGCGATGACGGCCGCCTGTATGCCGTGAACCCCGAGGCCGGCTTCTTTGGCGTAGCTCCGGGCACAAGCCATCAGTCGAACACCAACGCCATGACCACCTTGGCGTCCAACACCGTCTTCACCAACACCGCGCTCACCGCTGACAACGACGTCTGGTGGGAAGGGATGACGGACGAAGCGCCCGACGGCATGACGACCTGGAAGGGCGTTCCCTATGACGCCGCATCCGGCGAGCCCGCGGCCCACCCGAACGCCCGCTTCGCCTCGCCCGCGTCCCAGTGCCCGACCATCGCGCCGGAGTGGGAAGATCCGAGGGGCGTGCCGATCGACGCCATCCTGTTCGGTGGACGCCGCGCTTCGGCCGTGCCGCTGGTGACCGAGGCCTTCGACTGGGAGCACGGGGTGTTCCTGGGCTCGACCGTGGCGTCGGAAGGCACGGCGGCGGCGGAAAACGCCATCGGCGAGCTGCGCCGCGACCCGTTCGCAATGCTGCCCTTCTGTGGCTACAACATGGGCGACTATTTCGCGCACTGGCTGAAGCTGGGTGAGAAGGCGACGGACAAGTCCAAGCTGCCGCGCATCTATTTCGTCAACTGGTTCCGCAAGAACGACAACGGCAAGTTCGTCTGGCCGGGATTCGGCGACAATGCGCGGGTCCTGAAATGGATCGCCGGCCGTCTGGACGGAGAAGCCAGCGCGGTCGACACGCCGGTCGGGCGGGTACCGTCGGCGCAGGCGCTGGATCTATCGGGTCTGAGCCTGTCTGACGCGGACCTGCACCTGTTGCTCGACGTCGATGCCCAGGTGTGGAGCGAAGAGGCCTCGCTGATCCCCGCCTTCTACGAGAAGTTCGGCGACCGCCTGCCCAGGACACTGTGGAAGCAGCACGAGGCCCTGGTCGAGCGGCTGAATGCCGAAGGCGCGCTGGCCGTTTCGGCCTGAGGACGCTTTGACGTCTTGAAATCGGAGTGCGGGCGGTCGAAGGACCGCCCGTGCCGCAGTCCGACAACATCCCCAACGACATCCTGATCATCGGCGCGGGCGTGCTGGGCCTGTGTACCGCCGTCGAGCTGACGCGGCGGGGCCATGACGTGCGGGTGGTGGATACGGGCGTGTCCAACGCCTCGTCTGTCGCGGCGGGCATGATCGCGCCGACCCTGGAAGCCGTCATGGACCGGGTGACGCCTGAGCGCGCCGTACTGATGCGGGACGCGCGGTCGCTCTGGGACGGATTTGCGAAAGGTGTGGGGATCGCGATCCATCCGGCGAGGACCTTCTGGGCCGGGCGTCAGACGACGGCCATGAACAAGGCCATAGAACAGCTCGAAATCCAGCCCGGTTCGGTGACTGACGACGGTCGGGTCTCGGTTACGTCCGATGTGCTGATCGAGCCGGGCCCGGCGCTGGCAGCGATGCGGGCGGTCCTGTCGCGTCCGGTGATTTCGGCGTGGGTCGGGTCCGTGGCGCGCACGGCGACCGGCTGGAAGGTCGCGACTGGGCAGGGCGAGATCGAGGCGCGGACCCTGGTGCTGGCCACGGGGGCTTCGAAGCCGGTCACGGGCCTGCCGCCCGAGGTGGCGCGGCTGATCGCGCGGATCCAGCCGATCCGGGGCCAGATCGGGTCTGTGCCGGACCGGACCGACGCCGTGCTCAGGGGGCTGGGCATCTATGTCGCGCCGTCGGGCGAAGGGGCGCTGATCGGGGCGACGATGGAGCCGGGACGACGGGATCTGGAGCCGGACGCGGCGGCGGGCCGACAACTGATCGATGCGGCCGAACAGCTTCTGGGCCGGCCGCTCGCCGGACCTGTCGAGTGGCGGGTCGGGATACGCGGCGCGACACCGGACGGCCTGCCCATGGCGGGGGCGAGCGGCGAGCCGGGGCTGTACCTGGCCCTGGCACCGCGTCGGAACGGCTGGCTGCTGGGGCCGCTGGTCGCCCGGGTCGTGGCCGAGGCGATCGAAGGCGAAATCCAGGACGGGGGCGCGGGATCGCCCCACGCCGCCGCCCTGGACCCTCGGCGGTTCCTTACTCGCTGACGGCGAAGCGGACGGTGAAGGCGACGCGAGCGCCGTCGATCGCCTGACCGTCCACGGTTCCGGGGCTCATCCGGAAGAAGGGCGTCAGGCTGGAGGCCGCGCGGCCGAAGCCCTGGCCGCGCGGGGTTTCGGACGCCACCGAACAGTTGCTGAGCGTCCCGGCGGCCGAGACCAGGCAGTTCAGGGAGGCCGTGCCCGGGATGCCGTCGGTCAGCGCCCGGCGGGGGAAAGCCCGCTCCATCTGGGCTGCGCTGGGCTGGCTGGCCCAGCGGGGGCGGGTGATGACGGCGGGCGGCCGGGGCGGATCGACCGGCGCCGGCGTGGCATCGAGCGTCGGCACCGGCACAGGGGTCGCGATGGTGAAGGTGTTCGATTCGGTGCGCGGGCCGGGGATCGCGGCGATCGTTTCGATGGTGGTGGGCACGGGGATGGGCGAGATGTGGACCGGCAGGTTCGGCGGAACCGGCCTGGGCTCGTCGATCGGATCGACGACCGGCGGCTGGGGCCGGGTCATCATGGTGACGTCGATCGGATTGCCGGGAGGGGACTCCGGCTGGGCCGGCGCCTCGAACCGCTGGTAGTAGATGGCCGCCCCGACGCCGATGTGGCCCAGGGTCACCACCCCGATGGCGATCCAGGTGTTGCGGTTGAACCGGAAGCCCTTGCGTTCGCCGTAGTCGAGCGGGCTGATCAATCCCGGTCCGCCGGCAGCTCTTATCATCATGGCCGTCACTCCCTCGTTGGAAGCCGCCCCCGGCCCGCCACGACGGAAGTTCGCGCGCAGCTTGTGGCGGGATTTCGGCGGTGTTTCAGCTTATCGTCGGTAAGTTGGGAGGCCTGCCACCGGGGCGCGATATTAAGGTTCCGTTAACCACGATCCGTCAGCTTCCGGCTCATTATGACAGTCGGAGCGATTCCATCGGCAGGGGGCGTGGAGGCGGCGATCCGGCGCGCGTCCCATGCGACCGGCGTGGATTTCGACTTCCTGATGAAGACCGCCCGGCGCGAAAGTTCGATGAACCCGTCGGCCAAGGCCCGGACCTCGTCGGCGGCGGGGCTGTTCCAGTTCATCGAGCAGACCTGGCTGGCCACGGTCAAGTCGGCGGGCGCCAAGCACGGATACGGCCAGTATGCCGACCTGATCCATCGGGGCTCGGACGGGCGCTGGCGGGTCGAGGGTTCGGCACGCAATGTGGTCATGGACCTGAGGTTCGACCCCCAGGCCGCCTCGACCATGGCGGCGGAGCTGACGGCGTCGAACGCAGCCTATTTGAGGGGCCGGACCGGTCGCGAGCCGGGGGCGGGCGACCTGTATGCGGCGCACTTCCTGGGCCCCGCAGGCGCGGGGCGGCTGATGGAAGCGATGAGCTCGCGTCCGGGATCGAGCGCGGCGGCCCTGTTCCCGGAGGCGGCACAGGCGAACCGGTCGATCTTCTATCGTGACGGGCGGCCGGCGACGGTGGCCGAGGTTCACGCCAATCTGCAGAAGACGGCGGGCGACGGTGCTCCGGCGGCGGTCACGGGCGCGCCCCGTACGCCGCCGAGCGACCAGGAACGCGACATCATGCTGGCGGCGCGGCTGGAACGGCTGAAGCAGAACCAGAACCTGCTGGCCATGCTGCTGGGGCAGGGCGAGGACGGCAAATCCTCGGGCTTCGGTGGGGCGTTTTCGCCGGGACCCGACAGGGTCTGAATTCAGCGCGGGCGGCGGATAGTAAACCGGCCATTAAGCATGGCAGGCTGAAGGTGACGCCTCAGCGTCCGATTCCCTGAAACGAGTTCGTCCATGACCGCCTTCCGCGCCCGGCTGACCGACATGGATATCCGTCGCCTGATCAAGGCGACCGACGAGGACGAGCGGGCGGCGGCGGCGCACAAGCTGTGCCGCTCCATCGACCGGGCCGAGCTGACCGACGAGGACCGCGAGGCGGCGCAGAAGATCCTGAGGGTACTGGCCAACGATGCCGCTGAGCTGGTGCGGCGCTCGATGGCGGTGACGCTGAAGGCGTCCGACCTGATCCCCCATGACGTGGCGCGGCGGCTGGCGGCCGACGTGGACAGTGTCGCCCTGCCCATCATCGGCTTTTCGCCCGTCTTCACCGACGAGGACCTGATCGAGATCATCCAGGCGGGATCGGCCGTGCGCCAGATCGCGATCGCGGCCCGGCCCAGGGTCTCGCGCGATGTCGCCGAGGCGCTCAGCGTCGACGGCTGCGAACAGGCGGTGCGGACCCTGGCGTCCAACGACAACGCCGACCTGTCGGAGCGGGCCATGGCGCGGACCATCGACCGGTTCGGCGACGCCCCGGAGATCGTGGCGGCCCTGGCCTATCGCCAGGTCCTGCCGCTGGACATCACCGAGAAGCTGATCGCCTTGGCCAGCGACGCGGTGCGCGAGCATCTGGTCAGCCGTCATGCGGTGGCGCCCGAGACGGCGATCCGTCTGGCGACCTTTGCGCGGGAGCGGGCCACCGTCGATCTGGTCGATCAGGCGGCGTCCAGCGCAGACCTGCCCCGGTTCGTGGCGCAGTTGAACGCCAGGAAGGCGCTGACGGCGTCGCTGCTGCTGCGGGCGCTGGCGCGGGGGCAGATGACCCTGTTCGAGCACGGCCTGGCCGAGCTGACGTCCACGCCGCATTCGCGCGCCTGGCTGATGATCCACGACGCCGGACCGCTGGGGCTGAAGGCCCTGTATGACCGGGCGGGACTGCCGCCGCGGCTGTTCCAAGCCTATAGGGCCGGGGTCGACACTTGGCGCGCGCTTCAGGCCGAGGGGGCGGATACGTCGGGCGAGGCCTTCCGCGAGCGGATGCTGGAACGGTTCCTGACCCAGCGGCCGAACGCGCCGCGCGACGATCTGGCCTATCTGATGGAGCGGCTGGATCAGGCGGCTCCGCCGGTGATGAAGGCGGCGAACGCGGCCTGAACCCGTCCTTCTGCCCTTGCGGGTAGAGAAGGATCGTTCTGCCTAGCTTTCGCCCTTGGTGACCCGCTAAAGCGAGGGACGCCGTTCGCCACGAGAGTCTGCCCCATGCGCCTGTCGCGCTATTTCATGCCCATCCTGAAGGAAGCCCCTTCGGACGCCCAGATCGTGTCGCACCAGCTGATGCTGCGCGCCGGGATGATCAAGCAGGAGGCGGCCGGTATCTATGCTTGGTTGCCGCTGGGGCTGCGGGTGCTGAACCGCATCGAGCAGATCGTGCGCGAGGAGCAGGAACGGGCGGGGGCGGTCGAGGTGCTGATGCCGACGCTGCAACTGGCCGACCTGTGGCGCGAGAGCGGCCGGTACGACGCCTATGGTCCGGAGATGCTTCGCATCACCGACCGGCACGAGCGTGAGCTGCTGTACGGGCCCACCAACGAGGAGATGATCACCGACATCTTCCGCAGCTTCGTCAAGAGCTACAAGGCCCTGCCGCTGAACCTGTTTCACATCCAGTGGAAGTTCCGCGACGAGCGCCGGCCACGGTTCGGCGTCATGCGCGGCCGCGAGTTCCTGATGAAGGACGCCTATTCGTTCGACGTCGACGAGGCCTCGGCGAGGAAGGCCTACAACCGCATGTTCACGGCCTATCTGAACACCTTCGCGCGGCTGGGGCTGAAGGCCGTGCCTATGCGCGCCGACACCGGACCCATCGGCGGCGACCTGTCTCACGAGTTCATCGTCCTGGCCGATACGGGCGAAAGCCAGGTCTTCTGCGACCGCCGCCTGGTCGAGATGCCCGCCCCCGGCAACGACGTGGACTGGGATGACCTGCAAGGCGTCTTCGACGAGCGCACGTCCATGTACGCCGCCACCGAAGAGATGCACGACGCCGCCGCCTTTGAGGCCCAGACGCCCGAGGCCGATCGCCTGACCGCGCGCGGCATCGAGGTGGGCCACATCTTCTACTTCGGCACCAAATATTCCGCGCCGATGAAGGCGAAGGTGGCCGGTCCCGACGGCAAGGACACCGAGGTCCATATGGGCTCCTATGGCGTCGGGGTGTCGCGTCTGCTGGGGGCCATCATCGAGGCCAGCCATGACGATGCCGGCATCATCTGGCCCGACGCCGTGGCCCCGTTCGACGTGGTGGTCATCAACCTGCGCGCCTCCGACGAAGCCGTAAGCGCGGCGTGCGAGGATGCGGTCGCGCGGCTAGAGGCGGCCGGCAAGGTCGTCCTGTACGACGACACCGACGAACGCCCGGGCGGCAAGTTCGCGACCGCCGACCTGATCGGCGTGCCGTGGCAACTGACCATCGGCCCCAAGGGCTTGGCCGACGGCGTGGTCGAGCTGAAGCGCCGCGCGACGGGGGAGAAGGTGTCGGTGGCGCTGGATCAGGCGCTGGAGAAGCTGGCTTGACGGACGCTTCCTTGGCCGCGAAGCCTTCCAAACCCGCCGGTGCCTTCTCGTCGTGGGAAATCGGCCTGGCCCTTCGCTACCTGCGCGCCAAGCGCAAGGAGGGCGGGGTGGCGCTGATCGCGATCATCTCCTTCTTCGGGATCATGCTGGCCGTGATGGCCCTGATCGTGGTGCTCAGCATCATGTCGGGCTTCCGCTCCGAACTGCTGGGCCGGATGCTCAGCTTCAACGGCCATATGTACGTTCAGGGCGCGGTCCTGACCTCGCCCGAGCGTGACGCGGCCCTGACCCGCATCAAGGCCGTGCCCGGCGTCGTAAGTGTCAGCCCCCTGGTGGAGGCCCAGGCCATCATCCGCGCTGCGGGCCAGACGACCGGTGCTTACGTCCGCGGTCTGCGACCTGAAGACCTCGAAACGATGCAGTATGTGTCGGCCAGCCTGTCGGACGAGGCTAAAGCGAGCTTCGGGCGCGGCTTTTACGGCGGCAATAACATTCTGATCGGACAGGCTCTGGCCGACCAACTGGGCGTACGGGTCGGCGACCCGATCACCGTCTATTCGCCGACGGGGGCAGAGAGCGCTCTCGGCAATCTGGGCGGGCAGTCCAAGACCTACTTTGTTGGTGGAACTTACTCTTCAGGCACCGCAGACTACGACCGCGCCTTCATCTTCATGCCCCTGGAACAGGCGCAGCTGTTCTTCGGCAAGGAGGGCCTGTGGGACGTCATCGAGCTGAAGGTCGACGAGGCCGATCGGGTGCAGGACTACCTGGCCCCTGTCCGTGACGCGGCCGGCGCCGGATCACTCGTCACCGACTGGACCCAGCGCCTGGCCGCCTTCTGGGGCGCGCTGAAGGTCGAGCGGGTGGCCATGTCGATCATCCTGGGGATGGTGGTCGCCATCGCGGCGCTGAACATCATCTCCGGCATCGTCATGCTGGTGAAGAACAAGACCCGTGACATCGCCATCCTGAGGACCATCGGAGCCAGCCCGTCGTCGATCCTGAGGGTCTTCTTCATGGCTGGGGCGTCGATCGGGGTGGCCGGCACGATCGTGGGCCTGATCCTGGGCCTGCTGTTCTGCCTGAACATCGGAGCTATCCAGCATTTCCTGGAGTTCGTCTTCCAGACCCAGCTGTTCAACGCCGACGTCTACATGCTGGACGCCATCCCGGCCAAGGTGGACCCGATGGACGTCGTCTGGATCACCCTGTGGGCCGTCTTCATGTCCTGCGTGGCCAGCATCATCCCGTCGTGGCTGGCGACCCGGATCGATCCGGTCGAGGCGCTGCGTTATGAGTAATCCGGTCCTGAGCCTGCGCGGGATCACCCGCACCTATGTCACCGGGCGCGGCGAGCTGACCGTACTGCGCGGCGTCGATCTGGACGTCATGCCGGGCGAGATCGTCGGCCTGATCGGGCCTTCGGGGTCGGGCAAGTCGAGCCTGTTGCACGCCGCCGGCCTGCTGGAACGGCCCACCGACGGCACGGTCATGATCGACGGCGAGGATGTCGGCGCGCTGGATGAACGGGCCCGGACCCGCATCCGCCTGAACCGGATCGGCTTCGTCTATCAGTTCCACCATCTGCTGCCCGAGTTCGACGCGCGGGACAACGTCGCCCTGCCGATCCGTATCGCCGGTCGGCCCCAGGCCGAGGCGCGGCGCATGGCCGAGGCGGCGCTGGGGTCGCTGGGGTTGGCCGAACGCGTCCTGCACCAGCCGGCACAGATGTCGGGGGGCGAGCAACAGCGCGTCGCTCTGGCCCGGGCGCTCGCCAACCAGCCGCGCCTGCTGCTGGCCGACGAGCCGACCGGCAACCTGGATCCCACCACCAGCCAGACGGTGTTCGAGTCGCTTCAGAGACTGGTCAAGGACACAGGGGTCGCCGCCCTGATCGCCACCCACAACATGGAGCTGGCCGGCCACATGGACCGCGTCTTCGCCCTGAAGGACGGCCATCTGGAAGAACGCCCGGCGGAGAGCCACGCCTACTGAGCCAAGGGTGGGCTGATCGATGCTTTCGGGGTCTGGATCGATCCCCGGGGTGTGGCGATCCGGTCTTTGCGGTTCGGCAGGGGCGGGCCTAGGCTCGCGCCCTCACCGTCGCCGGAGACCGCCCATGATCCGCCTCGTCCTGATATCGGCCTGTGCCGTCACCCTGGCCGCCTGTCAGCAGCCGGCGTCCGAGCCCGCATCGGCACCCGTCGCCCCGGTCACGGATATCACGCCCACCGCCGCCGCCGACATCCCGCCCGAGGTCGTCGCCGTCGTCCAGGCCGCTCGGCCGGGCTTCATCGTTGCCGAGGCCGAGTTGAAGGAACGCGAGGGCCGTAGCTACTATGACGTCGAGGGCACGCTGAACGGCGCCGAGATCGAGTTCGATCTGCTGGAAACGCCCCAGGGCTGGACCGTGGTCGAGATCCAGCGCGACATCGTCTGGACCGAGGCCCCCGCCGCCGTCCGCGCCGCCGCCGAGACCGCCCGCGCCGGCCTGACCCCCGTCCGCGTCATCGAAAGCACCCAGGCCGCCGACGGCGCGGTGATCTATGAGCTGTTCGCCGAGGGCAAGCCCGACGTGCCCTCGCTGGAAGTCCGCCAGAAGGACGGCAAGGTCGACGTCCTGAAGGAGGTCTGGCCGCACTGAGCGGCCGCTCCCTCAGCGAGTGGCTACTTCTTGCCGGGAACCTGGGTGAAGGGCGAGGTGCCTACGACCACGGCGGGCTTGGCCTTCTCGGCCTTGGGCTTCCGCGTTTCCTTGTTGCTGCGCACCTGACCCTTGGCCATGACCGATACTCCGTGCGCCGCCCGCCGGGATGGCGGGGAGGGGCGTCCGGATCAGTCTAACGTGTGATCCCGTCGTCTGTCGTGGAAAACTCGCCCCAAAGCCTGTTGACGAGAACAAAAAGCCAACATAGAACATTCCCGGAACACGCAATCTGGGGATAAGACGATGTCGAGGTGGGTCAGGGATATGCTGTCGCTTGCATCGTGCGGCGGCTTTGTCTGGATGGTCTGGCAGGCGGCGACTCTGGTCGCGTGAGTCGTTTTCGGCCTGCTCGCGAGGAACAGGCCATCACCGACACCACCGGAAACCAGGGCTTCGTCCACCTCCGCGTCCGTTCGGCCTATTCGCTGCTGGAAGGCGCGATCAAGGCGGGCAAGATTCCGGGCCTGGCCTCGGGGGCCGGGATGCCGGCCGTGGCGGTGGCGGACCGGGCCAATCTGTTCGGGGCGCTGGAGTTTTCCGAGGCCGCCAAGGGGGCGGGGGTTCAGCCGCTGATCGCCTGCGCCCTGCCGGTCACCGGCATCGGCGGCAAGATCGCCGAGCGGTGGGCCAAGGTCGCGACCATCGTCCTGATCGCCCAGGACGAAACGGGATGGCTGAACCTGTCGGCCCTGTCGTCCTCGGCCTATCTGGACGCCGGCGACGACGAACCCGGCGTGCCCTGGTCAAGGGTGGTCGCCCATTCCGAGGGGCTGATCCTGCTGTCCGGCGGCCCCGACGGCCCCGTCGATCCCCTGTTCGTCCAGTCAAAGCCCGCCGAGGCCCATGCCGCACTGGCCACGATGGCCGAGGTCTTCGGCGACCGCTTCTACGTCGAACTGCAACGCCACGGCCTGCCCAGCGAGGGACAGGCCGAACAGGGTCTGGTGGCCTGGGCCTATGACCATGACGTGCCGCTGGTCGCCACCAACGACGTCCATTACGCCAAACAGTCCCAGGCCCGGTCGCACGACGCCCTGCTGTGCATCGCCGACGGGGCCTTCACGGGACAGGAGGATCGCCGCCGGATCACCGACCAGCACTGGTTCAAGCCGGCCGAGGCGATGCGCGCCCTGTTCGCCGACCTGCCCGAGGCCTGTGACAACACCATCGACATCGCGCGGCGCTGTGCCTTTCTGGTCAGGACCCACGCCCCTATCCTGCCGCGTTTCGACACCGGTGATGGCCGGTCCGAGCCCGACGAACTGATGCACCAGGCCCGCGAGGGGCTGAAGGAACGGCTGCGACAGGTCGCGCCCTCCGCGCCCGAGGCCGACTACTGGACCCGGCTGGAGTGGGAGGTCGGGATCATCCAGCAGATGGGCTTCCCCGGCTATTTCCTGATCGTGGCGGACTTCATCAAATGGGCCAAGTCGCACGGCATCCCCGTGGGGCCGGGCCGGGGGTCGGGGGCCGGGTCGCTGGTCGCCTGGGCCCTGACCATCACCGATCTGGATCCCTTGAGGTTCGGCCTGCTGTTCGAGCGGTTCCTGAACCCCGAACGGGTCTCCATGCCCGACTTCGACATCGACTTCTGTCAGGAGCGCCGCGAGGAGGTCATCGACTACGTCCAGCAGCGCTACGGCCGCGACCGCGTGGCCCAGATCATCACCTTCGGCACGCTCCAGGCCCGCGCCGTGCTGCGCGACGTCGGCCGGGTGCTGCAGATGCCGCTGGGGCAGGTGGATCGCCTGGCCAAGATGATACCGAACAACCCGGCCAACCCCACCACCCTGGCCCAGGCGATCGAGATCGAGCCCCGGCTGAAGGAGGCGCGCGACGCCGAGCCGGCGGTGGCCAAGCTGCTGGCCACGGCGCTGGAGCTGGAAGGCCTTTACCGCAACGCCTCGACCCACGCGGCGGGCATCGTCATCGGCGACCGGCCGCTGGTCGAGCTGACACCCCTGTATCAGGACCCGCGCTCGGACATCCCGGCCACCCAGTTCAACATGAAATGGGTCGAGCCGGCCGGTCTGGTGAAGTTCGACTTCCTGGGCCTGAAGACCCTGACGGTGCTGGACCGCGCCTCGACCTATCTGAAGCGGCGTGGCGCGGCGCAGGATTTCAACCTGCTGCCGCTGGACGATACGCGCACCTATGAGCTCATGGCCTCGGGCCAGACGGTCGGGGTGTTCCAGCTGGAATCCCAGGGGATGCGCGACACTCTGCGCAAGATGCGCTGTGGCTCCATCGAGGAGATCACCGCGCTGATTTCCCTCTATCGCCCCGGCCCGATGGAGATGATCGACACCTATATCGACCGGAAATTCGGTCGGGCCGAGGTCGACTATCTGCATCCCTCGCTGAAGGAGACGCTGTCCGAGACCTACGGCGTCATCATCTACCAGGAACAGGTGATGAAGATAGCCCAGATCCTGGCGGGCTATTCGCTGGGGGAGGCCGATCTTCTGCGCCGGGCCATGGGCAAGAAGAAGAAGGAGGAGATGGACGTCCAGAAGGCGCGCTTCATCAAGGGCGCCTCAGAGAAATTCGTGCCGGAACAGCAGTCGGACGGCATCTTCGAGCTCGTCGCCAAGTTCGCCGGCTATGGTTTCAACAAGTCGCACGCCGCCGCCTATGCGCTGATTTCGTACCAGACGGGCTGGCTCAAGGCGAACCACCCGGTCGAGTTCTTCGCCGCCTCGATGTCGCTCGATCTGTCGAACACCGACAAGCTGGCGGTCTTCTATCAGGACGCCCGCAAGTTCGACGTGCCGGTGCGCGCGCCCGACGTGAACCGGTCCTCGGCCGACTTCGACGTAGCCCAGGAAGACGACAAGGGCGTCGTCCTCTATGCCCTGGGGGCCATCCGCAACGTGGGCCTCGAGGCCATGAAGCATGTGGTCGAGGTGCGCGAGACCGGCGGACGGTTCGCCGACATCTTCGACTTCCTCGAACGGGTCGATCCGCGAAGCGTCAACAAGCGGGCGCTGGAAGGGCTGGCCAAGGCGGGCGCGTTCGACACCTTCCACCCCAACCGGCGACAGCTGTTTGAACAGGCCGACGTCCTGATGGCCTATTGCCAGTCGGTCGCGGCGGAACGCGCCTCGTCCCAGGTCAGTCTGTTCGGCGCCGATCAGGCCCATGCCGCGCGGCCACGGCTGAAGGCCGTCGAACCGTGGATCGGGCCGGAGCAGTTGGATCACGAATTGTCAGCGGTCGGCTTCTACCTGTCGGGTCACCCGCTGGAGGACATGGTCCCGGCCCTGAAACGCAAGCGCGTCACCTTCGTCGCAGAGGCCACGGCCCTGGCCGAAAGCGGGCACGAGGCTTTCATGATGGCCGGGGTGGTGCGGCGTCGTCAGGAGCGGGCCAGCGCGCGCACCGGCGAGAAATTCGCTTTCGTCACCTTCTCGGACCCGACCGGCGAGTTCGAATGCCTGTTTCCGCCCGAACAGCTGCGCAAATGCCGCGAGGTGCTGGAGGTCGGAACCTCTGTCCTCGTCCGCATCCGCGCCAAGGCCGCGGACGGCGAGGTGCGGTTCTTCGGCGACGACGCCTCGCGGCTGGAGGCGATGATCGACGATTCGACGGCGGGCCTGCGTGTCCACGTCTCGGCGCGCGGCACGGACCCGGAGGCGATCCGCTCCCGGCTGGAACGATCGCTGTCGACCGATCGGGGCGGCAAGGGTGGCGAGGTCTCGCTGGTCGCCTCGCTCGACGGCCGGCGCGAGGTCGAGCTGAAACTACCCGGCCGCTATCGGCTGGACGGTGCCCTGCGCGGCGCGCTCAAGTCTGCGCCAGGTGTCTTGATGCTGGAGGACGCGTGACGGCCGGCCATAGTGGTGCTTCCCCGCTTTCCGCCTCCGCCCTGACCCGCTAAGCCCGTCGCTCGTCCTGTCCGGAGTCGCCCCCATGTCCGCCCGCACCCTGTTTGTTTCCGCCCTCGCACTTGCCGCCGTGTGCGGCCTGTCGGCCCCGGCCGTCGCACAGGATGCGGCGACGATCGCGACGGCCGAACAGCTGCGTGACCAGGTGCTGAGCGACAACGTGGCCCTGGACTACGTCACTCAGTTGACCACCCGGTTCGGCCCTCGCCCGGCCGGCTCCCCGTCGGAGCAGGCGGCCGCCGCCTGGTCCGCCGAGTATCTGAAGGGGCTCGGGTTCAAGAACGTACGCATCCAGTCCTTCCCCCTGGTCGGGTGGGAGCGGGGCGAGGAGAGCGCGTCGATCCTCGGTGATCATCCCCAAAGGCTGGTCGTCGCCGCCCTGGGCCACTCGATCCCGACCCCGGCGGGAGGCATCGAAGCCGAGGTGGTCCGCTTCGCCACGCTCGAGGCCTTGATCGCGGCCCCGGCGGGATCGTTGACCGGCAAGATCGCCTATGTCGATGCAGGCCAGTTGGTCGCGAACCAGGACGGCTCCGGCTACGGACCCCTGACCCGCATCCGGGGTGCCGGCCCGAACGAGGCGGCCAAGAAGGGCGCGCTGGCCTTCATCATGCGTTCGGTCGGGTCGGACGAACACCGCATGCCGCACACCGGCACCACCCGTTATGTCGACGGCAAGGTGCCGCTGCCGGGTTTTGCGCTGAGCGCGCCCGACGCAGACCAGCTCAGCCGTCTGTTGGCCATGGGCGAGCCGGTTCGCCTGCGCCTGTCGTCCACGGCCCGCACCTATGAGACGACCTCCCAGAACGTCATCGCCGATGTGCCCGGCCGGGCGCGGCCGGACGAGATCGTGCTGCTGGGTTCCCACCTGGACAGCTGGGACCTGGGCACCGGCGCCATCGACGACGGGGCGGGGGGCGCCATCACCATCGCGGCGGCCAAGGCCATCCTCGACAAGGGCGGAGCCGAGCGCACGGTCCGGGTCGTCCTGTTCGGGGCCGAAGAGGTGGCCCAGCCGACCAATACCGGCAATGGCGGCGGCGCCTATCTGCGGTCCTTGAGCCCCGCCGAACTGGCCGGTCACGTGTTCACGGGCGAGAGCGATTTTGGGGCCGACCGCATCTATTCGCTGGGCCTGCCTGTCGGCGCGCAGACGTCGGAATTCGCGCGGATCGCCGGACGGGTGCTGTTTCCGATCGGCGTCCTGCCTGCCGGTCAGCCCGAGCTCAACGGCGGCGCCGACATCGGCCCGATCGTCCAGGCCGGGGTGCCTGTGTTCGGCCTGAACCAGGACGGCATCCGCTATTTCGACCTGCACCACACCGCCGACGACACCCTGGACAAGATCGACCCGGTCCAGATGACCCAGAACGTCGCCGCCTGGACTGCCCTGGTCTGGCTGGCCGCCGATTCGGATGTCGATTTCCGCGCGATGAAGCCGGTGACGCCGCCGGCTCCCTGAACCGAAACCGGTGGACGACCGCGCCCCGTGCAGGTAGCGCAGAAACGCCGCCGGAGGGTCTCCGGCGGCGTTGCGGGCGTGGCGAAATGGTAGACGCAGCAGACTTAAAACCCACTACCGTAGATTTACGTAGCTAAATCAACTGGTTGCGAAGGGTAGAGACTTACACATACCTTACACAGTTGCCGCATGCGGCAAGGAGGTCATGTGCCGGAGTCTCACTCCCTCATGGACGGCAAGCTTCACGTGTACCGTCGCGAGAACAGCCGGTTCTGGCAATGCGCGACCTATCTCAACGGTCGCAACCATCGTCAGTCGACGAAGGAAACGAACATCGCTTTCGCGCGAGAATTTGCGCGCGAGTGGTATCTCGACCGGGTCGCCGAGGATCGTCTTCGCAAGTCCGGGAAGCTACCGGCGGCGCCGGAGACGTCTGTCGTCATTCCTGCACGAGTCGCGCCGAAACGGCCGGGCGAAAAGACCTTCCGTGAGGCCGCGGCCGTCTTCGAAAAGGAGTTCGAGGCGATGACGCTCGGTGAGCGGAACACCCACTACGTCGCCGGCAAGGGGCGGGTGATCCGGCTTTATCTGAATCCGTTCTTTGGCGACCTGCCGATTTCCGAAGTCTCCGCCGGTCGGATCCAGGATTACCGGCTGCACCGCGTCACGCCTCCCGACGAACCGCAGCGGGTGCGCTTCGTCTCGGATGGTCAGGAGCGGATCGGCAAGGCCAGGGTCTGGAAACGGCCGAGCCGCCAGACCCTCCACAACGAGATGGTCTGTCTCCGGCAGGTTCTGAAGACCGCGAACCGGAAAGGATGGATTTCGGCGCTTCCGGATATGAGCAACCCATATCGAGCTTCCGGCAAGGTGAGCCACCGGGCCTGGTTCTCACCCGAAGAATACAAGCGTCTTTACGAAGCGACCCGAGAACGCGCGAAGAACCCGAAGAAGGAACGCTGGCGCGAAGAATGCGAGCAGTTTCACGACTTCGTAATATTCATGGTCAATACCGGGCTGCGTCCCGACGAGGCGCAGCGCCTGGAGTTCAGGGACGTCTCGATCGTCAAGGATGAGGCGACCAGCGAACGGATCCTCGAGATCGAGGTGCGTGGCAAGCGCGGCGTCGGCTACTGCAAGAGCATGCCGGGAGCCGTCCGCCCCTTTGAGCGGGTGCTGAAACGCAAGAATGGTCAGCCCACCGATCTCGTCTTCGGGCTGGTGCAACGCGAGCTTCTCAACGCGATCCTTGACGAACTAGGTCTCAAGAAGGATCGGGATGGCAAGCCAAGGACGGCCTATAGCCTGCGTCATACCTACATCTCGATGAGACTGATGGAGGGCGCCGACATCTACCAGGTGGCCAAGAACTGCCGCACCAGCGTGGAGATGATCGAGAAATATTACGCCTCCCACATCAAGAACGTGCTCGACGCATCGGCCATCAATGTCCGCAAGCTAAAGCCCGCCAAACGGCGGGTGGCGAAGGCTCTGGCGACGGACGTCGACTGAACTCGCCTTGGCGATAGTGATCGAACGCGGCTATAGAGCGGTTCGGCCCGCGGGCGTGGCGAAACTGGTAGACGCAACGGACTTAAGCTGAGGATTGAGTGCGCCGGGGGAAATCCCGGACGTAGAACCGCTCAAAGTCGGGGAACCCTGTCAAATGGCGATCCCGAGCCAAGCCCGTCTCCGGACGGGAAGGTGTAGAGACTAGACGGGCGGCGTCTAAGGCCTTCGGGCTACGACGAAGGGATAGTCCAGACCACGAACGCGCTTCGGCGCGGCGGCGAAAGTCGAAGTGGTATGAAAATCCGTCGGGCTTTGCCCATGCCGGTTCGACCCCGGCCGCCCGCACCAAACTTAATCCGATGAACGCTGCTCCTGAAATGGGCCAGCGGCGCCCGTCGCTTGTCGCTAGAAATCCGCCTTGAGGCTGGGGTCGATCGACTTCCGCATGAAGTCATCGACCTCGGCCGCCTCGGCGAACCGGGGCCAGTCCGCGACCGTCGCGACGACCTCGTCGATGATGGCGCGGGCGCGGGTGGCGTTGATCGAAGCGGTGGCCGCGCAGGCTTCGAGATCCGCCCGTGAGATGTCCTTGCGCCGGCCGTTCACCGACATCTGGTGCTGCCGCAGCCACTGGTTCGTCAGGTCCAGGGCCCAGGTCACGTCGTAGGCGGGGGACAGGGACCAGACGCCGTTGCGATCCATCAGGAAGGCGATGTTCTTGACGTGATCGTCCTGATTTCGGGCGACGACGTTGAACGTCATGCGTCGGAACAGCTCCTCCATCTGGTCCATCGGCAGGTTCAGCTGCCGCATGACCTGAAAGGCCTGCTCATAGGTGTAGCTGTCCGGGCTGCAGTAGTCGTAGTGGGCGAGGGCGGCCAATGACTGCATGTGCAGCTTGCCGCCGGTCTCCGTGCGGTCGAAGCGGCGGGTCATGAAGTGTCTGCGGCCGCCCTCCGGCAGTAGCCTGCAGTCGGTCATGTTGATGCCGGCCGCCTTGGCCATTTCCGAATAGGCGAACTCCACAGCGCCGAACCCTTGCGGGTCGGCCAGGCCGCGGTCCCGGTTGTCGCTGACGCCGTCGAACTTGAGCAGCCAGTAGCTAAAGCCGTCGCCGGCATCGACCTGACCTGACCGGACCTCGTTCGTATCCGGGTTCCAGGCGATGATCGCCTTGGCGCGGGCGCCCCCGGCCGAGGCGCCGACCTGAAGAATTTCCCGCAGCGCGTCGGCCTTGTCCGGGTCTCCGAAAGAGACCTGCAGGGTGTTGCGGTTGGTCAGCACTTCCGACGCCAGCTCGACGAGGGTCTCGATGTGAACTCGCTCGGACTTGCGCGTGCGCGGGCCGGCGGCAGGCGTGAACTCCAGGGCGCCCATGCCGCGAGAGGCCATGTAGCAGAGCCGTTCGACGGCGTCGGCGCTGTCCGGAGTTCGCCCCTGCGTCGCCAGCCAGGCGTTGATCAGTGTGTGGCCGTAGCGGTCGGGCAGGGCATCCGCGAGCATGCCCGGCAGGCCGTAGAAGCTTTCGGGGTTCAGGCCGGAAAAGCTGTAGATTCGGTCGCTGAGCGGCATGAACAGCGGTGCCACCTCAATCTGCGAGCGCAGGAAGGCGGGTTCATAGGCGAAGGTCGCGACGTCGGCGCCCTCAGCCAGCGAGACGGCCCCGATCCGGCGGCCCCACAGATTGACGGCGGCGATGGTCATGCCTCGTCACCCCAGCGCCAGGGTTGGGTCGCGTCGTCGTCCGGGCGCGCGTCAGGCCGGGCCCGTTGGCGAACCTTGCCTTGCCGCTCCAGCAGGTCGATCGGATTGGCCGGCGCATCCGGAAGGAACCGGTCGAGACCGTCCAGCTTCTCCAACACCCGAAGCGCGCGAACCAGATTGATCAATTGGACAGAGTCTCCGGCCTCAAGGCGCTCTACTGTGCGCTTCGACACCCCAGCGGCCTCAGCGAACTGCGATTGGGTCATGTGGCGTTGCAGGCGGTAGTCCGCCATCCTGCGCCCGACCTCGGTCAGAACCGCCTGATCTGTGGTAAGATTGGTTACCTTCATAATTCGCCACCTTCGGCGACTTATATACCCCTTAAGGGGTTAATTCGTCAACAATGGCGACTTATACGTAGGAAGTCCTTTCCTTCTAACTCGTCATAGATGGCGACTTCGGGTCGTTTAAGCCCTTAAGTCGCCAAGTCTGGCGACTTAAGGGACGTGAAAGCTATCAATAGGTCTGTAGCGTCCTGTCGCGAGCGGTTGTCGCTGGCCTTGCCTGTCAGGATGTTGGCGTCAGGGATGCTGGCGTCAGGGAGGACAAGGTGCCAAGCGCGATCGGAACTGCGGCGAATGGGGCAATCGGCAGGGCTTCGGCGCCGTGTCCGATCGCGATGCCCCCGCCCGTGGAAGTCGCGGCGAACGCCACCGCCACTCCGATGAGACCCAAGCCCGAGTGCCGCAGCAGGATGGCGCTTTTCGTGAGCCCTCTTCGTGCTGGGCTCAGAGGCTGGAGCTTGTCAGTGAACGCTCCCTTGAGTTGACGGGCAGTCGAATGGGGGACGGGCCTGGAACTTCTGCGAGGAAGCCCGGGGTTTCAGGACCAGCCGCCGCCGACGCCAAGCGTCCCCCGGCTCTCGGTCGGCCCCTATCGTTCCGGAACCCGTCGCGGCCAGCCTACAGGGTCGTGGCTACGACGCAATCGACGGCGCGGCCTTGGAATGACGCATCGCGGGAATCGGTTCGATACGATAGGCGATACTGCCGGACCGCGACCGACCTCGCGCCCGGCTGCGGTCCCGCGCCGACCCGCCGTCGGCCGGGCCGCACCCTTCCCGGCGAGGACCTCGAACATGAAACCCCTCATCGCGCTTTCACTCTCGGCTATCGTCCTGTCCGGATGCATCGGCATGACGCCGAACCGCGATAGCGGGAGCCTCAAGGTCGCGAGCTGGAATATCGAGCACCTCGCCGAGCGTGACGGCGAGGGCTGCAGCCCCCGTACCGAGGCGGACTACGCCCGACTGCGCGATCATGTCCGCGCACTGGACGCCGATGTGATCGCCTTCCAGGAGGTTCAGAACAAGGCAGCTGCGGAACGGGTGTTCGACCCGGCGATCTATGACGTGGTCATGTCAGGCCGCTCGCCCAGCACGCGCAGCAGCGAATGCCGGGCTCAGCCGGGCCTGTTCATCCAGAACCAGGCCGTCGGCTTCGCGATCCGCAGGGGCGTGCCCTGGACACGCCATCCCGACCTCAACGCGCTGGCGCTCGGAAGTCCGGACCTGCGCTGGGGCGTGGATGTGACCGTGTCTCGCGGTCGGCCCGTGCGGCTGCTGGCGGTGCATCTGAAATCCGGCTGCAACTCTGGCCGCGAACCGACGGATCCTGACTGCCCTGTCCTGTTCGACCAGCTCCCGGTGCTGGAAGGATGGACGGAGGCGCGGGCTGCGAAAGGGGAGGCCTTCGTCGTGCTTGGGGACTGGAACCGCCGTCTCGCGAGCCGGAATGACGCTTTCCTGGCCGATCTAAACGATGGCGAACCGGCCGGATCGGGGCTTACGCTGGCCTCCGGCGACAGGCCGGCGGGCTGCAAGGCCCGCTATCGTGAGTACATCGACTTCATCGCGACCGGATCGGTCGCGACCGCACGCGTCGAGCCGGAGTCATTCGAAGAGTATCGCTATGGCGGGATCGCGGAGACTGAGCATCCTTCGGACCACTGCCCGATCTCGGTTCGCATCGCCGGCTGAGGTCCCGCAGCAATCAGGGAGCCGCGCTTTCAAGCGCATCCAGGTAGCCGTCGCAGCCCGTGAAATAGTCATCTACGGTGTTCATGACATCGGCCAGGGCGACAAGGTCAACATGGTCCAGGGCGAGCGCGATCGGGCGGCCCTTGGTATCGACGGGATAGCGGTGAGAGAACGAGCCGGGATCCACGACCGCGAACTCCGCGACGATGCGGCCGACCGCCTCGTCGGCGCCGTCGGGGTCGGCGACGCCGAAGCCCTCGACGACCGTCCTGAACCGCGTCCAGAGAACGGAGAGGTCGTGAGATTTCCAGATCGCTTCGACCTCGACAGAGGGGCCATAGGTCGCGATCAGATACTTTAGCGACAGCTCTATGAACTGGCGGTAGTTGAACAGGATCGGAAACACGAGCGTGTCCCGATCGCCGCGGTCGTCGGTCGCGTGGGCTACCATCAGGTCCCCCGCCCGCTTGTAGCCGGTCATCATCAGAACCATCCGGCTGTGGGGCGGCTTCACGAGGGTGGCGTTGCCGTCCCAGTCAGGTGAGACGGTGAACAGTCGATCACCGGCCTGTGGCCAACGGAACGGTTTGCTGAGAAGCGCCTCGAAACTCATCCTGTCCTCCTGTCGAACCTTCGCGTCATAATGCGGAAATGGATCTTATTCCGGAGAACATGCTCCGCATCATCGCCCTTGCCCTGCCGGCCGGGCACGGGTTCGGCGACCGGGTGCCCGTCGGCGCCTGGGGCGATCCTGAGGGAGCCACCTGCGGGATCGTGACACGGCATGCCGAGACCGGCGAGCTCGGCGTCATCGCCATGCGGCGTCGGGTCGATGACGTCTGGACCGAGACGGCGCGCGAGTTCGGATTCCGATCGCTCAAGCATGCGCAGGAGCGCCTTGAAGCCCTGCTGCGCATCGGCGCGCCGGCCGAACCGCTGCCGCCCAACACCGCCCCACGGGCAGGCCTTCACGACCTTCAGGGCCGTACCCCCAGTCCCATCTTCGACTCCCTGCGCACGCCGTCGCATCATCTGGCCGCGTGGATACTGAACCAGCTCTACCTCGCTCTCCCCAATCCGGACCGGAACTGGGCCGGAGATTGCCAGACCGGGAATTTCCATACCCGCATGTGGGAAGCCCAATTGCTGGCGGCGTTCCGAGAGCAGGGCCTGCATGTCAGCCAGCCGTTCGAGTCTCCGGACTTTCACATTCGCAATCGCCACGGCGGCGAGGCCTGGGTCGAAGCCGTGACCGCCAATCCTGAAAAGCGTTTCGACCACCTCAACGCGCCCAGGGTCGCGCCGCCAGCCGACCGGGACGCCCTGTTCTTCGGCCCGGCGGCGCTAAGATTTGCCAAGACCATCGGGAACAAGCTCCATCGGCGTTATGACCAGCTGCCGCATGTCCAGGGCAAGCCCTTCGACGTCGCTAACTCCGTGGCGTGGAGCAGTATCTTGCGCCGACAGCCCCATCCCGCCAGATCAGGACCATGGCGCCAGGTCAAATCTCGAAAATCGAGGACATCCCATACCTCGACAAGGAACAGCTTAAGCGGTCTCTCTTCGTGCCGTCGCTAACGTTCCACGTCGATGGTCGTTGGAGGGTCTGGGTCCAGACCGGTGACAATGCATTTGTCGAAATTCTTGGAGAGCCTGCCGAGTCTTATTACTTCGCCGTGGAAGCGGAAAAGGAGGGGGACTTTACGACAATCCACCTCAACTTCATCGCCCAGCATGCCCTCATCAAAGGTCTTACGCGGTCATTCGGCGCGTTCCAAGACGATCTGTTCAACCTGGCTGCTTCTCTTGCGAAGCTCGACCTCATTCACGCCTCTGGCTCGGCGGCTCGATCACGCATGGCCTGCACGGAGGTTGAGTACATACTGACTGTATGCCGAAGCATGTTCGATCTGCTTCAGGAGATGCTGTCCTGTCTTTGGGAGAACGTCCGGCTGACCGATCCGAGGGCATCGAAGCGCGCCCTGAAGCGCAGCTTTGCCGAGATGGCGGTGAAGGGCGCTGTGCCGCGTGCGGCCACAGACATCGCTCGCATCTACGGCCTGCCGCAAGGGATCGCCGAGTGCTACGCGCGTCATGCGCCGCTCTTCCTGCGGCTACGTAAGTTCCGCGACGATCTTGTGCACAAGGGCTATGCGGTCAAGGCGCTGTACACCGGCGACGACGGTTTCCTCATCGCGCGAAACCTCGGCCCATTCGAGGACATTCGCATCTGGCGTGACGATGAGATGGAGCCAAACGAGTTAGGGCCACTCAAGCCCGTACTCGGCCTATTGATTCATAACCTGCTGTGGGCTTGCAACGACTTCATCGAGGAGTGGGCGAAGGTCATCCAGTACCCTTCCGCGCTTGTCCCCGAGATGCTTTACTACAGCCGGGGCGACAGTAATGCGCAGCTTTTGGCCGCGCTGAGAGATGCGCAAGATCGCCTGAGCGAAGGGCGCGGCCTGCCGGGTGGCACTGAGTTCCCTGTCCAGAGCTGAGGGTTCGCGACCGCTATCGTTCGATGGTGCTGCGGGGCGCTAGTGCAGCTCCGATATTTCCTCTGCATTGAACGCGAGAAATTCGAGCAACTCTTTGAGGGCTTCGATGAGCGCTTTCATTCCTGGTATCTCCTGCATCGCTTCGAGAAGACTGCTGACGATCGAGGCCGCCAGGTCGAAATAGCGCTGCCAGGCCCGAAACCGTTCGCCGAGTTCCTGCAGTTGTTGGCGAACCGAGTTTCGGCGACCGGCCATGCGGGTCTTGTAGACGACAGGTTGTCCGGTCAGGCCAACGGCCGCCAGTTGGGGTTGGCGCAGCGGATAGTTCTCGGTCAGGTCACGGATGAGCACCTTGACCCGCGGTCGCGCATCCTCGAGGGCGAGCTGACCGCCCATAAAGGAAAGCCCCCCAAGTCCCGGGAAGGCAAAGTCATAATCGACATCTTCGAGGTTCTGGAGCTCGCCGCCGACCTCGCGGAGGGCCACGTCCAGATCGACCAGAAAGCCGATCAGACCGCCGCCCTCGTCCTCCGGACGCTCCGGGCCACGACCGCCACCACCGCCGTCGTTCCCGCCGTCGCCGAACGCACCGAAGTCGAGGTCCACTTCATCCGGTTCCATCATGATTGAACTCTCCCCGCGAATCCGCCTTTGAAAGAATAGGGGGATAGACGTCATGCAGCCAGAAGCGCCGACTATCGGCAGTCGCACCACCCCTGTCGATCAACGTCGACGTCTTTACATAATCGGCAACGGCTTCGATCTGCATCATCAGATACCGTCGAGCTACGCCCACTTCGGGGCGTATGTGCGGGCGACCGACGCTCGCCTCGCCGACACTGCCGAGGATTTCATTCCAGCGCCGGTCGGCGAGACCCTCTGGTCGCGGCTGGAGGAAAACCTCGCCTGGCTCGATACCGACCACGTCACCGATCAGGCCTCGATCTTCCTGAACAGCCCCGGCGCCGACGACTGGAGCGACGCCGACAACCATGCCTACCAGTATGAGGTCGAGCAGATCGCTGCGGCCCTGTCCTCACGGCTGAAAGCGAGTTTTCATGCTTGGCTGAGGACGCTTCCGATTCCCTTGGGCGAGAGCTGGAGCGGACCGCGTCTCGCGATTCCAACGACGGCACGCTACCTCTCCTTCAACTATACTCCGACGCTGACGCGTTTCTACGGAGTGCCCGAAGATCGCATCTTGCATATCCATGGACGCACGACGGATCCGGAAGATGCCGTCATCCTGGGTCACGCGAGAGAGTATGAACCCCGCAAGCGGTCGGAAGCCGACGCCGACATGGATTTCCGGGTGCTGGAAGGTGAGGACATCCTCGACCGCTACTTCGCGGCGACCTTCAAACCGGCCGAGGCAATCCTGTCCCGGCACTCGGAATTTTTCGACGCATTGTCTGACATAGAGGAGGTCAGGGTGCTCGGTCACCCGATCGAGCCACGCCTGCACGTCCTTCTCGGAGGCGCCGGGCGGTGGAGGCGTCAGGCCCTCGGCAGCGAAGCGGCGAACGATGCTGTCGAAATCCATGTCTGTCTCCCCATCTGAGGACATCGTTGTTGGTGGGACGGTCGCTGTCGAACGCGCAGGCGTGGGCGCGACCGGCACATCCGGCGGTGGGCGCTGCCTGGCGGTGAAGCGGGGGTCCGAGAAGTAGACGAGCTTGCGTCCGCGCGTCGGAGCAAGGCCCGCCTTCAACACGATCAGGGCGTGTTGCGGGAACTGCATCAGCTCCTGCGGCAGCATGAGGGCGCGCTTCTGATCGGAATCGGTGAGACTTCGCCGGCCCTGCCCCAGTCCCATCGGCCGGCTGCGGCTGCGTCCCCGGTAGGTGTAGTAGCCGAGCCGTTCGCTCAGCTCCTGCGCCACCTTGAGCTCCTTGGGCGCGAAGACGATCTCCAGCCCGCAGTTGGTGAGAATATCCTCGGTCACGTCGGGACCATAAAGCGCCCGGAGTTGGGAGGGGCTCTGGATGACCGGCAGCAGACGCAGGCCGTATCCGGCAACCCAGGCGAAGGCGTGCGCCAGCACAGGCGCGCGACCGAGCCGCGCGAACTCATCCAGCAGCACCAGGGTCTGGGGATCGCTCGCGTCAGGCAGGGCGCGGCTATTGAGATCGACGAGCTGCTGGAACAGAAGGGCGTACAGCGGAGCGACCCGATCCATGTTCTCGGGCGAGGCCGCCAGATAGAGCGACAGCCGGCCGCCGCGGATCCCGCGCAGATCGAAGTCGCTCTGGCTGGTCGCAGCATCCACCAGCGGATTGAGCCAGAGCCCCATGCGGGTGGTGATCGACTGCCGGATCGATGCGAAAGTGTTTTCGCCCGAACTGCAGAAGTCGTTCAGGGCCGTCACCGCTCCGGCGGGCAGGGGATCGCCGTCCTTGCGGCGCTGCTCCAGCAGTTTGGGCAGCCGGTCGCGCGGGTCGCCGTCGGTCAGCTGGCGGTAGATCTCGCCCAGGGTGAAGGGCAGGTCCGGGGTCGCGGCGACATAGGCGCCCACACCGATGAAGCCGGTACGGGCCGCTTCAGCCCAGAACGGGTCGGCATGACTAACGGGGTCCCTTTTCCACGCCGATCCACAGTCCTCACAGTGTCCGAGATGTGCTCGCGACCCATGTTCTGAAGACGACCGGCTCATATGAGCAGGCCAGCTATGCGATCCAGGACACGCCGGCCACCGTTCAGGCGCACTACGGCCGGTTTCTTCCTCAGGACAAGGCAGCGCTGGCGGCAGCCGTGTTGAACAAAGTCTGGGCATAGGTAGACGAAATGTGGAGGTGAGGCCGTGCCGCCGCCTCACCTCCGACCTGACCGCATTTTGCGCCAAGGACGAAACGGTCATCGACGTGTCCTTCCGGTTGTTTAATGATGAGAGGATGACTGAGTCCCGGCTTCACCCCGAATATGGACCATGCAGCTGGCGGCAGGCGCCCAGATGCATAAGCGTCGTTTCCACGCCATCTCGGGCGGCGAGCTGAATGCCCGCGCCGCCGGCAGCTACGATATCGGTCCGCGCCACGCTCGACATGCTGGACGGACCCAAACGCGAACTTGCGGACGGCGTCGCCAATGATCGTTACGCCTTCTGGCTCGGGTCAGGGATCTCGCGAGAGCGGATGCCTGACCTCCGAGACCTGGCGAAGCGTATCCTGATCGAACTGCAAGCGCGGGTCGTGTCGGCGGACAACGCCTGCCGCTTCCGCAAGGCGCTTACTGCTGTCGTTGCGCTCACCACTCCGAGCGATGATGAGCAGTCGGGGATCGATTTCTCCCTCTCCCCCGACCAGTGGCCGGCGTTTGATATTTTGGCCGCCCGCTTGATCAACAACTACGCCCGCATGCTGAATGTGACCGTGGACGGGGAAGAGGCCGACTATCTGCTCTGGGACATTCTCAATGCGGCCAGTATCTACGCCGACGCGACGATAGAGCCGGATGCTGAACACCTCTGCCTTGCGGCGCTGGCGATTGAGGGCGCCGCCTCTGAAATGCCGTCGGCGAACTGGGACCCCTTGGTAGAGCGGGCGATAAGCTCGCTCGCTGGCGCACAGCCGATATTGCGCGTCGCAGTCGCACCGTCGGATGTCCGAAGCGCTCGGCGCCGCGCCAATCTCTACAAGTTTCACGGCTGCGCCCTGGCTGCGCTCAACAACCCCGGTGAATTCCGCAAGCATCTCATAGCGCGCCAGAGCCAGATCAATGGCTGGGTGGCGAACAACCCTGTCGTGGCGCCGTTCCTCACTCATCTTATCGTCACCAGACCCACCCTCATGCTGGGTCTGTCGGCTCAGGACTCAAACATTCAGGGGCTCTTCGCTGCGGCCGAAGCTCAGCTGGCGTGGCGTTGGCCGTCCCATCCGCCGGCGTACGCCTTCTCCGAGAATGCACTCGGAGGCGATCAGGAAAGCCTGCTTCAGAACGTCTACCACCTTGATTACACCCCCGAACATCGACCGCTGATGGAAGCCGAGGCTCTGGTCCAAGCCTACGCCAAGCCGCTACTTCTCGCGCTGTACCTTTTTGTCATCACGGCGAAGCTGAAGATGCTGGTGACCCACAAGCTGCCGGATCTAGCGGATGCAGATCGGGAAAAGCTGCACAGAGGGCTCGAACACGCGCGCAATCATATCTCCGAAGGGCTTGAGCCGACTGCCATTGCGGTGAGCGAGCTTCTCACCCTTTCGGGCCGCGCGATGACCATGTTGCGTGATGGAACCCTGCCGGACGCATCGGGTGGCGTTTATGTGCCGATCTCGCCGGATGCCATCGACCGCATGCCCGCCGATCCGACACTGGCAGGCAGCGGCGTCTGTGAGTTCGCCATCGCTTCAGGCCTGATCGGCTTGGGTCTGGAGCGTGGTCTGTGGACCGCGGAGAAGCCGGACGCGGCGGATGCGACTTCAGGCGCGCTTCTACTGTCCGGACGAAGCGGACCCGCCCGCGTCTATTTCGCCGCCAGTCAGCGCGCGGCGATCCGCCTCGGCACAAATGGACTGATTGCGGACAATGACGACGCGGTGATCATCCACAGTCACGAGAATCCGCCGGCAATGCCGCGGTCTCCGCGCCGGCCTCCTGGCCGAACGGGCCTCGCGACCGTGCGAGAGGTCAGCCTCGAGGAGTTGCTGGCTTCAGGTTCCGAGGTTGAGGATCTTCTCGAACGCTTCCGCAGCAAGGTGGCGCTGTGACAGCTGTTGTTCCTGCAGAGCGCGTGGCCGACCTTCTCGTCAGCGCCGGATACCGACGGATCGGCACGCCTCTTCAGATTGCCGGCCTCACCTTCGATGTGGCAGGTGCCTTCACCGGTGTCGATCATTCGGCGGACCTCGTCATCATCGGTGATATGGCTGATGGTGAGCGCAAGGTTCTGTTGCAGGTAGACGGAATCGCCAGAGCGCTCGATGTGATGCGGTCCCATCGCCCTCTAACCACGATCGTCGTCGGCCCCCGGCCTGTGGGTAAAGCGCTGGAAGCGCTGGCTCAGGTCGGCCGTGTTCTGGCGGTGGAGGAAGCCGCCAATCCCGCCGACCTCAGGGACCAGCTGGCGATCCTGTTACCGCTTGAGCTGCCTGCCTCGCTCTCGCTCGATCGTGACCTAGGAACAGGCGAGTCGTTGGCGCTACCTGACGACCCGCTCGCGCGTGAGCTGTTCGAGGCGTCGAAGTTCGGCGAAGACTCGGTGCGCGCCCGTTTTCACGCCGCCATATCCCAAATCTTCGATCCCGGCGATCCGGATGACGGGGAGACCGTCTGATGTATCGGTTGAAGTCGCTCTACGTGAAGGATTTTCGCAGTATCGACGGGGTTGTCGACGTCTCGCTCGATGCGCCAATCGTTCTCATCCACGGCCCAAACGGTGCCGGAAAGACTAGCCTCCTATCGGCTATCGAACTGGCTCTGACGGGTGGCGTTCCTGCGCTGTCGCGCGCCGAGCCGGATTATCTAGCCTATCTTCCCCACAAGGATCGACCGTTCGGAGAAATCCGTCTGGAGATCTCAGAGGCCGATGGCGCTCTTCGTTCCGGGGAGTTCAGGGTTACGACTGACGGCATCTCAGGAGCGCCGCTTCTTCAGGAACCTGAAGCCAGTTTTTTCAGCGAGCGCAGCTACCTCGCTCAGTCGACTCTAGGTCGCCTTCTTGAGATCTATCAGCACACTGACAAGAAATCGGACTCGCCGCTGACGCGCTTCGTGAAGGAGCTGCTGGGGTTGGATCGGATGGAAGCGATGATCGGCGGCCTGTATTCTGCAGGAAACATCGCCAGGCTCAAGATCCCGGTGCCCGCCTATGGCCTCGGCCGAGACGACATTCCCGTAATCGAGAAAAGCGTCGCCGATCTCCGGCGACAAGACGATGAGATCGCTGCGCGTCTGGCCGAAACAGAGCCGAAGCTGCGGGACACGCTCTCGACCGTCGATCCGTCGCTGCTCGTCGTCGTCGCCGATCTTCCAGAACTTGCACGCCGCCTGAAGACCGACCCAGAAGAGCTCGAGCTTGTGGACCTGGTTCGGGCGCGGCGCGAGCTTGACGTATCGCAAGCGAGCATGGCGGCAACGAGTACGTCACCCGGAGCCGCTGAACGGGCCAAGGCCGAGGCCGACCAACAAATCGCCCGCAGTAATCTCGAAGCTTGGAGGCAATCGCAGGCTCCTGCGATCAACGCCCTCCTGACGCGCGCCGCCGGCTTATTCGTCGACCTCTCTGTTTCGGAGGAAGCGTCCTTTGTGGATCGAGCCAGATCTCTGGAAACCCGGATCACGGGTGACCTCACTCGGGTAGGTCAGCTTATCTCAAGCCACGAACTGGCGCTCGCGCGGCGCAACGAGACATCTCAACAGCTCGACGAAGTTCGCGCGCGTGTCGCACGGTTGGACACGGAGATTGAAGCCGCCGCCGAGAGCGATGACGGCTTGGCGGAGGGGCTGTCGGAACTCGCTGAGCATATCCACGGGGAACAGTGCCCAGTATGCGACCGGGATTTTTCGCAGGTTTCCACGACTCCGCTGCACGCCTATCTGACTGCGAAGATCGCCTCGTTGGTCGAGCAGTCTGGCCGGCTGCAGTCGCTCGTACAGGGACGAGCGCAAAACAACGCCGAGGTGAACCGGCTCGAACGCGAACTGGTGGCCGCATCAGCCCAGGTCGTCGCGGACACGGATCTCAACCTTCTCAAACGCCGTGCCGCGGATCTCTCCGAGGTAGGCACCCAACTCGTGCAGATGCTGCCAGCGATGCAGTCGGGGGATGGTCTTCGCGCCGAAGCGGAGCGCGTCGCTCGATCGGTCATAGCGGTTCAAAGCGCGGATCAATCGTCCGTCGTGTTGAGGTTGAGCCTAGAAGAGCTCGCGGCACGCGTCGATGTAACCGTCCTCGACGGCATGCCGACAAGCGCCCTTCTCGACGCAGTCCGGATCAAGCTCGTCGAGAAGGAGGTTGCGCTGACTGGCCGTCAAGGCGCGCGCCGTTCCGCAATAGAGGCTGTATCCATCCTGAGCCAAGACGTTATCGAGCGCAAACGACTGGGCGAGCTGCGTCAGCAGGCCGAGGCCAGATTGACGATCCTCCGCCATCAAAAGAGCTCGGCGGATGCCATCATCGAGCTTGGAAAGGATCTCGTGAGGCAAACCCGCGAAGCGCGTGGTCACGTTGTACGGCGAGTGTTTAACGATGAACTCAACGCGGTGTGGCGTGACCTGTTCGTGCGCCTGGCCCCTGAGGAGCCTTTTATTCCTGCCTTCGCCATTCCCGACGTCGGCGCTGCGGATATTGAGGCTATTCTCGAGACACACCACAGACGCGGTGGCAAGGGTGGTAACCCCCGAGCAATGTTGAGCGCGGGAAATCTGAACACCGCTGCTCTGACACTCTTCCTCGCTCTCCACCTTTCCATGGACGCGAAGTTACCCATGCTGGTGATCGACGATCCGGTACAAAGCATGGATGAGGTCCATATCGCGCAATTCGCGGCGCTTCTCCGGACGCTGTCAAAGCAGATGAAGCGGCAGGTAATCATCGCTGTGCATGAGCGGTCCCTCTTCGACTATCTAGCTTTGGAACTGAGCCCAGCCTTCGAAGGCGACCGGCTAAACATCATAGAGCTCGGCCGCAACGCCGTAGGTCAGACCACCAGTCGCTGGGATCCGAAACTGTTCGTCGCCGACCGTGCGATAGCCGCGTAACGTCCACGGGTTAACTGCTGAGAGCAGGCCCGTCGAGGTATCGTGCAATACTGGTTCCGACAGTTGAATGTCGAGCGGTGGCGGGACAACACCAAACTGGTTTCCGTGAGCTGGCTAAGGGCCAGCCAAGTGCCTGGAATAGGCGCTCAGGTTCGTTGAGAGGCTCAAAGATGTCGTATCCCACCTTCGAAAGCGCCAACGAAACGGTCGATCGGTTCCTGACGATCCTGAGCGCAAGCGGGGTGGATCTTAGGGCGTCTTCGGAAACGGAGGCGCTGGCGATGACCGACGTTCTGAATATGTGGCGTCGCCCAGATAGTCGCCCTGCCGACGCGCGCTCCGTCGTCAGCCAAGCGATGGGTTTTGTAGACCTCGCGGGCAAGGTAGCGGCGGTCGAGAACCATGTCGATTTTCCACAGCTCCTCTCGCACCTAAAGATGCTGGCGGGGACGACTGTCGTCCAAAACGCGCCGAGCGTTGTAACGGACGGCGACGCAAACAAGGTGATTGAGCTTTATATCGCCGCGCTGGCCATGACCGCTGGCTCGAACATTTCGCTCGATGACCCCAATCACTCGAAGGGCGATAATCCCGATGTGATGCTGGACTTCAGAGGCAAGCGCTGGGCGCTGGCGTTGAAGACGTTGCACAGTCGGAAGCCGCAGACCCTTTTCGACAACATTAAAAAGGCATCCGATCAGATCGAGGCGTCGGCGGCTGACCACGGTCTAGTCGTCCTCAACGTCAAGAATGAGCTCGACTACGGGGCGCTGTGGCCATCGGCTTCATCTTCGCAGCCGGAGGAGATGGTCAAGGCTGAGCTCCACCATCAGATCTGCGCCATCGCTCACCAGCTGGACGTGTTCGAACCTGAGGAGTGGCGTGACATCCTAGGTCCGGCCCGGAAGGCGGTACCACCGGTTCTCTTCTTTGGCCAAGCGGTGTCCTCAGCGATTCCGGCGGAAGGCCGCCAGCCTTATTTCATGAGCCTTAAGTGCATGATGACTTACTTGACCCCCTCACCTGACACGACTGGGGGGTTGAGGCTCGCAAACCACCTCAACGACGCTGCCCAGCGGTTCACCTAGGTTATGCGTGTGGTTATCTCTCCATCCATCACGAACCCGCGATCGATTTGAACGCGTCTTTCGTGCCACCTAACCCGTCGCCCTGCGTCTCAACCAATTCGATCATGTGGTAGCGGCTCATGATCGGGCGATAGCTCGGCCAGATCGCGAGTATCGGATCATGGTCGTTCCTGTTGCTGCCCCACCTCAACGAAGCCTCGCATCTTGTTAGTGGCGATCTGGCCCGGAAATCCCGTCAAGGGCAATCACGCAAACTGTTCGCGGGTCAGGCGCACTGGTGCTGGACGACTGGTCGCCTCTGTTCGACGGGGTATTTCCTCTACTATCCCAGTCGATGTCAGAGCCTTACTGCCTTCCAGATCGTGGGGGATGCACTGCGGTTTCGGGACAGTTGAAGGTCGTCTTTCCGGCTAGCAGTCTGCTTCTGACTCTGAGGCGACTTTCGGAGTGTCCGCTTTCTGCTTCGCATCGGCTGGTATCTGGCGACCGCCCGGCGATGTTGGACGTTGGATTTCAGAGTTTTTGGGCGGTGGGTCGGAACAGGATTTCGTTGATGCCCACATCCTCGGGCTCGTTGATGGCGAAGGCGACCAGCCGGGCCAGGGTTTCGGCGGGCACGCCGATCTCGGCGACATAGTCCTGATTGGCCTTCTGAACGTCGGTCTCGCTGATGTGGTCGAGGAGTTCTGTCTTCACCGCACCCGGCGAGATGATCGTGGTTCGGATGTTGTGGGGCGCCATCTCCTGGCGGAGACCTTCCGATAAGGCGCGCACCGCGAACTTGGTCGCGGAATAGACCGCCGAACCGCCGAACAGCTTGTGGCCCGCGACGGACGATACGTTGATGATGTGGCCGGACTTCTGGGCGATCATGTGGGGCAGGGTGGCGGCGACGCCGTAGAGGACGCCCTTCAGGTTGACGTCGATCATCTGGTTCCATTCGTCGACCTTGACCCGCTCCAGCGGCGACAGGGGCATGACGCCGGCGTTGTTGATGATCACGTCGATCCGCCCATAGGTCTCGATCGCCGCATCAACCAGACGCTTCAGGTCATCGCGCTCCGTCACGTCGGTCGCCACGGCGATGGCCTTGCCGCCTGCGGCGGAGATCTCGGCCACGAGGGCCTCGATGCGATCGGTGCGCCGCGCGCCGAGGACGACGTTGGCGCCCTTCGCAGCCAGGTGGCGGGCCGCCGCCGCACCCATGCCGGAGGACGCGCCGGTGATGACGATGGTCTTGCCTGTGATGTTGTCGGTCATTGATCTGCCTCTGCTTCGCCGGCCGACGTGTCGGCGAGATACTGTTCGTCGGTCACATGCTCCAGCCAGGTGACGGGCGAGCCGTTCTGGCTTTCCTGGATGGCGATGTGGGTCATGGCCTCGTGCGGCCTGGCCCCGTGCCAGTGCTTGTGTTCGGGTGGGCACCACAGGATGTCGCCGGCGTGGAACTCCAGCTTCGGGCCGCCCTCGATCTGGGTCCAGCCAACGCCTTCGGTGACGATCAGGGTCTGGCCCAGCGGATGCACGTGCCAGGCCGTGCGGGCTCCGGGCTCGAAGCGGACGATGGCGCCGCCGACACGCGAGGGTGCCTCGCGCTGAAACTGGCCGCTGATGGTGACGCGACCGGTGAACCATTCGGCCGGACCTTCGATGGTGGTCTGGTCGGCCTCGCGGGTGATTTCCATGGCGGGAGCGCCTTCTTGCGACTGCGTGAGGGTTTCGGTGCCCAACAGGGCGGCCGTGGCTGAGAGAACTGAACCGATCAAGCCAGGTGCTCCTCGAAGAAGCGCGTCAGCCGGTCGAACGGGATAACGTCGACGCGGTCATAGAGGTCGACGTGGCTGGCGCCGGGGACGATCAGGAGTTCCTTCGGCTCCGCCGCCGCCCCGAAGGCCGTCTCGCTCATATAGCGAGAGTGGGCGTTCTCGCCGTGGATCAGCAGGATCGGTCGCGGGGAAATCTCGGCGATGTAGGTGAGCAGCGGCATATTCATGAAGGACAGCGGGTTGGTCTGCGTCCAGGCATTGCCCGAGTTGACCGCCCGCGCATGATAGCCGCGCGGCGTCATATAGTAGGCGTGGTAGTCGACCATGAACTGCGGCTCGCCGCCCTTCAGTTCATTTGATGCAGGGCCGTAGGCAGGGCTGCCGTTGCGCGCATCCTCCCAGCGCTGGCGGCTCATCTGCTCCAGCGACTGCGCCCGCTGTTCGGGCGTGACACTGTCGTTGTATCCGCGCGCCGACACGCGACTGATGTCATACATGGTGCTGCTCGCGACGGCCTTGACGCGCTTGTCGGCCGCGACGGCGTTCAGCGCCATGCCGCCCCAGCCGCAGATGCCGATCACGCCGATCCGCTCCTGATCGACCGACGGGTGCAGGCCGAGGAAGTCCACCGCCGCCATGAAGTCTTCGGTGTTGATGTCGGGCGATGCGACGTTGCGCGGCTGTCCGCCGCTTTCGCCGGTGAACGACGGATCGAACGCCAGGGCCACGAAGCCCCGCGCCGCCATGGTCTGGGCATAGAGACCCGACGACTGTTCCTTGACCGCACCGAACGGCCCGCCGACCGCGAGGGCCGCCAGACGTTGGCCGTCGCGCCCCTTGGGTCGATACAGATCGCCGCTCAGAGTGATGCCGTAGCGGTTGGAGAAGCTGACCTTCTGGTGGTCGACGGCATCGTTGCGGGGGAACACCTTGTCCCAGTCGCTGGTCATGGTTTGCGCCTTTGCATCGGAGGTGGGGAGGAGGGAGGCGGCGGCCAGGGCGGTCACGCCGGCGCCGGTCAGTTTCATCAGGCCGCGACGGTCCATCGCGGGGGACGGCCGGGTCTGAAGGTCGGGGGAAGTCGGGGTCATGTCGGGCTCCGTGGTTTCTGCTCAGCGGGGTTTCAGGAGGGTGCGGCCGTCGCGGACGATCAGGACCGCGGTGACGGCGAGGGTGACGCTAGCGATCAGCACGGCGTTGATGGACAGGTGATCCAGCAGCAGGCCGCCGACGACGGCGCCCAACAGGATCGAGGCCTGGACGGCGGCGACCATCAGGCCGCCTGCGGCTTCGGGCGCGTCCTCGGCGTTCTGGGACATCCAGGTCATCCAGATCACCGACATGGCGGTGTTCATCGCGCCCCAGACGACCAAGAGGAGACCAACGGCGATCGGCCAGCCGCCGAAAGCCAACAGTCCTGCGGTGACCGCGCCCATCACCAGGGCCGGCAGACGCAGAACTCTGGAGACGTCGCCGGTGATGAAGCGGCTTGAGGCCCAGGTGCCGAGGAAGCCGGCGCAGCCGAGCGCGAGAAGCAGGATCGACAGGCCGGTGACGCCCACGCCCGTCACCTGTTCGAGGAAGGGCCGCAGATAGGTGAACAGGGTGAAGGCCGAGCCCCAGGACAGCATCGAGGCGATCAGGCCGGTCAGGAAATATCGGCGACGCAGTAGGTCCAGCATATCGCCGATCCCCCGCCGTCCACGGGCGGGCAGCGACGGCAGTGCGACGACGTGCCAGACGAGATTGGCGACCACGATCGGGGTCAAGGCCCAGAAGACCTCGCGCCAGCCGAACAGGCCGCCGAGATAGCTGCCGATCGGCGCGGCGAAGGCGGCGGCGATGGCCTGACCGCCATACATCAGGGCCAGGGCGCGCGGCACGTCCGACGCCGGGACCAGCCTCATGATGACAGAGGTCGCCAGCGCCCAGAAGCCGCCGATGCAGAGACCGAGCAGGGCGCGTCCGACCATCAGGACCTCGAAGTTCGGCGCGGCGGCGACCAGCACCAGCGAGATCGCCATCAAACCCGTCATCGCGATCAGGACCCATTTGCGGTTCAGGCGTCCCGCCACGGTGGTGACCGCCAGGCTGGCGACGATGGCGAACAGGCCGCTGATCGAGATAGCCTGACCGGTCTGCCCGACGGAGGCGCCCAGACCCTCGGCCATGGGCGTCAACAGGCTGACCGGCATGAACTCCGACGCGATGAGCAACGCGACGCACAGCGCCATCGACAGCACCGCGCCCCAGGCGGCGGTCGGCGTCGTGGCTTCGGATGTCGGTGCTGCGGCGGCGAGCATGGTCGTCTCCCTCTTTCGTCGAGGGACAAACTAGGCTCTGGCGTTCAAAGCGATTAGCCAGAGAGATCGGTATGAACTAATCGATGCAGACGATTAATCGCGGAGGCCGTCCATGGCCGGACCAGACCTGAACCAGTTGACCTGGTTCCAGATCGTTGCCGAGGAGCGCAGCTTCACAAAGGCCGCCGCCCGGATCGGTGTGGCCCAGTCCACGCTCAGCCATGCCATCCGTCAGCTTGAGGCGCGTCTGGGCATCCGGTTGCTGACCCGCACGACGCGTAGCGTGGCGCCCACGGCGGCGGGCGAGCGTCTGCTGCAAACGATCACCCCGCGCCTGGCCGAGATCGAGCAGGCAATCGAAAGCCTGACCAGCGTGCGGGACAGGCCGGCAGGCTCCATCCGACTGACCCTGTCCGACCACGCTTTGGAAAGCGTGGTGTGGCCCAAACTCAAACCGGTCCTCGCCGCCTATCCCGACATCAAGGTCGAACTGATCCTCGACAGCACCTTCCGGAATATCGTCGAGGAGCGGTTCGATGCCGGCGTCCGGCTCGGCGAAAGCGTCGAGAAGGACATGATCGCCGTGCGCATCGGCCCCGACTGGCGGCTCGTCGCCGTCGCCTCACCCGGCTACCTGGCCGAACGCGGCAGGCCGGTTCATCCCAAGGACCTTGTCGCCCATTCGTGCATCAACATGCGCCACGAGTCGGCGGGCAGCCTCTACGCCTGGGAGTTCGAGAGGGACGGTCAGGCCTTGCGCGTCCGCGTCGACGGCCAGGTCACCTTCAACAACTCCTATGCCATGATCGAAGCCGCCGTCAGCGGGCTGGGGATCGCCTATGTGCCCGACGACATCGTCGCGTCCCATCTGGCGTCAGGCGCGCTGGAACTGGTTCTGGACGACTGGTCCCCAATGTTCGAAGGCTATTTCCTCTACTACCCAAGCCGTCGTCAGAACCTTGCTGCCTTCCAAATCGTCGTGGACTCACTGCGGTATCGGGACAGTTGAGAGCCGTCTTTCCGGCTAGCAGGCAACGCCTGCTTCTGATTCATCGCTGACGCTGAGAAGGTCCGCCTCCCGGCCCAAGTCTCATGCTGACGTGTGGGCCGCGGAATTGGGCCGCCTCTGAATCTCATTCGACCTTTGGCAGGTCCGCTCTTGGGCTGGCGCTGGAACCTGAACCCAGTACGTCTGCATCTCACTCTCTGCGGAACTTGTGGTTGTCCGGGTTTTGACCCGCTGCGTCACTTCCCGGTCGTCGCGACCGCGTGGTTCTCGACCCAACCCTGGAACGTCTCGCAATCCATGGCGCGACCCATGTAGGACGCGCTTTGACGTCTCAGTTGATGTCTCGTTCGGTTATCGCAAACTGAGATCGGTGAGCCGATGAGCGTCCCGCTGAGAATCATGTTGTGACGGGCGCATGGCTAGCGCTCTGACTCACCGTGAAATCGTCGCTCACCACGAAGCGGCACATTCTGTAATCGCTGTTTGTTGCGGGCCTGGCGTATCGGGAGGGATCGACCTCAATGCCGCGACGTCGGTCGCTGGCGCATTCGGGAACACGAAGGTCAACCTATTTGCACCCGACGCCAATCAACCAATCGGCGTTCAAGAACGCGACGCAGTCAGAAACGCCGCCATTATCTGCGCTGGGGCAGCGAGTGACGCGAAGCTTCACGCAATAGGGCTGAACCAAGCGTTGATTGCTCAGCCGGGAGATCATGGGTTCGTTCACAGCCACCTAACTACCCATCCGTGCGTACCTGCGGCAGACATTATCAGTGTGGTAGCGGTTGGCTTGGCAACGGCGGACTTCCACCTCGCAAAGGCGCACGTTTGGTATGCTGTAGAAAGCGTTGCGACCGCGTGCCTCTCCAACGGAGGCATCATAGATGCGGCGACAATCAGGGCGATCTGCGGCCACTTGGCAAACACGATCTAACTGGCGTGACCCGCACCCGAGGAGAGTCCAGTACTGATCCACGCTGATCCTCCCTAGCAGGATCATGGGAAAATTACGTCGAGGGATAAGGGCCTTAATGAGAGCCGTGGCGCGGTGGAAACCAAGGCTGTCATGCTAAGCTGTTCTGATGGAAGACGCTCGGCTCCACAGATTGGGAAATGAACTTTTCGTCGCGTTTGCCCGCACGGAGTACGCGCTCAAGGCTGCTGGCTTCCTGAGACGCCCTGACGGGAATGCAGAGGCAAATTGGGAAGCTTTTGCTGCGGCGATTCAGGACGAATTCAAGGTGAAGCGGCAGAATGACGCCGCCGTTCGAGACGCAGCCGAGGGCTTGTTGGCTGCCCCTCCCAACAAGCAGATTGTGACTAACGGCGTGTTGAGCTGGTCTGAAGTTCAGCCGCAGGCGGCCTCAGAGACTGACCTTCTGCTTCAATATGTTCGGCGGGTTCGAAACAACCTGTTCCACGGCGGTAAGTTCAACGGCGTCTGGTTTGCCCCGGAGCGCGCCGACTTCCTGATTCCCAAATGTCTGTTGATCCTAGATGCGTGTCGCGCTTGCTCGTTGGGGGTAACGCAGGCGTACGAAGGCTGAATTCAGTACGCGAAGTGGGCGTTGAAGTTACACAGAACCTTACACATTCTAATGGTGTGTGATAGAAACATGATAAGTATCAATCCATTGATGCTGGCGTGTGTGACTTAAAATCTGCTTCCTCACGGAGTGCCGGTTCGAGCCCGGCCGCCCGCACCAGTCTTCAGTTCGGCGCGGCTGGCGCGTCGTCAGACCGGGTCATCATGGCCTTTTCGGTGTCGTCGCCCTCCATCGTCAGGGTGACGGCGGGCTTGCCGGCCTGGAACTCTTCCATGGCGGTGGCCTTGCGGGCCCGCATGGCGTCAGCCAGGGCGTCCATGTCGAGGCCGGCGGCGCGGGCCTGGGCGAACATGCCTTCGGCGCGCTTTTCCTCTTCCTCGACGTGGTGCTCGATCGCTTCGGACAGCACCTTGACCTTGGCGTCGTAGAAGTCCTCGTCGGGGCTCATCGCCTCGATTTCGTTGATCAGCAGCTTGGCGCTGTCATGTTCGACATAGGCTTCATTCAGAAGGTCCTCCTCGATCTTGCCGCGACAGGCCGGATAGAAGATCTCCTCTTCGATCGCGGTGTGGACCTTCAGCTCCAGACAGGCCTGGTTGGCCAGGGTCTGCTTCTTCGACGAGTTGGTGGCCTTCTCGAAGGCTTCGAAAATTTCCTCGACCTTGCGGTGATCCGCCTTCAGCAGGGCGACGGCATCCATCTCTTCGTATGACTGGGCCATGGGGTTTCTCCTTGCACTGGCTGATCGAAAAAGCGGCAAGAGAACACCGGTTCCACAGAGAATGACTCGCAGAAATCGTTGAGGAATTGTCCAGTTCCGCACAAATGAAGAGGCACTGGCTCCAGATCGTCCTTGCCGGGCCATGGCCTTTCTCGCCACTGTCACGCCTGCGCAATACCGACCCGGTACAGGGTCGGCCGAACCAACTCGCTGGAGCCCCGCCTTGAACCTCGCGCCACTGATCGCCGCTGCCCTGGTCGCAACCCTGCCGGTCGCGGTTCAGGCCCAGACGCCGCGCGAGGCATCGGCACCGGTTCAACCCGCTCTCATCGTGACGATCGTCATCGATCAGTTCAGCGCCAATCTATTCAACCAGTATCGCGGTCGATTCAGCGGTGGTCTGAAAACCCTCGCCGATCAGGGCGTGGTCTATGTCAACGGCTATCAGGCCCAGGGCGTGACCACGACCTGCCCCGGTCATTCGACCGTCCTGACTGGTGCCTTCCCGACCCATACGGGCATCCCCGCCAACGAATGGATCGACCCTGCGACGGGTCAGGAGGCCTATTGCCTGGCGGCGCCGAAGAACACGATCGCCGACGGCTCGGCGGGCGAGAACGGTCCGGTCGGTCCCGACAACATGCGCGTCACCACCATGGCCGACTGGTTGAAGGCGAAGAGCCCGACCAGCCGTGTCTATGCCGTCTCGGGCAAGGATCGAGGTGCGATTACCCTGGCTGGCCACAGGCCCGACGGCGCTTTCTGGCTGGCCGAAGGCTTCGGCATGACCACCTATCTCGAACCGGGCCAGACGGCGGCGGAGCGCCTGGCTCCCATCGCCGAGTTCAACGCAGCCTATGTATCGCACTTCAAGGCCACGCCGGTGACGACCTGGACCGTGCGGCATCCGGCCTGTCTGGAGATGGCCGGGACATCAACGATCAGCGGCCAGACCTTCACCGCCGGCCTGCCGCCGATGAACTATTCGCTGGAGAACTCGCCGGCCTTGGATGAAACGACCCTAGCGGCCGCCTCCGACCTGCTGGATCGTCAGCAACTGGGCCGTCGTGGCGTCACCGACATGCTCGGCGTCAGCCTGTCGGGCACGGACAAGATCGGCCACGGCTATGGCACCCAGGGGCCGGAGATGTGCGAGCAGATGATGCGCCTGGATGCCGCGCTCGGCGACTTCCTTGGCCAGCTGACCGAGGTTCCCGGCGGTGTGGTCGTCGTCCTGACCGCCGACCACGGCGGCTCGGACTTTCCCGAGCGAATGAGCGACCGGGGCGCGGTCGCCGGCCGATACGACCCGACCCTGCTGCCACGCATCAACGAAAAGCTGATGGCCCAGTTCAGTCTGGCCGCGCCGCCGCTCCAGAGCGGGGGAACCGGTTTCATCGTCGCCGACGCTGAGCGGGTGTCCCTGGCCGAGCCCTTGCGCAGCCAGGTCATCGCCGCCGCCGTGCCGCTGTTGAACGCGGAGCCCAATATCGTCCTTGCGGTACCCCGCGACGAACTGCTGGCCGAACCCATGCCGGCGCGGGACGCCGATCCCGAAGAGCTGACGGTACGCGAGCGCCTGCGCCTCAGCGCCGTACAGGGCAGGGGGGCCGACATCCTGCGCGCCTATGCACCCAACCTGACGTCCGGCGCGCGCATCGGAGGCTCGATCGCCAGTCACGGCTCGCCCTGGGACTATGACCGGCGCGTGCCGATCATCTTCTGGAGCCCCGGAGGTCAGGCGCAGGAACGGTTCTGGCCAATCCGCACCGTCGATATCGCCCCCAGCTTGGCGCATCTGGTCGGCCTGACGCCGCCCGCCGAGATCGATGGGCGCTGCCTGCATCTGTTCGACGAGGCACCCTGTCCCGTCGCGCCGTGATGGATCGTTGACGCGTTACAGGGCGTCACTTCTCGTTTCCGGCTTGAGCCCGGGCTTACGCCGTGCGCGTTTGGGGGGCAGAAGCGAATCCTGAGGAAACGCTTCCGTCAAACGGGACACAGATGAACAGAGCAAGACGCGGTCGCATCGTCGCGACCCTGGGGCCCGCAAGCCGCGCGCCCGGAATGGTGAAGCAACTGGCCCAGGCCGGGGTCGATGTCTTTCGCCTGAACTTCAGCCACGGCTCGCATGACGATCACGCCGCCGCCCTGAAGGCCGTGCGCGGGGCCGAGATGGCGCTGCAGCGTCCGCTGGGCGTGCTGGCCGACCTGCAAGGGCCCAAGCTGCGGCTCGGACGGTTCGCCGATGTCGAGATCTCGGTCAAGCCCGGCCACACCATGCGGTTCGACCTGGACCCCACGCCCGGCGACGCGACACGGGTGCAGATGCCGCATCCGGAGATCTTCAAGGCCCTGAGGAAGGGGATGCTGCTGCTGCTCGACGACGGCCGGGTCCGGCTGCGCGTCGGCGATCGTACCGACGAATGGGCCGACGTCACGGTCGAGAGCGGCTCCAAGCTCAGTGACCGCAAGGGCGTGGCGGTGCCGGAGGCGGTGATCCCGGTCTCGGCCCTGACGCCCAAGGACCGCGAGGACCTGGCCTTCGCCCTGCGGATCGGCGTCGACTGGGTCGCGCTCAGCTTCGTCCAGAAGGCCGAGGACATGGCCGAGCTGAAGCGGCTGGTGAACGGTCAGGCGGCCTGTCTGGCCAAGATCGAAAAACCCCAGGCCCTGGCCGACCTGGGGGCGATCATGGACTATTCCGACGGCGTCATGGTCGCGCGCGGCGACCTGGGCGTCGAGCTCGACCCCGAAGAGGTGCCGGTCGCGCAGAAGATGATCATCCGCGCCGCCCGTCAGCGCGGCATCCCGGTCATCGTGGCGACCCAGATGCTGGAGTCGATGACCTCGGCCCCGGCCCCGACCCGGGCCGAGGCGTCGGACGTGGCCAATGCGGTCTATGAAGGTGCCGACGCCCTGATGCTGTCGGCCGAGACGGCGTCGGGCGACTATCCGCTGGAATCGGTCGGCATCATGAGCCGGATCATCGAGCGGGTGGAGAAGGACCCGCTGTGGCCCAGCCTGATGGACGCCGAACACGCAGGTATGGACGACATCGACGCCGACGCCCTGGTCGCGGCGGCGCGCAAGGCGGCCGAGGCCCAGTCGACGGCCTGTATCGTGGTCTTCACCAGCCTGGGCGGCACGGCGCGGCGGATGTCGCGCGAGCGGCCGCTGCAGCCGGTGCTGGCGCTGACCCCGAACCCTGCGACGGCGCGTCGTCTGGCCCTGGTCTGGGGGTTGGAGACTCGTCTGGGCAAGGATCCCGCCTCGCTGGAGGACGTCACCGATCTGGCCGTCGAAAGCGCGGTCAAGTTCGACCTGGCCCAACCCGGCCAGCGTATCCTGGTGCTCGCCGGAACGCCTTTCGGTGCGCCGGGGGCTGCGAATCTGCTGCGACTGGCCCATGCTCCGGCCAAGGCGGCGAAACGGTCGCGGAAAACCTGACGGGCGAATGATCAAATATCTGGGGTCGAAGCGTGCGCTGCTGCCCCCGATCCTGGAGGCGGTGAACGCCCTGCTGCCCGAGCGGGGCGTGGTCTGCGACCTGTTCTCCGGCACGGCCCGCGTCGGCCATGCGCTGAAGGGCCAGGGTCATCGGGTATGGTCGAACGACCACAACGCCTATGCCCACACCCTGGCCACCGCCTACGTCCAGGCCGATCGCGAGGTCTGGGCCGACCGCGCCGCCGTAGTCCTCGCCGACCTTGCCGCAACGACCCCCGAGCCCGGCTGGTTCACCAAGGCCTTCTGCGAGGACGCCCGCTTCTTCCATCCCGACAACGGCGCCCGGATCGACGCGATGCGCGACCGGATCGAGGCCATGGGGCTGGAGCCCGAACTCAAGGCCATCGCCCTGGTCTCGCTCATGGAGGCGGCTGACCGTGTGGATTCCACCGCCGGCGTCCACATGGCCTATATGAAGTCTTGGGCCCCGCGCGCTTTGAAGCCGCTGATGTTGCGGATGCCCGACCTGTTGCCGGCCGTGCCCGGCGGTCCATGCCGCGCCACCCACGCCGACGCGCTGGACGTCGCCGGCCAGTTCGACGGCGACCTCGTCTACCTCGACCCGCCGTACAATCAGCACTCCTATCTGGGAAACTACCACTGCTGGGAGAGCCTGGTGCTGTGGGACAGGCCCGAGACCTATGGCATCGCCAACAAGCGGGTCGATGTGCGGACGAGGAAGAGTGCCTTCAACTCCAAGCCCGGTATCGGTCCGGCGCTGGAGGCGGTGGTGGCGGCGATCCGGGCCCCCAATCTGATCGTGTCATTCAACGATGAGGGCTATCTGTCGCGCGATCAGCTGGTCGCCATCCTGTCCTCGCGCGGCCATGTCCGGGTCGTCGAGATCGCCCGGCCTCGCTACGTCGGGGCCCGCATCGGCATTCACAGCCCCAAGGGCGAGAAGGTCGGCACGGTCGGGCGGTTACGGAATGTCGAATACCTGTTCGTGGTCACCGAACGGCCCGAGGAACTGCCGGTCGCGGCCTGACGGAACACAATCCGGCCTCAGTCCGTTACCCGACCTATGGAAGCCGTGAATGCCACCCCCGTCCGCCGGTCGCCTGAGCCGACCGTGTCGCAAGCGCTTCAGGCCTTGCCCGCCTGGGTCACGATCGCCGCTGGTGGCGTGGTCGCCGCCGTCGTCGGGGCAATGCTGGGCGGCGCGCTGCACATCTAGATGCCTCCGGCCGGCACCGCCGCAGGCCCCTCGGCCTCGGGATCGCCGGGCAGCCAGGCGACCCGGCCGTCATAGATGTCCTCGTTCAGGATGCCTTCTTCCTTTGCGACCAGCACGGGGACGAGCATCTGGCCCGTCACATTGGTGGCGGTGCGCATCATGTCGATGATCCGGTCGATGGCGACGATATAGCCGATCCCCTCCAGCGGCAGGCCCGCCGTGGACAATGTCAGGGTCAGCATGACGATGGAGGTGCCCGGCACTCCCGCCGTCCCCAGCGACCCGAGTACCGCGGTCAGCCCGATCAGGACGTACTGGGTCAGCGTCAGGTCGATCTTGAAATACTGGGCGATGAATATGGCCGCGATGGCCGGATAGATGGCCCCGCACCCGTCCATCTTGACGTTGGCGCCCAGCGGCACGGCGAAGGCCGCATAGGCCTGGGGAACGCCCAGCCGCTCGACCGTCTGGCGGAGCGTAATGGGCAATGTGCCAAGCGAGGACGAGGTCGCGAACGCCGTCTGCTGCGCGGCGAAGGCCCCCCGGAAGAAGGCCGTGACCTTCAGCCCGTGCAGTTTCAGCAGCCCCGAATAGACCACCAGGATGTGGAACAGGCAGGCCGCATAGATGGCGACGATGAATTTGATCAGGGGCAGCAGCGCCTCCCAGCCATAGCCCCCGACGACCGAGCCGATCAGGCCGAAGACCCCGAACGGCGTCAGTTGGATCACCCAGCGGGTGATGCGGAAGATGATCGCGGCCCCTTCATCGACGAACCGCCGCGCCGTCGCCGCCCGCTCGCCCAGTGCCACCAGGGCCACCCCGACCAGGGCCGAGAAGAAGATGATCTGCAGCACCTTGCCTTCGCTAAGGGCCGCGAACGGATTCCTCGGTACGACGCCCAGCAGCACTTCCAGCGGGGTGGGAATCTCGCGCGGCTTGACCTCGCCCAGCGGCAGGTTGGCCAGGCCCATCCCTGGGTTGATCAGATGCCCGAAGGCGAACCCGACCAGCACGGCCAGCAAGGATGTGATCGCGAACCAGACGATGGTTCTGACCCCCAGCCGCACCGCCCCGGCCCCTTCGCCCAGCTTTGCGATCGACGAGGCGATGGTGAACAGCACCAGCGGCGCGACGACCATGCGGATCAGGTTCAGATACAGGTCGCCGATCGGCTGCAGCCAGACCTCGGCCTGTTCGCGCAGGATCAGCCCCGCGACGATGCCCAGCCCGAAGCCCACGGCGGTGCGGATCCACAGCGGGATGGCGAAGAAGCGGGCGATCATCGGCGAACGGCTTTCGGGGGAGCGAAGGTCCGCGAATGTGCGGACTCTAACCGAAAACAGCAACACAGCGGGCGGCGAACGGATCGGTCCGCAGGGTTTAGAAAAAGTCGATGCCTCCTTCCTTCTCCAGCAAGGGGAGAAGGAAGGCTCAGTGCGCGTTCAGCATCTCGAACACCTGTGCATACTCCCCGCGACCCTCGGCACCCGACAGGAACTTCACCCGCTCGACCAGCACCTCGTCGTGGCCCGCCTCGAACAGCGCCAGGCTTTCGGCGGTGAATTCGTCCAACGGCATGGAGCGGGGGTCCTGGGCGTGTCCGGGCATCAGGTCGGTGGCCACGCCGGGCGGGGCCCATTCGACGACCCTGACCGTCGTGTCCTTCAGCTGATGGCGCAGGGACTGGCTCCAGGAATGGATGGCGGCCTTGGTGGCGTTGTAGGTGGGCGTGGCGGCCAGGGGCACGAAGGCGAGGCCGGACGAGACGGTGACGACCGTGGCCGAGGGCCGGGTCAGCAGATGCGGCAGCAGGGCCGCCGTCAGCCGGATCGTGCCCAGCAGGTTGATGCCGATCGTCTCCTCGACGATCGACAGGTCGAAGACGCCGCCGGACAGGGCCTCCGGCTTCATGATCCCGGCGTTGTTGATGACGACGTTCAGGTCGGGGTGGTCGGCGATGACCCGGGCGGCGACGGTCTTGATGGCCTGCGGATCGGCGACGTCGAGCACGACATGGGCCATGCCGGGATTGGCGGCGACGACCTCTTCCAGCGGGGCGGCGCGTCGGCCGGCGATGATGACCTTGGCGCCCTTCGCGTGCAGGGCCTCGGCGAACGCGCGCCCGATGCCGGTGCCGCCGCCGGTGATCAGGACGGTGTCGGATGCGGTGTTCATGGGAATTCTCCGGGGCTGGAACAACGATGTCCGGCGATGTATGCCTGTCGCTCTCCATTGGAAAGTAGGCACCGGAACGTTCGGTACTTACCGGAAGGATACCAATGACCGCGCCTGCGTTTCAGCCCCGAACCGACTATCCAGAGGTCGATCCGCGCGTCGAGGCCCTGGTCAACGAGGTGATCGGCCGGGTCGCCGACAAATGGACGATGATCGTGCTGGATGTCCTGGCCGAGAACGGCGAACTGCGCTTCACCCGCATCGGCCAGCTGTCCGACGGCATCAGCCAGAAGATGCTGACCCAGACCCTGCGCCAGATGGAGCGCGACGGCCTGGTGGTGCGGACGGTGCATCCGGTGGTGCCGCCCAAGGTGGAGTACCGGCTGACGGACATGGGGTTCAGCCTGGCCGAAGCGTTCTGCGGGGTGTGGGGCTGGGCCGCCGAGCATCTGGAACGGATCGAGACGGCGCGGGCGACGTTCGATGCGGCGAAGGCGGGGTTATAAGTCATTCATGCCGTCACTGGCCGTAGATCGACGTAGTGACCAAAAGCATCAAATTCCGTCTTTGATTGGACGATAGGATTTCCAACCGGGATGTTGTTCTTCATTTTCCGGCTTTCCAGCGCCGCCCCAAAAGCAAAGAGACGTCCCAAACTGTGCAACGTAAGTGAACACGTCGCTGTCGTGGGCGGTACCGATGACAATCGAAAGCTGATCTCCGAAATCCAGATTGGGTCGTGAGCCGATGAGGGTGCGGTTCCAGACTGGTGCCAGAGTTTCTAGAACGTCGGCCAGCGTCCCGCTTTGCGTCTGAAACCACTGATTCATGACAAAATGGCTTTCGGTCAGCGACCGCCCATTATTTCGATAAAATAGGGCTGCCGTGAGTTTTCTAGCGAAGTACTCAAAATGCCGATCAATGCCAGCTGGAATAGGAAGGACTGGCTCGTCCGAAAGAAATACTCCGGGTGTCCTCTGAATTCCGAGATCGGCCATCATTCGACGTTTCTCAGCTGCCGATTGGTCCAGCTTGGGAAACACTTCAGGCGCGTTGTTTCTAATACCTGCTGTCAATCTTTGGATATCGGCTTCCCGATAGTTCTCGTCCGTGTGATCCAACGCGCGAATGTAAAATGCTACGACCTGTTCGGTCCCGCTAATCGCCCGATTGCAAGCTGAACAACTAGGGAAACTCCAGCCGTCAGGCCCGACCTTTTCTCGAAAGCATATTCTTGCAGGGCAATGATCCTCCTCCGTTGAGGGGGAGGAGCCGCAGTAGCAACAGATCGGGTTTGCAGCCAGGAAGCGGGCTTTCCTCGATTTCGCTTCCCCCACGATTCAAACCCCCGCTAACGCCCGCGTCACATAGAAGTCCGCCAGCAACCCGTCGATGGCCTCCTCGACGTCGTCGAAATGGTCGATGAGGACGTCGCCGCCGAGGTCTTCGGGCGGGATCGGGGTGTAGCCCCAGGTGACGACGATACAGGGCATGTCGGCGGCGCGGGCGGCGCCGACGTCGGGGGCGGCGTCGCCGATCATGATGGCCATCGATGGGTCGCCTCCGGCCAATCGGACCGCCTCCTGAAGGTGGGCGGCTGCGGGCTTTCTCGCGCTGACCTTGTCGGGCCCGACGACGGCGGCGAAATGGCGGGTCAGGTCGAGCTTGTTGAGCAGCAGTTCGGACAGATCCGTCCGCTTGTTGGTGGCGACGACCAGCAGGGCGCCGCGCGCGCTCAGCGCCTCCAGCGTCTCGACACAGCCTTCGTAAGGCTGCGAATGGTCGGCGATATGCTCGATATAGTCGGCGATGAAGGCGTCATAAAGGGCGGGGTCGCGGGCTTGTTCGACCGGCGCTCCGGTGCGCTCGAAGCCATGCTCCAGCAGAGGCCGCGCGCCCCCGCCGATCAGCTCGGCCGCCCCCTCCATCGGCACGGTCGGCAGGCCGTGCCGAACCAGCATCCGGTTCAGCGTCCCGACCAGATCCCCGTGCGTCTCGACCAGTGTGCCGTCCAGGTCGAAGGCGATGGTCCAGCCTTCCAGGTCGCGATCGGTCATGTTTCATCCTCTGTTCCCCCTCCCGCCGGGACAGGGATGGGGTTAAGTCGTACCGACTAGCCGCCGGACCGATTCATGACCACCCATACCCAGCCGTCATCAAAGAGGGCCGCCATCATCCTCGCCGCCGGCCAGGGCACGCGGATGAAGTCGCCCCTGCCCAAGGTTCTGCATCCGGTCGGCCACCGCGCCATGCTGGACCACGCCATCGATGCGGCCGAGGCCCTGGGGTGCGAGCGGATCGTGGTGGTGGTCGGAAGCCATTCGCCGGAGGTCCGCGCCCATGTCGTCGCGCGTCTGGGCGAGGACGCCATCGCGGTCCAGGACCCGCCGCTGGGCACCGGCCATGCCGTCCGTGCCGCACAAGGCGTGCTGGGCGATTTCGTCGGCCAGGTGGTCATCACCTATGGCGACGTGCCCCTGCTGAAGGCCGCCGACATCGAGCCGGTCTTCGCGTCTCACGACGGGGTCACCGTGATCGGGTTCGAGGCGCGCGATCCCGGCACCTATGGCCGGTTGGTCATGGAGGGCGACACCCTGGCCGCCATCACCGAGGCGAAGGAGGCGTCCGAACAGGTCCTGGCCATCACCACCTGCAACTCCGGCGTCATGGCCGCGCCGGTCGGCCTGCTGTTCGAGCTGCTGTCGGAGGTCACCAACGCCAACGCCAAGGGCGAATACTATCTGACCGATGTGGTCGAACTGGCCCGTAAGCGTGGGGCGCCGACGCTGGTGACCATGGCGTCGGAGGACTCGGTCATGGGCGTCAACGCCCAGTCCGAACTGGCCCAGGCCGAGGCCCTGTTCCAGTCGGTGCAGAGAGACGCCTTCCTGGCCGCCGGCGTCACCATGTCGGCCCCCGACACCGTCCATTTCGCCTGGGACACCCAGGTCGGCCCCGGCACGGTGATCGAGCCGTTCGTGGTCTTCGGCCCCGGCGCGCGGATCGAGGGCGGGGCCCGTATCCGCAGTTTCTCCCACATCGAGGGGGCGGCAGTGGCGTCGGGCGCCGAGGTCGGTCCCTATGCACGCCTGCGACCCGGCGCCGACCTGGGGGAGGGGTCCAAGGTGGGCAATTTCGTCGAGGTCAAGAACGTCCGCATGGACGCGGGTGCCAAGGCCAATCACCTGTCCTATCTGGGCGACGGGTCGGTCGGAGCTGGCGCGAACATCGGCGCGGGCACGATCTTCTGCAACTACGACGGCTTCAACAAGGCGCAGACAGTGGTGGGCGAGGGGGCCTTCGTGGGCTCCAACTCGGCCCTGGTCGCGCCCGTGACGATCGGGGCGGGGGCGATCGTGGGATCGGGCTCGGTGATCGTCGAGGACGTGCCGGCCGATGCCCTGGCCCTGGCGCGTGGGCGGCAGGTCAACAAGGCCGGAGCGGGTGCTGCGTTCCGGGACAAGGCCAAGGCGAAGAAGGAGTCGCGAAAATGACCCCTCTCCCAGAGGGAGAGGGCTTGAGCGTCCAAGAGCGAAGCGATTGGAAACGCGAAAGGGTGAGGGGTTCTGCCTTCACTGGTTCGCACCCTAACCCCTCACCCTTTCGGCTTGCGCATCGCTGCGCTCCGCGAGCCTCAAGCCCTCTCCCGATGGGAGAGGGGACGGAGATGACATGAGCGACCTCCAGAAACGTCTCGCCGGTGAAGCCGCCGCGCTTCGTGTCGAGTCCGGCATGATCGTCGGCCTCGGCACCGGCTCGACCGCCGCGTGGTTCGTCAAGGCGCTGGCGGCGCGGGGGCTCAAGGATCTCCGTTGCGTCCCGACATCGGAGAAGACGGCCGACCTGGCGCGGGAACTGGGGCTGACCCTGTCGACCCTGGACGATACGCCGAAGATCGACCTGACCGTCGACGGCGCCGACGAGATCGGCCCGGGCCTGGCCCTGATCAAGGGCGGCGGGGCGGCCCTGTTGCGCGAGAAACTGGTGTGGGAGGCGTCGCGGTCCTGCATCGTCATCGCGGACGCTGCGAAGGTCGTGCCGGTGCTGGGCGCTTTCGCCCTGCCGATCGAGGTCGTCGCCTTCGGCCACAAGACCACCGCCAACCGCATCGCCGATGTCCTTCTGGACCACGAGATCGCCATGCCCGCGCGCCTGCGCCAAGCCGACCGGGCTTTGGTGCGTACCGACGGCGGCAACCTGATCTATGACGCGGCCTGTGGGGCGATCCACGATCCGGTGCGGCTGGCGGATGATCTGAAGCTGATCACCGGGGTGGTCGAACACGGGTTGTTCCTCGATCTGGCAGATGAGGCGATCATCGGCTTGGATTCCGGCGTGGACGTCCTACTTCCCTGAACACAATAATCCGCTCATCCCGGCGAAAGCTGGGACCCAGTTCTTTCGCGGGGCAGGGTGCGTGGGATAAGCGGCTCTTCTGGATCGGGGCGACCGATCGCCCAAAACACTGGGTCCCGGCTTTCGCCGGGATGAGCGGATATTCATGACCGACACCTACGACTACGACCTCTTCGTCATCGGCGCGGGCTCCGGCGGCGTCCGCGCGGCGCGGCTGACGGCGCTGGGCGGCAAGCGGGTGGCGATCGCCGAGGAGTTCCGGGTCGGGGGCACCTGCGTGATCCGGGGCTGTGTGCCCAAGAAATTCATGGTGATGGCCAGCGACTTCGCCCACCAGTTCCACACGGCCGAGGGCTATGGCTGGACGGTCGAGGCCAGCTTCGACTGGCCGAAGTTCCTTGAGGCCAAGGATGTCGAGATCGCCCGGTTGTCGGGCATCTATGCGGCCAACCTGGGCAAGGCCGGTGTCGATCTGGTTCATGGCCGGGCCGTGCTCAAGGATGCGCACACGGTCGAGGTCACCCACCGCGACGGCGGCGAACCCAGGACCTATACCGCCGAGAAGATCCTGATCGCCACCGGCGGTCGACCGTGGATGCCCGAGGGCCTGCCCGGGATCGAACACGCGATCACATCCGAAGAAGCCTTCCACCTGCCGGAACTGCCCAGGCGGATCATGATCGCAGGCGGCGGCTATATCGCGGTGGAGTTCGCAGGGATTTTCGCCGGGCTGGGCGTCGAGACAACCCTGATCTATCGCGGGCCCAACATCCTGCGCGGTTTCGACGACGACGTGCGCGCGCATCTGGCTGGAGAGATCGAGAAGCGCGGCATCAAGGTGGTCCTGGGCTGCCAGCACAGGTCGATCGAGAAGACGGAAACCGGTCTGGTCAGCCACCTCGAGAACGGCATGACGCTGGAGACCGACGTCATCATGTTCGCCACCGGCCGCGTGCCCTACGTGAAGGATCTGGGGCTGGAGACGGCGGGCGTCGACCTGAACGACAAAGGGGCGATCGTCGTCGATCAGCTGTCAAAGACGACGGCGGAGAACATCTGGGCCATCGGCGACGTCACAGACCGGATGAACCTGACCCCCGTCGCCATCCGCGAGGCGGTGGCGTTTCACGAGACGGTCTACAAGGACAACCCTCAGCATTTCGACTATGAGGCCGTGGCCACGGCGGTGTTCAGCCAGCCGCCGGTCGGCGTGGTCGGCCTCAGCGAGAGCGAGGCGCGGCACTCCTGTTCGGCGGGAGTCGATGTCTATCTGACCCGCTTCCGGCCGATGAAATACGCCTTCACCGGCTCCGACGAGCGCGTCCTGATGAAGCTGGTCGTCGATGCCGCGTCGCAGAAAGTCGTCGGCGTCCATATCGTCGGCCCCGAGGCCCCCGAGATGATCCAGCTGGCTGCCATCGCCGTGAAGGCCGGCCTGACCAAGGCCCAGTGGGACGCCACCTGCGCGGTCCACCCCACCATGGCCGAGGAACTGGTCACCCTGAAGGAGAAGCAGTCCCCGACGATGAGCGCGGGGTGACGAGGTTGAAGTTCCGCTACCAGCGGCAACGTGCGGAGTTTTATTGTCGGAACAGGCCTTCAGGACTATATCGCGCGGCATGAACAGTCGCTGGACCCCTGAATCCTGGAGATCGAAGCCCGTCGTGCATATGCCGATGGACTATCCGGACGCGCGCGCATTGACCGCCGTCGAGGACGAGCTGCGCGCCATGCCGCCGCTGGTCTTCGCCGGCGAGGCGCGGACCCTGACCGCCAAACTGGCCCAGGTCGAGGCCGGCGACGCCTTCCTTTTGCAGGGCGGCGACTGCGCCGAGAGCTTCAAGGAGTTCTCGACCGACAACATCCGCGACACCTTCCGCCTGATCCTGCAGATGGCCGTGGTCCTGACGTTCGCGGGCAGGAAGCCGGTGGTCAAGGTCGGCCGCATCGCCGGTCAGTTCGCCAAGCCGCGTTCGTCTCCGGTCGAGGAAATCGATGGCGTCACCCTGCCGTCCTATCGCGGCGACAATATCAACGGCTCGGCCTTCACGGCGGAAGATCGCATTCCCGATCCGCAGCGTCTGCTGAAGGCCTACAACCAGTCGGCGTCGACCCTGAACCTGCTGCGGGCCTTCGCCAGCGGCGGTTACGCGGACCTGTACAACATCCACCGCTGGACGCTCGGGTTCGCCGACAATGGCGCGGGGGCCCAGTATCGCGAGCTGGCCGACAAGATCACCGAGGCCCTGGCCTTCATGGAGGCGGTCGGCGTCACGCCCGAGACCCATCCGGATCTCAGCCGCGTCGAGGTCTTCACCTCGCACGAGGCCTTGCTGCTGAATGTCGAGAGTGCCCTGACGCGGCTGGATGGAGGCACCGGCGAATGGTTCGACACATCCGCCCACATGCTGTGGATCGGCGAGCGCACCCGCCAGCTGGACGGCGCCCACGTCGAGTTCATGCGCGGCATCAGGAATCCGATCGGCGTCAAATGCGGCCCGACAATGGAGGCCGACGACATCCTGCGTCTCGCTGACGTCCTGAACCCGGACAACACGCCCGGACGCCTGACCCTGATCGGCCGCTTCGGCGCCGACAAGGTCGGCAAGCGCCTTCCCGGCCTGATGAAGGCGGTCAAGGCGGCGGGCCGCAAGGTGGTGTGGTCGATCGACCCGATGCACGGCAACATCCTGAAGGCCGACAACGGTTACAAGACCCGGCCCTTTGACCGGATCATGAGCGAGGTCCGCACCTTCATCGACGTGGCCGAGGCGGAGGGGGTCCACCCCGGCGGGGTCCACTTGGAAATGACCGGCCAGAACGTGACCGAATGTCTGGGCGGGGCCACGGCCGTGACCGAGGACGACCTGTCCAGCCGTTACCACACCCACTGCGATCCCCGCCTGAATGCCGATCAGGCGCTGGAACTGGCCTTCCTGGTGGCCGAGCGGCTCAAGCTCGGGCGTCTGAACCAGTCGCGGGCGGCCTAAACGAACAGGGTCGCGGCCCGGGCGATGGCGGCCTCGGCGTCGGCGCGATCCGGCGTCTCGTCGTCGTCGCCATAGCCGAGCATGTCGCCGCCCCGCAGGCCCTGGATCCCCACGCCGTCAGGCCGGGGGATCACCGACACGCCGTTGTAGTACAGGCTGTAGCGGACCTCCGGCTGGGGCGGCAGCCATGCGATCTGGCCCCGCACGGGCACCACGCTATCGTCTCCGAACAGGGCCCGCGCGCCGTATCCGGTACAGTTGACGATGACCGGCTGGGGCAGGGTCGCCAGCTCGGCCGGTGAATGGAAGGTCCGTGTCTCGATCCGCCCGCCTTCTCTCAGGAACTCGGTGGTCAGCCGGTCGGCCAGGTCGGCGACGTTGAACTGCATCTGCGTCAGCCGCCGTGCGGAGGCGACGGGGAAGGGGTGTTCCTCCGCCGTCAGCTGGCGTGAGCGCGGCACGATGTCGTAGAGGGCGTCGGGGTAGACCGCGAACCGGACCTCCTTGCGATCGGCCTCGGGACGGGGCGCGGCGGCCGGCTTGGGTGGGCCGGCCGCGTCGGCCAGGATGTATCGGTCCAGAAACGACACCGGCTCGCCCGGCAGTCCGACATAGGTCTGGTGCCGCGCCCAGGACAGCCGCGCCATCCGCTCCCACAGCGCCGGGAAGGCGGCATCGACCCTGTCCGCATCGGCGATCCGCGAATCCGGCGTCCACATGCCCGACGCCCGCGCCGACCGGCTTTCGGGCAGCCGCTCGGAGGCATGGATCGTCACCTTCGCCCCGGCGCGTTGGAGTGTGATGGCCGTCGTGATACCGATCGCGCCGCAGCCGATCACGGCGACCTCGCGCGTGCCGCCCTGCATCGCATAGGCCGCCGCGATGGCTGCCGACCCCCAGGACAGGGACCAGCCCGAGCCGCCGTGGCCATAGTTGTGGACCACCCGCTTGTCGCCGACGGGTTCGACCTCGATCCGGGGGCCGGCCGCGCGGAAGGGCCTGAGGCAGACGGTGGTGCGGGTGATCAGCCGTGCATCCAGCCGCAATGGTGCGAGAGCAGCCGGGGCGAGAAACCGGGGCCGTGACGGTGCGATCGTGACCGGCGCCGTCGAGGCGCAGGCCGACAGCGCGCTGCTCAGCCCCAGGCCGCCCAACCCCGACAACAGGACGCGTCGGCTGGTCTGGGCTGAAGGGGTCATGACGCCTCACGGATACGGTCCGCGAACCTAGCGTGACCCCATCCGCCTCGCCAGTGCCTCATCGCGCCGGCAGGGGGTTGTGGCGCGGCGACCGGCGCCTCAAATGCAGCGGCGAACCAAGGAACCCGCGATGCCCGACCAGATCGGCCGACCCGAGAATGACGATACGCCCGGCCGGGTCGCCTATCAGGGCGCGCCCGGTGCCTTCAGCCACGAGGCCTGTATGGCCCTGCGGCCTTGGGACATCGCCGTGCCGTTCGAGAGCTTCGATCTGGCGCTTGGGGCGCTGGCATCCGGCGATTGCGACTTGGCCCTGATCCCGATCGAGAACTCGACCATCGGTGCGGTCGAGCCCGCCGCGACCCTGGTGCGGGAAGGGGGCTATGCGGTGCTGGCCGATGTCTGGCGTCCGATCCGCCACGCCCTGATGGCGTTGCCGGGGGCTCGCCTGTCCGAGATCCGCACTATCGAAAGCCACCCGATCGCCCTGGATCAGTGCCGCAAGACCTTGGCCGGTCTGAACTGCGACATCGTCGTCGCCTTCGACACCGCCGGCGCGGCCCGCGACGTCGCCGAGGCCGGTGACAGCACCCGCGCGGCGCTCGCCCCGATAGCCGCCGCCGAGGCCTATGGGTTGGAGATTCTGCGCAACGATCTGCAGGATTCGCCGGACAATCGGACGCGCTTTGTGCTGCTGGCCCCCGCACGGGGTTGACGACGCACGATCATTGCGTGTCTTAAGGGCCGTTACCTGACCGGCAGATCGTCATGATCTGCATCTGGATTCGACCATGTCCCCGCTGCGCGCAACCGTTCTGACCCTTTCGACCCGTTCGCGCGCGGTTGCCTCCTTTTATTTCGGCGGCACCTATTACGGCTTTCGATACGCCGGCTGAGGCCTCGAGCGGCACCCGCTCCTGACAGCCTCGCCGGCGACCGCCCTGACCGGGGCGGCGGCGCACCCATTCGCCCATCATCGAAATTTCCGTATCGAAAGCCCCTCTTAAATGTCCGTCTCCATCATCGAATCCGACCAAGCCCTCAAGCAGGCCCCCACCCATGAGCTCTGGCCTGACATGAACCCCGCCGAAATGACCCCCGAGCAGATGGCCCTGGCCGCCCTGCGCGATGAGATCAACCTGATCGACGACCAGTTGCTGGAGCTGTTTGAGCGCCGCCTCGCCGTCGCCGCCATGGTCGGCAAGGCCAAGGACGCCCCGCACGGCCCCCACACGAAGCTGCGGCCCGATCGCGAACAGACGGTCCAGGCGCGCATGTTGTCGCGTTGTGACCCGCAGAATGCCGAGGCGGTATCGAGCCTGTGGCGCGAGATCGTCGGCTGGGGCCTGGCACGCCAGGGCCAGCTCCAGGTCCAGGTCTGGGCCCCGACCGAGCCGACCCGCGCCTTCGACGGGGCCCGCCAGCGCTTCGGCATGGCCGCCGACATCCGCATGGTCCGCGACCCCCAGAAGGCGCTCGCCTTCGCTGCCGAGGGTCACGGCGTCGCCGTCTTGGCCATCAACAACGACGACGCCTGGTGGGTCGGCCTGCGCCGCGAATGGTCGGGTCTTTCGGTGTTCGACGGATTCGGCCTGGGCGGTGGTGAGCCCACGGCGCTGGCCGTCGGCAAGATCGACCCGCCGGCCCTGCCGACCGGCCGTCGCGTCATCGTCACCGCCGGCGGCGATGCCGGTGACGGTGGCGGCGCGCGCCGCTGGGGCCTGTCCACCCACCACGGCTGGTCCCTGGCCCTCACGGACGCCGATCTGGCGCCCGGCGAGGCCGAAGGCTGCGTCGGCGCTATCGGCTGAGCCTGTCGCCGAGTTCATCATGACGCCTTGATCTGGCCTGATTTCACTACAAGTGTAGCGCCACACTTGTAGCGAGGTCGGCCATGATCGAAACCCTGCCCCGACGCGAACGCGAGGTCTTCGAGACCCTGTGTCGTCTGGAGACCGCGACGGCGGCCGACGTCCGCGCCGCCCTGTCCGATCCCCTCAGCGATTCGGCCGTCCGCACCATGCTGACCCGGCTGGAGGCCAAGGGGCTGGTCAGCCGTCAGGCGGGCGGGGCAGGGGTCGCGTTCAAGCCCGTCTCCCGCCCCGACGACGTGGCCGAGGGTGTGCTGCGCCGGATGGTCGACACCTTCTTCGCCGGGTCGGCGGCCAGCGCCGCGACGGCCCTTCTGGGTCTGGGAGACCGGCTGAGCGCCGAGGACGCCGCCGCACTCAAGGCCTTGATCGACACGGCTGAAGCCAAGAGCGGGGAGGGGCGGTCGTGACCCTGTCCCTGCTGATCGGCCTGCTGCTCAAGTCCAGCCTGATCGCCACCGCCGGTCTGGCCATGGCCCACGGCGTGGCCCGACGACCCACCGACCGTGTGCTGGTGCTGCGGGCGACCCTGATGCTGCTGCTGCTCCTGCCGGTGGCCATGTTGATCCTGCCGACGTTGGCGCTCGACGTCCTGCCGGCATCACAGGTCGCACCCACCCCCGTCGAACCCCTCTGGTCGGGCACCACAGCGGCGGTGGCGGGCGTCGCCCTGTCCGGAGAACTGCGCTGGCCATCGGCGATCGTCGTCGCCGGGTGGGTCTGGGCCGTCGGCGCCCTCAGCATTACCGCGCGGCTCGTTGCGGGCATCTGGACCCTGGCGGTCTGGACGCGACAGTCACAGGTCGTGCGCTGTCCCGACTGGACGGCGGCCCTGAGCCGGCTGGGGGGTCGTCGTCCGCCGCGCCTGTCGGCCAGTCTCCGCGTTGCCGGGCCGCTGAGCTGGGGTCTGTCGCCGGGTGCCATATTGATCGACCGCGCCAGCCTGTCCGCGCCCGACACGGCCGCCGCCATCCTGTCCCACGAACTGGCGCACCTGAGGCGGCGCGACTGGCTGTTCCTGATGCTGTCGCGGCTGGCGCTCGCCCTGTTCTGGTTCAATCCCCTGGTGTGGAAGGCGGTCGCCGACCTGGCCTCAGCCTCCGAGGACGCCGCCGACGCTGAGGCCGTGCGCCACGTCGATCGTCATGCCTATGCCCGCACCCTGATCGGCCTCGCCGCCGTCCCCAACTCCCCCGTCGCGCTCGCCATGGCGGCCGACCCCCGCTCGCTCAAAAGAAGGATCAAACGCCTCATGACCGCCTCTCGCACGCCACGTCGCCCGCTGGCCATCGGCCTGTCCATCGCCGCCCTGGTCGTCGTCGCCACGCCGCTCGCCGCCCTGGAACTGCACGACCGGGCCCCGACCGCGCCGCTTCCCCCGGTCCCGCCGGTCGCGGTGTCAGCGCCGCCGGCGGGACCGATCGCAGCGCTTCCGGCCCTGCTCCAGATTGCAGCGCCACCGGCTCCGCCCGCTCCGCCTGCTCCGCCGGAACCTCGGGACGGTAACGCCCCACCGGCCCCGCCCGCACCGCCGACTGCGAACTGGGCCGCGCCGCCCGCGCCGCCCGCTCCGCCCGCGCCCCCGGCGCCGCCCGCAGGTCACGGCCGCCACAACTGGGTCATCACCGAGAACGGCGTCAGCCGTCAGGCCACCCCCGCCGAACGCGCCGAGTTCGCCCGTGCCCGCAGTCAGGCACGCGAGGCCGGCCGTCACGCCCGCGCCGCCGCCGCCCAGGCTCGTGCTCACGCCGCTCAGGCGCGCGTCCATGCCCGAGCCGCTGCGCCCCTGCGGGCGGACGCCCGGATGCAGGCCGAGCATGCGCGCGAGATGGCCCGCACGGCACGCCAACAGGCCATGCACGCCCGGACCAACGCTCGCGTTCACATGCAGGGCGGTGCCGAGCAGATGCATCAGGGTGCCGAACAGATGCGCCGTGCCGCCGCACAACTGGAAGATCCCGCCTTCCGCGCCGAACAGATCGCCCGCGCCCAGGCGGACGGTCGAACGGTCACTGACGCCCAGCTTCAGGCCGCTGCGCCCCGTCTGCGGTCGCGTGCGGACACGCTGGACCAGCGCGCGGCTCGCCTGGCGGCCGACGCGGGTCGCGCCGACTGAGAACCGGGGAGGGCCGCGACGCGTCGATCACGCGTCGCGGCCGATCCGTCTAGCGCCGTGTGCGGATCCGGCTGTCGAGCGTCCAGGCGCCGCCACCCGCACAGGCCAGGTACAGGAAGATGAAGCAGAACAGGATGGCCGCATCGCCGCCGTTCACGGCCGGATAGGGGCTGCTGGGCGCATGGAACATCCAGTAGGCCACGGCCATCTCGCCCGACAAGACGAAGGCTGTGGGCCGGGTGAACAGGCCCAGCACCAGCAGAGCTCCGCCGACCGCCTCGAGGACCGCGCCGACGCCCATCAGGCTGAGCAGCGGCACCTGGCCGGGCTCTGCGCCTTCCGGAAAGCCGAACAGCTTGATCAGGCCGTGGGCGAGGAACAGTAGTCCGGCAACGATGCGTAGGGCGGCCAGGGTCTTGGGTGCCAGGGCCGAGGTATTGAAGGTGGTCATGTCTTTTGCCTTTCAGGGCTTGAAGGAAGATCCGTCCGGCTGCGTCACGCGGCCGGACGGGATGGAGCTCAGGCCGCGTCGACCAGCACGATCTCGCTGTCGTTGACGGCGGTGACGGTGATCGTCTCCTCGCCCGTGATGGCCAGTCCATCGCGGGCGTTGGCGCGCACGCCGTTCACCTCGATGGAGCCCACAGCGGGGACCAGATACCCGCGTCGCGTCGCGCCCAGCGGATAGGTCGCGGTCTCGCCGGCCCTCAGCGTCGCCGCCACGACCCGGGCATCCGTGCGGATCGGCAGTGCATCAGCGTCCTCGTCAAAGCCGGATGCCAGGACCACGAACTGGCCCGCGCGGTCGCCCTTGGGAAAGGGCTTGGCGCCCCAAGTCGGCTTTTCGCCGCGCCGGGTCGGCTCGATCCAGATCTGGAAGATCCGGGTCAGGTCGGGCTCGGCATTGTATTCGGCGTGACGGATGCCGGTGCCGGCGCTCATCACCTGGACGTCGCCCGCGACCGTGCGGCCCTTGTTGCCCAAGCTGTCCTCGTGGGTGATCGCCCCTTCGCGCACATAGGTGATGATCTCCATGTCGGCGTGGGGATGGGGCGGAAAGCCCGATCCAGCGGCGATCTCGTCGTCGTTCCAGACCCGCAGATTGCCCCAGCTCATCCGCTTGGGATCATAGTAGTTGGCGAAGGAAAAGTGATGCTTGGCGTTCAGCCAGCCGTGGTTCGCGCCGCCGAGGCTGTCGAAAGGTCGGAGTTCGATCATGGTCTTGTCCCTGTCTTGATCTATGCGGCCGGCCGATGTCGGCGCCGCTGTGGCTTGAGGACAAGATAGCGATCGGTTTAGGTTCAGAAATAGAAACGGCCGAAACACACGGTTTCCGAAATCATGTCCAAACTCCCCGACCTCGAAGCCCTCGCCATCTTCGCCCGCGTGGCGGAGACGCAGTCGTTTTCCGGGGCCGCCGAGGCGCTGGGCCTGTCCAAGGCGACCGTGTCCAAGGCTGTGACGCGGCTGGAACAGAGGCTGGGCACCACCCTGCTGCACCGGACGTCGCGCCGCTTCGCCCTCACCGATTCGGGGCGCACCCTGGCCGCCCGCGCCGCCCAGATGGTGCATGAGGCGGAGGAAGCCGAGGCCCAGGCCCTGGATCAGTCGATCACGCCGCGCGGACTGGTGCGTCTGGCGGCGCCGATGTCGTTCGGCATGACCTATGTGGCACCTGCCCTGCCGGACTTCCTGGCCCGTCACCCCGACGTGTCGATCGATCTGCATCTGTCGGACGAGACCGTCGATCTGGTCGGCGGCGGTTTCGACTGCGCGCTCCGGATCGCGGCCCTGCCCGATTCGTCGCTGACGGCGCGCAAGCTACGCCCGATCCGGCGGCATCTGGTCGCCTCGCCCGATTATCTGGAACAGCGTGGCCGGTCCAGCCATCCCGATGACCTCGTGCGCCACGCCTGCCTCGGCTATGCCTATCTGCCGACGCCCAACACCTGGCGGTTCCGGCATGTGACGACGGGTGAGGAGGCCGTGGTGCGGCTGGCCGGCCCCTTGCGCGCCAACAACGCCGATGCCCTGACCGCCTCCCTCTGTGCGGGCCTCGGCATCGCCGAACAGCCGGAGTTCATCCATTGGCGCGACATCGCCGAGGGGCGGCTGGAAGTGATCCTGCCGGACTGGTCTCTGCCGGAGATCAACCTGCATCTGGTGGCACCGGGGGGAGGGCCCCGGCCGGCCCGGGTCGCGGCCCTCATGGACCATCTGGCGGCCGTCTTCACGGCACCGCTCTGGCCCGGCGATACGGTCGGGCGGCGCGCCCCGCTTGCCCCCGCGTCACGATTGGCCTAGCCCTCCGCGCCAAATCAATAATCAGAGGGCGCCTCGAATGTCGCTTGCATTGCTGTTTCCCGGTCAGGGCAGTCAGAGCCTGAAGATGGGCTGTCTGCTGGGGGACGCCTTCCCCGTCGCCCGCGACGTCCTGGCCGAGGTCGACGAGGCTTTGGGCCAGAACCTGTCGCAGATCATGCGCGAGGGGCCCGAGGACCTGCTGACCCTGACCGAGAACGCACAGCCGGCCCTGATGGCGGTGTCGATGGCGGCGATGCGGGTGCTGAAGACCGAGTTCGGCTTCGACGTGACCCAGGCCGCCTATGTCGCCGGCCATTCGTTGGGCGAGTATTCCGCCCTGTGTGCCGCCGGGTCGATCACCCTGACCGACGCCGCGCGCCTGCTGAAGCTGCGCGGCCAGGCCATGCAGCGCGCGGTGCCGGTCGGCGTCGGCGGCATGGCCTCCCTGATCGGGCCCAAGACGGATCTGGTCCTGGCCGAGGCGGCTGCGGCGGCGGGGTCCGAGGTCGGAACCTGCGTCGTCGCCAACGACAATGTCGGCGGCAATATCGTCATTTCGGGTGACAAGCCCGCCGTCGAACGCGCCATCGAAAAGGCCAAGGAACTGGGCGCCCGCGCCATCCACCTCAACGTCTCGGCGCCCTTCCACTGCCCGCTGATGCAGCCCGCCGCCGACGAGATGGCCAATGCCCTGGCCTCGGCCACCATCCTGGCCCCCGCCGTGCCCTTGGTCGCCAACGTCACCGCCAGCCCCCAGACCGATCCCGAGGTCATCCGCCGCCTGCTGGTCGAACAGGTCACCGGCCGCGTCCGCTGGCGCGAGAGCCTGAACTGGATGACGGGCGAGGGCGGCGTCACCCGCTTCGCCGAGGTCGGCTCCGGCAAGGTCCTGACCGGCATGGCCAAGCGCGGCGCGCCCGACGCGGAGGCCGTGGCGCTGAACACGGCCGAGGATCTGGAAGCGTTCGCCAAGAGCCTCTGATCTGCCTCTCCCCCGGCGGGGGAGAGGGTCAGTGAACCTTCCGGCCGCCCACCCAGGTCCCGATGACCTTGCCCTGCAACCGCCGCCCGTCGAAGGGCGAGTTCTTGGACTTGGACTTCAGCGTCGCGGCATCCACCATCACCGGCGCGTCGGGGTCGAACAGCACCACGTCCGCCGGTGCGCCCGGCTCCAGCACGCCGCTGTCCAGCCCCAGCAGTGCCGCCGGTCCCGCCGTCATCGGCCGCAGGATATCCAGCAATGGAACCCCGTCCTCGTGGTGCAGGCTGAGCGCGGCCGCCAGCAAGGTCTCCAGCCCGATGGCCCCCGGCGCCGCCTCGGCGAACGGACGGCGCTTGTCCTCGGCGGGCAGGGGGGCGTGGGCCGAGGTGATGACGTCGATCAGCCCGTCGCGCACCGCCTCGATCAGCGCCTGTCGGTCGCTCTCGGGCCGCAGCGGCGGGTCCAGCCGGTAGAAGGTCCGGTAGTCGCCGATGTCGATCTCGTTGAAGCACAGGTGGTTGATTGAGACGCTGGCCGCGACCTCCAGCCCCTTGCCCCGCGCCCGCGCCAGACTGTCCAGCGCATCGGCGGTCGAGATCTGATCGACCAGGAACCGCGCGCCCGTCTGTTCGACCAGGGCCAGGTCGCGATCCAGCTGGATGCGCTCGGCGATGGCGGGTACGCCCGACAGCCCCAGACGCATCGCCAGTTCCCCCGAGGTCGCCACACCGCCCTCGCTCAGCCATGGATCGGCGGGCCGACAGGCGATCAGGGCGTTGAAGGCGGCGGCATAGCTCATCACCCGCTGCAGGGTCCGGCTCGAGGCGATCACCCGGTCGCCGTCGGTGAAATAGAGGGCCCCCGCCTCGTGCATCAGGCCGATCTCGGCCATCCGCTGGCCCTCGCGCCGCTGGGTCGCCGCGCCCGCCGCATAGACATTGACCAGGTTCAGCGCCGCGCCTCGCCTCTGGATGAAGTCCACCATGGCCGGGTCGTCCACGGCCGGATCGGTGTCCGGCTGGATGACGATGGTGGTGACGCCCCCCGCCGCCGCCGACAGACTGGCCGACTTCAGCGTCTCCTTGGGCTCGAAACCGGGTTCGCCGGTCTTGACCCGGATGTCGATCAGGCCGGGCGACAGGCACAGGCCCCGCGCGTCCACGACCTCGACGCCCGCCGGCACACGGACGTCGCCGCCGCGCACGACCTCGACGATCCGCCCGTCGGCGATCAGGATCCCGCCCTGACCGTCATAGTCGCTGGCGGGGTCCAGCAGCCGGGCGTTGATGATGGCGATGGCGGTCATCGGGCGGCTCCCGACCGGGCCCAGAGCGAGGCCAGCACCGCCATCCGCGCCGCCACCCCCATCTCGACCTGATCCTGAATCAGCGACACCGACAGGTCGTCTGCGACGTCCGAATCGATCTCCACGCCCCGGTTCATCGGCCCCGGATGCATGACCTTCGCGCCGGATTTCGCCCAGGCCAGTTTCTCGCGGTCCAGGCCCCAGAAACGGAAATACTCGCGCGTGGACGGCACCAGCGCCCCCTCCATCCGCTCCAGCTGCAGCCGCAGCATCATCACGACGTCGCAGCCTTCCAGCCCCTCGCGCATGTCATGGAACACCTCGCAGCCCCAGCGGTCGGCGTCGCCGGGCACCAGGGTCGGCGGCCCGATCAGCCGGACGCGAGCCCCCATCATCGACAGCAACGCCACGTTCGACCGCGCCACCCGGCTGTGGGTGATGTCGCCACAGATCGCGACGGTCAGCCCGCCCACATCCCCGAACGCGCGTCGCAGCGACAGCAGGTCCAGCAGCGCCTGGGTCGGATGCTCGTGCCGTCCGTCGCCTGCATTGACGACCGCGCAGCCGACCTTCTGGCTCAGCAGGGCCGCCGCGCCCGACGCCCCGTGACGCACCACCAGAATGTCGGGCTTCATGGCGTTCAGGGTCACGGCCGTGTCGATCAGGGTCTCGCCCTTGGCCACCGAGGACGCCTGCACCGGCATGGTCACCACATCGGCCCCCAGCCGCTTGGCCGCGATCTCGAACGACGAACTGGTCCGGGTCGAGTTCTCGAAGAAGATGTTCACGACCGTGCGCCCGCTGAGCAGGTCCAGCGTCTTGCCGCCCTCGCTGGCCGCCAGCCGGTTCAGATCGACGAACACGTCGGCGACATCCAGCAGGGCCAGTGCAGCCGGCGGGTTCAGGTCGCCGGCGGACAGGAAATGGGGGGTCGGGAACGGGACCAGCCGCTCGGAGATCAGGTCGGTGACGGCATGGGGCTGGGTCATCGAGGCCCGCCTATAGAGATTCGTCAGGCCATATGGAACAGGGCGAGCAGGATCGGGATGCTGAGCGCGCTGAGCACGGTCGTCAGGGCGACGATCCCGGCCATCAAGGGCGCGTCCCCACCCATCTGTCGCGCCAGCAGATAGGCGGCCGCAGCGCCGGGTGCGGCCCCGCACAGCAGGGCTGTCGCCTGGGCCAGTTCATCGCCGCCGTACAGGATGCACAGGCCCCACATCAGCGGCGGCATCACGCCCAACTTGACCAGGGTCACGCCCGCGATGGTCCATTTGCGGCGCGCGACCTCCGCGAAACTCAGGCCCGCTCCGGCCACGATCAGGCCCAGCGGCAGGGCGGCGGACCCGATCAGCTTCAGGGTCTCGTAGATTCCAGGGACCGGCGGGACCTTCAGCAGGTTCAGCGCCAGCCCGATCAGACAGGCAACCAGGATCGGATTGGCCAGCATGGCCTGGGCCAGGGCCACGGGCGACACCCCCTTCTGGTCCGCCCCCCAGCGCGCCAACACCGCGACGCAGGCGATATTGGTCACCGGGATGATGCAGGCGATCATCACGGCCGCCAGCGCCAGACCCTCGGCCCCGAACGCGACCTGGATCACCGGCAGGAAGACGAAGCTGTTCCAGCGGATCGAGCCCTGGAACACGCTGGTGAAGGCCGGGCCGTCGATCTTCAGCAGCGGCCTGGCCGCCAGAAGCACCCCCCCGACGATGATGACGGCGGTGACAGCGGCCGCCCCGGCCGCGCCCGCGCTGTCGCCCGACAGGTCCGCGTCCCAGATCGCCGGGATCAGAAATCCCGGATACAGCAGGTTGATCGACAGCTTCTCGATCGGCCGCCAGGTCTCGTCCGGCAGGAAATGCGATTTCTTCAGCCCATAGCCGATGGCGATCAGGGCGAAGACGGGCAGGACGCCAAGCAGCAAGCCGTTCATGCCCAGGTCGCCTGGTCACGCACGCGGTCCAGCGCCCCTTGCAGGATCCATGCGGCGGCGGTGCGATCGACGACCCCCGCACGGCGCTTGCGGCTCAGGTCCAGCTCGTCGATCAGGAACCGCTCGACCGCGCTGGTCGACAGCCGCTCGTCCCAGAAGGCGATGGGAATGTCCCGCAACCGGATCAGGTTGCGCGCGAAGGCTCGGCACGACTGGGCGCGCGGCCCCTCGGTCCCGTCCATATTGACCGGCAGGCCGATCACCAGCCCCGACACCTTGCGATGCGCCATCAGCCGGAACAGCTGTTCGGCGTCCTGGGTGAATTTCGATTTGCGCACCAGCTCCAGCGGGCTGGCGATCATCCGGGATGTGTCCGACGTCGCCACACCGATCGTCTGTTCACCGAGGTCGAGGCCCATCCACGCCGTATTGGGCGGACAGGCGGCGGACAGGTCGAGAAGGTCGAGTACGGGCACGGCGGTGCGGTAGACCCCGCGCAGGTCTGCGTCAAAGGTCGCGCGACGTCCTTGTGGGCGAACGCCGTTGTATCGCGCCGTGTGTCGCGCCACTGTCGCGCCGAACCGGAGGAACCGATGACCACGCGCCTGATCACCGCCGCCGCCCTGCTGGCCGCCGTATCCCTGGCGGGCTGCGACCGGCTGACCGCCGCCTGGACCGCCTTCCAGCAGCCCGCCGCGCCGACGGCTGCGACCCCGGCACCGCCCACCGTCGTGCCGGAAACGGCCGGAACGCCGCCGACCATCGCACCCCTGACGCCCACGTCGCGCGGCCTGCCGGTCAAGGCCCTGCCGGACGAGACCCTGCAATATTCGGCCGGGGTGGTCGAACTGTATGCTCTGGAAAAGCAGCAGGGCGTTGGGGCCAAGATCTTCGGCACGGCCGGCGGCGATCCCGCCATGAACGGGCTCCAGACCTATATCGCCTTCTACCGTAGCCCGGCCGACGGCTGGTGGGTCTATGGCCTCGGCGATTTCCTCGACTTCAAGGTGCTGAACGAGGTGCCGGGCCAGGTCGATCTGGAAATCGAGGAAAGCACCATGGATGCCGACGGCACGATAGGCAGCCGCAAACGCCGCGCCATCATCGTCTTCCCCGTCGGCCCCATCCACGAGACCCAGCCGGTCAATGTGCGGATGATGCCGGCGGATTAGATCGTCAGGCCGCCGTCGCGGGGATGAGCGTGACGGGGAGTAGGGCCCATCTATCCAACTTCGCCTCACCAATCCCTTGTCCTGCAAGGGATTGCCGCGATCTCGCGCCCTTCGACCTGGCGCCGGTCGCGGCCGTGGTAGACTGCCCGCTCGACCCCGGTCTTTGACAATCGCAGCCAGAAACCACCCGCGGCACCGGCAGAGTCCGGACTCAACGGACTCACCGGACTCTGTTTTTGAGTCCGGACTCTCCGGACTCATCGGACTCCGTTTTTTGAGTCCGGCTATCGGCGAGTTCGGACCATTCAGACCTTTCGGACTCTGTTTTTCTGTCTGAACGCTCCGGCCGCACCGCCCGTCCTTGGCGCGAATCCTTGTGATTCCGGCCCCGGACGGCTAGTCACCGGCCCTCTCGCCTCGACTATCCGGAGGGCCGCATGGCCATCGACGCAGCGACCGTGCGCAAGGTCGCCTTTCTCGCCCGCATCAAGACGCCCGAAGACCGGCTGGAGCCGCTTGCCGGCGAGCTGAACGGCATCATGGCCTGGATCGACCAGCTCAGCGAGGTCGACGTCGAGGGCGTCGAACCGATGACCTCCAACGTCGCCCAGGCCCTGCGTCTGCGCGACGACGTCGTCACCGACGGCAACAAGGTCGCCGACGTCCTGTCCAACGCCCCCAAATCCGCCGACGGCTTCTTCGCCGTGCCCAAGGTGGTGGAATAGTCATGAGCGACCTGACCCAACTGACCCTCAAGGGGGCCGTCGACGGCCTCAAGGCGAAGACCTTTTCCTCGGAAGAGATCACCCGCGCCTTCCTGTCCAACATCGAGGCCGCCAACCCGACCCTGAACGCCTATGTCGAGGTCACCGCCGACAAGGCGATCGACATGGCCAGGGCATCCGACGCTCGCCTCGCCGCCGGCCAGGGCGGCGTCCTGGAAGGCGCGCCGCTGGGCATCAAGGACCTGTTCTGCACCGACGGTGTCCAGACCACGGCCGGCTCCAACATGCTGCGCGGCTTCGTCCCGCCGTATGAATCCACCGTCACCGCCAACCTGTGGCGCGACGGGGCGGTGATGCTGGGCAAACTGAACATGGACGAGTTCGCCATGGGCTCGTCAAACGAGACATCGGCCTTCGGTCCGGTCGTGAACCCCTGGAAATCAAAGGGTTCAAACGCTGACCTGACCCCGGGCGGCAGCTCGGGCGGATCGGCCTGCGCCGTCGCCGCAGACCTCTGCCTGGCCGCCACGGCGTCGGACACCGGCGGTTCGATCCGCCAGCCGGCCGCCTTCACCGGCACGGTCGGGATCAAGCCCACCTACGGCCGGGCCAGCCGCTACGGCATGGTCGCCTTCGCCAGTTCGCTGGATCAGGCCGGGCCGATCGCCAAGAACGTCGAGGACGCGGCCCTGCTACTGAAGTCGATGTGCTCGTTCGACGTCAAGGATTCGACCAGCCTCGACATCCCCACACCCGACTGGTCCCGCTTCGTCGGCAACTCGGTCAAGGGCCTGCGCATCGGCGTCCCGGCCGAATACGTCGTCGACGGCATGCCTGACGAGATTCAGGCCCTGTGGGCCCAGGGCATGACCTGGCTCAAGGACGCCGGTTGCGAGATCGTCCACATCTCCCTGCCGCACACCAAATATGCCCTGCCGACCTACTATATCGTCGCCCCGGCCGAGGCCTCGTCCAACCTGGCCCGCTATGACGGAATGCGCTTCGGGCATCGGGCGAAGAACGCCACCAGCCTGACCGACCTCTACGAGACCAGCCGCGCCGAGGGCTTCGGCAAGGAGGTCCAGCGCCGCCTGACCATCGGCGCCTATGTGCTGTCGGCCGGATTCTACGACGCCTACTACGTCCGGGCGCTGAAGGTCCGCCGCCGCATCGCCGAGGACTTCGACAACGTCTGGGACCAGGTCGACGCCATCCTGACCCCCTCCACCCCGTCGGCCGCCTTCGCCATCGGCGACAAGGAGGTCGATCCGGTGACCATGTACCTCAACGACATCTTCACGGTGACCGCCAACCTGGCGGGCCTGCCGGGCATCTCGGTCCCCGCCGGCGTCGATCCGAACGGACTGCCGCTGGGCCTTCAGGTCATCGGCAAGGCCCTGGACGAAGCCACGGTGTTCCAGGTGGCGTCGGCGCTGGAAAAGGCGGCGGGCTTTACCGGCAAGGCGGATAAGTGGTGGTGAACTAGCGAGCCCGGGCCTCTCCTTGGGGGAGAGGCCCGGTCTGATCAACGGGCCGGCAGAGCTTTGATGTCGGTGTCGATGGCAGCGATGATCTCGGCGGTCACCGCCCCCTGCGACATCGGCATGACCTGGGTCAATGTCATGTCCTGGAACTGAGGCAGGGCCGGGTGGTTCGCCAGGCCGGGCAGGTGTTTGTCGAGGATGGCCTTGGTCGCGGGGTTGGCCAGCAGCGCCTTGATCGGGCTGTTCACGGTCAGCGGAGCCGGTGCCGGCGCGGTCTGGGCCACGGCGGCGCTCGTTGCGCTGGTCAGGGGCGCCGCGACGAGGGCGAGCGCGGCGAAGGCGGCGAGGGTCTTGGTCATGGTGTTTCCTGGCTGTTTCCCAACGTTACGAGAACATTGATTTGAGACAGGCTCAAGACAGCAACTTTCGCCGATCGCTTCAGGACGCTAATCAAGCCCCATGACCGACACCACGACCAAATCAAACCTCATCCAGGGCCGCACCGGAGCCTGGGAAATCGTCATGGGGCTGGAGATCCACGCCCAGGTGGCGTCGAAGGCCAAGCTGTTCTCCGGCGCTGCCGTGGGCTTCGGCGCGGGGCCGAACGAGCAGGTGTCGCTGGTCGATGCGGGCTTTCCCGGCATGCTGCCGACCCTGAACGGCCACTGCGTTGAACAGGCGGTCAAGACCGGCCTGGGCCTCAAGGCCCAGATCAACAAGCGCAGCCAGTTCGACCGCAAGAACTATTTCTACCCCGATCTGCCCACCGGCTATCAGATCAGCCAGTTGTACTTCCCCATCGTCGGCGAGGGTGTCGTCGAGGTCGAGGCCGAGGACGGGTCGTTCTTCAACGTCGGCATCGAGCGGCTGCACCTGGAACAGGACGCGGGCAAGCTGATCCACGACCTGTCGCCGACCGAGAGCTTCGTCGACCTGAACCGCGCCGGCACCGCCCTGATGGAGATCGTCTCCAAGCCCGACATCCGCTCGCCGGAAGAGGCCGTCGCCTATGTGAAGAAGATCCGGACCATCCTGATCTATCTGGGCACCTGCGACGGCGACATGGAAAAGGGCAACCTGCGGGCCGACGTCAACGTCTCGGTCTGCCGCGAGGGCCAGTATGCCAAGTTCAAGGCGGACGGCGACTTCAAGCACCTGGGCACGCGCTGCGAGATCAAGAACGTCAACTCGTTCCGCTTCATCAGCCAAGCCATCAACATCGAGGCGCGCCGCCAGATCGAGATCCTCGAGGACGGGGGCAAGATCATCCAGGAGACCCGCCTGTATGATCCGACGAAGAACGAGACCCGGTCGATGCGGTCCAAGGAAGAGGCGAATGATTACCGCTACTTCCCCGATCCCGATCTGTTGCCGCTTGAACTCGAACAGGCCTGGATCGACGACATCAAGGCCAACCTGCCCGAACTGCCCGACGAGAAGCGCCGCCGGTTGATGAGCCAGTACGGCCTGTCGCAATACGACGCCGTCGTCCTGATCTCGGACCAGGCCAAGGCCGACTATTTCGAGGCCGCCGCCGCCGGTCGCGACGCCAAGCTGGTCGCCAACTGGGTCACCAACGAACTGTCGGCCCGGCTGTCGGCGGACGGGCTTGAGTTCGACGCCAGCCCGCTCCCGGCCGCCCACGTCGCCGAACTGGTCGCCCTGATCGAGGAGGGTGTCATCTCCTCCAAGATCGCCAAGGAAGTCTTCGACCACGTCTGGAACGGCGAAGGCTCGCCCCGTCAGGTGGTCGAGGCGCGCGGCTTGGTTCAGGTCAACGACACGGGTGCCATCGAGCAGGCCGTCGACGACCTGATCGCCGCCAACCCCGACAAGGCCGCCGCCGTCGCCGAAAAGCCCCAGGCGCTGGGCTGGTTCGTCGGCCAGGTCATGAAGGCCACCGGCGGCAAGGCCAACCCGGCCTCGGTCAACGCGATCCTGAAGGCCAAGCTGGGGCTGTAGGCAACGAAAAGCCCGCCCGGATCGCTCCGGGCGGGCTCTTCATATCAATGGCTTGCGGGGCTCAGTTTCCCAGCAGCGACAGGATCACCCCGGTCGCCAGCGCCGCGACGACGATGTCGCCGGTGTCGGTGCGGTAGTAGCCGTAGCCACGCGGCGGAGGCGCATAGCCGTAGCGGTTGTAGTCCCGGATGTACCAGTTGGACCGGTACTGATAGGGCAGGGTGGCCCCCCGGTACCAGCGACGCTGGTTATAGCCATAGGCGTTGCCGTGCGGCGGGCCGTAGTAGCGGTTGTCCCGGTACTGATCCCGCTGGCCGCGCCGGTAGTCGTTGTAACGCTCGTTGCGGGTATAACGGCCGCCGTCATGGCGGTTCTGGTCCGCGCGGCGCTCCCAGCGCTCGTAGCGGCCGTCGCGGTCCCGGTCGCCACCGCCGCGCCACGACTGGGCCGACGCGGCCATGGGCGCTGCGGTCATCGCCACCGTGGCGACGGCAAGCGCGGCGAACTTGATCATCCTCTTCATCTCGGTCTCCTGAGCTGAGCCGCCTGCAGCGGCCGTTGAACCCCACCGTGAGGACAGGATCGTCGGCCGCGCCTGAACCGATCCTGAACGCCCCATTCAGGGTTAACCGGCGCGCCCATACGAAAACGGCCCCTCCGAAGAGGGGCCGAAATCGTCGCGGATGGCCTGTCTACCAGCGCCAGGCGTCGCGGATCACATCGATGATATAGCCGTCGTACTCGTCGATCAGATAGATCGCATTGTCGACATAGACCCACCGCGTGCCCGGGGGCGGATAGCCCAGCCCATAGGTGCGATAGTCGTTCACCGAATAGCGCCAGAAGATCGAGGGCAGGTAGTCGCCGATCGTGTAGTGGCGGCCATAGTAGTTCCGGGGAACGCTGTAGTAGCCGTAGCCGGGCGCGAAATAGAAGCCGAAGCGGACGCCGGACCAGCCGTTGAAGCGACGGTCCGACCGCCACCAGTCGGAGCGGTGGCTGCGGTTCCAGTTCTGTTGCCAGCGATTGGAATCGAAGCGGCTGCGGTACTCCTGGCGCGTCCGGTCCCGGTCGCGGCTGCGGTCGCCGCCGTTGTTCCAGTCGCCCGGACGGTTGCGGTCGTTGCCGTTCCAGCCGCCGTTGTTGTCCGGCCGGTTGGGACGATCTTGGCCCGGGCGGTCCCGGCCGGGGCGATCCTGATTGCCGCCGTTCCAGCCACCGTTGCCGTTCCAGCCGCCATTGTCGTTGCCGGGGCGATTGGGGCGGTCCTGGCCTGGCCGATCCTGGCCGGGGCGACCCTGGTTGCCGCCGTTCCAGCCCCCGTTGCCGTTGCCGTTGTCGGGCCGGTCCCGGTCGGGACGGTTCTGGCCGCCCCCGTTCCATCCGCTGTTGCCACCGTTGCGATCGCCGCGATCACGTCCGCCCCGATCCTGGCCGGCATTGCCGCCCCCGAGGTCGGGCCTGCTGACCCTGTCCTGACCGCCCGAGCGGTCTGGCTGAGGCTGCGGAGCCGGCGGTGCAGGTGTTTCGTCGCGAGCCGGTCGGCCTCCGCCACCTCCGCCGCCACGGTCGCCGTCACCGCCGCGGCGGTCGCCGCTGGTGTCGCGGCCTCCACGATCGCCGCCGGCGGTTTCCTCGCGGTTGCCGGGACGCCCACCGTCACGACGGGGGCCCTGGGCGCGGTCGTCCTGACCCCGGTCGCCGATGTCCTGGGCGAGGGTCGCCACCGGCGCGAGAGCCGGCAGGACAAAGGCGGAGATGGCTGCAAACACCATCAGAGAGCGTTTCATGGTCGTTTTCCCCGCACGCCCTTCCCGGGCGGCTTGTGGACAGGTGTCGTCCTTGTCGCATGAACCCCGGCTGAATGTCGCGTTGGGCCAGAAGCCGGGTTGCGTAACGAGGCGGAGACACCCAGCTTCACCCGTGCGGATCGCCGCCTCAGCCCCCCCATCAGGATCGCCATGCCCCGTCCGATCGAACTCTGGTACTGGCCCACGCCGAACGGTTGGAAGGTGTCCATCGCTCTGGAGGAGATGGGCCTCGCCTATGAGCTAAAGCCGGTCAACATCGGCAAGGGCGAGCAGTTCGAGCCGGCCTTCCAGAAGATCAGCCCCAACGGCCGGATGCCCGCCATCATCGATCCAGACGGGCCCGACGGCCTGCCGCTGTCGATCTTTGAATCCGGGGCCATCCTGCAATACCTGGCCGCCAAGTCCGGCAAATTCTATGCGACCGACCTGCGCCGCAAGGCCGAGATCGATCAGTGGCTGTTCTGGCAGGTCGGCGGGCTGGGCCCGATGGCGGGCCAGACCCATCATTTCCGTCAGTATGCCCGGGCGATCACGCCGGATCAGCGCCACATCGCCTATGGCGTCGCCCGCTACACCAACGAGACCCATCGGCTGTATGGCGTCATGGATCGGCGGCTGGCCGACCGCGACTATCTGGCCGGGGATTACTCCATCGCCGACATGGCCGCCTGGCCCTGGGTCCTGCCGGAACTCCAGGGGCAGAACATCGATGAGTTCCCGAACCTGAAGGCCTGGCTGGATCGGGTGGGGTCGCGCCCTGCCGTGATCGCCGGGCGCGCGCTGGGCGAGGCGTTGAGAGGCAATCTGGCGGCCTCGGGCAAGGCGGCCGAAGACGCCCGCAAACTTCTGTTCGGTCAGCGCGCGCGTTAACCCCGCCTGTACCTATATGAATCCCGCGTTACCGGCGACTTGAGAGGATGTGAACGTCGACTTCAGTGTTCACTTCGCCTTTACTGAAAAGAATTCGCGGGCCTCTGCGCCGTTAACTTTAACTTCAAACCACGGGTATTTGATCAGACCTACAAGGACGGGCCCAGAAAGGGCGGCGTCAACGAGGATCTGGTGATGCAAGAAGCGATGCCTGAGTTCGAGACCGCCGACGTTGCCGGTCTCCCCCTGCCGACCGCCGAGATGGACGGTGACGCCCTGTTCCGCCTGGGGATGATGTATTCGTCCGGGTCGGGCGGATGTCCGATGGACCGGGTCTCGGCCCACATGATCTTCAATCTGGCGGCCATGAAGGGTTCGATGGAAGCCCGCGTCTATCGCCGCGAGATGTCGGCCGAGATGGAACGCGAGGAGATCGCCGAGGCCCAGGCCGCGGCCCGCCGTTATGTCGACGCCGGCGTGGTTAAGTTCGCCGCCTGACGAGACCGCCGGGCTCAAGCAGCGAGCGACCGCGTCGGGAGCGGTAGCCCCTAAAACTGTTGGTACTGGCCGTTGATCGTGTAGTTGAAGCCGACCGGCAGGGCCGCCTTCACCTGGGTGAAGAAGTTGGCCAGTTCCCCAAGAGTCGAGCGCGGAACCCAGATCATGTCGCCCCGACGCAGGGCCACGACCTCGCCGCGACGCTCGCGCAGGTCGATGGCCCGGAACATGCGGGTTCCGCCCGGCCCTCTACGGATCACCCCGACCTTGTTCGACCGTGCGCTGGGCAGATAGCCGCCGGCCATGACGACGGCCTGGAGCGCATCGATGTCACCCGGCATGTCGTAGACGCCCGGTGTCCGCACCTCGCCCGTGACCCAGACCTTCAACGGCCCGGCCTGTTTCAGGGTGATCTCGACCACCGGACGCACCAGCTGTGACGCCAGGGCCGAGGAGACGTTGGTCTCCAGCTCGAACAGGGTGCGGTCCGCCGCCATCACCTGGCCGATCAGGGGCAGGGCGACGCGGCCGTCCGGGCCGACCTTCAGCGTACGGGTCAGTTCGGGTGCTGTGGGCGTGGCGATCTCGATCTCGTCGCCGGGATAGAGCAGGTACTCCGGCTCGGCGTCCGTCCAGTCGGAAAAGCCGACGGGCTCGAACCCTTCGGTCGTGATCCGCTCGCCGGTCAGGCCGCGATCCTGGCGCGTCATGCCTTGGGCGGCGCCGCACCCAGTCAGGGCCGCGGCGCCGATGAGCATCAACAGGTGTCGGCGGTCGGGAATCATGGGGTCTCGTTCGGCCGGGAAGCGATATCGGTGAGGCTCGCCGGTTATGGGTAACCAATGGTTAATGCGGGTCCGCCAAGGATCGGCATCATTCCCAGATTCTTCGGATTCGCCCCAGTCATGCGTTCGACGGCCACCGTATCGACCCGACCGCGTTACGGCCTTCTGGACGTGATCGGCCTGTTGTTCCGCGAGTTGGGGCTGATGATCCTGATCTTCCTGGTCGTGTTCGCGATCGGTGCGGCGGCGGTTCTGACGATCAAGAAGACCTATGTGGCCGGGGCCACCATCTATGCCGGGGCCGGTCAGGAATATGTCTATCAGTCGCGGGTCGGCACCCTGACCGAACGGCCGGCACCGCCGACGCCCGGCGAGATCGCCAATACCGAGGCCCAGATCATCGGCAGCCGCGAGGTCAAGCTGCGCGCCGTCCGCACCCTGGGCGTCTCCGCCTTCCAGACCAAGCCCTCCACCGCGCCGATGGCCAAGCAGGAAGGCGACGCGATCAAGGAGATCAACGACAGCCTGTCGATCGGCACGACCCCGACCAGCGGCATCATCTCCCTGGGCTATGAGAGCGACAACGCCGAGAAGTCGGCCAACGTCCTGGCCGCGATCATCGAGGCCTATCGGGGCTATCGCCGCGAGGTGTTCCAGGATGGATCGACGTCGGCGATCGATCGCCAGAAGACCGCCTTCGAGGGCGAACTGGCCGAGGTGGACGCGGCCTATGAGCAGTTCCTGGCCTCCAACGACATTGGCGACTTCACCACGGCCAAGGCGGCGGCGGCGGCGAGCTATCAGACGACCTTCGCAGACCGGCTGAGCACCCAGGCCCAGTTGACCCAGGCGACGCAGAGGCTGGCCACGATCGAACAACAACTGGCCATGACGCCCGCCGAGATCGTGCTGCAGCAGGACCTGAACATCTCGGCCCAGGACCGGATCCTGACGCTGCGCACCGAGCGGGAGCAACTGCTGGCGCGCTATACGCCCGATGCCCAGCCGGTGAAGGACAAGGACGCCGAGATCGCGGCCATGCAGGCCTATGTCGCCGGGGGCGACACGGTCGGGGCCAAGGAGGTCCGCACCGGGCCCAACACCAACTGGACTGCGCTGGAAACCACCCGCACCACGGCCGAGGCCGACCGCGACGCCCTGGCCGCCAAGCTGGCGGTGCTCGATGGGCAGCTTGCCACGATCGGCCAACGCCAGGCGCGGCTGACGGCGCTGGAATCCGAGAACACCATCCTGGCTGGCAACCGCGACAACCTGACGGCCAGCATCCGCGAGTTCCAGCAACGCGGCAGCCAGAGCCGGGCCGAGAACGATCTGGTCCGCAACGGGGCGGATAATGTCATCGTGATCTCCGACCCCGCCGCGCCGACACGGGGGTCCAGCCTGAAGGCACCGCTGCTGGCCCTGGTCTTCCTGTTCGCCGGGTTCACGGCCCTGTGCGTCGGTCTGCTGCGGGTGTTCAGCCGGCGGGGCTTCATCACCCCGGCCTCGGCCGGCCGAACCCTGGACTTGCCGGTGCTCGCGGTCGCGCCGATGAAGGCTTGAGGCGCGCGCCGTGAGGTCTGCGTGTTAGCCTTGAGAACCCGTGTAACGCGTAACCGATTCGATGGTTGATCTGACATCCGAGATGGCGGGCCTCTGGGCCGCGCTGGGACCGGCACCCGCTCATCGCGGCCGGGTGATCCAGTTCGCCTGCGCCACGACTGGTGAAGGAACCTCGACGGTCGCCCGTGAGTTCGCCCGACTGGCCGCCGTCAGGGCGCGCAAGCCCGCCTGGCTGATCGACGCGGACCTGATCCAGCAGGGTCAGCAGGAGGCGGTGGCCGCCGAGCCGGAACGGTTCGGGCGACTGGGACCTTCTGCGGCGGCCTCTCCCGACGGATCGGTCTTCTATGTCGTGACCCCGCCGGTGCTGGGACGCGACAACAAGCCGGTCGCGCCGTCGCGTCTGATGACCGCCCGCGCCTGTCTCGGCGGTCGGTTATGGGTCACCCGGTTCAGAGCCGAGGGGCTGCGTTCGGGACAGCGCGCCGAGCCCTTGCCGGATCCCCGCTACTGGGACGCCATGCGCAAGCACGGCGATACCATCATCATCGACGCCCCCGCCGCCGACCGGAACGACGTCGCCCTGACCCTGGCCCCCTATGTGGACGCCACCGTGCTGGTAGTTTCGGCCGGATCGACGCCGGCCAATGAGCCGGTCACCTTGCGCGACGAGATCGAGGCCGTGGGCGGGCGGATCGCCGGGATCGTGGTCAACCGTTCGACCTACAAGGCCCCGCCGTTCCTGAAGCGCCTGACCGGCTAGGCGGGCTTCAGCGCATCCAGGCGGGCCAGTTCGCGCGCGCCGTAGAACTGGGGTTCGAAGCCCTTGAACCAAAGGACCTTGCCCATGCCCCTTGCGGTCCGGTCCATCATCTCTGCCCGCCGTGAGCTGCCGATCACACTGAAGGCGACCGTCACGGAACCCCAGACGAAGGCCTGGGCGGCACCGATCAGCATCCAGCGGGCGACGGCGAAGGGTTTGCGGTCTCGTGCCGCCAACTGGCTGGGGCTCTGGCCATAGGCGAAGGCGCGGGCGAGGGCGTAGCGCATGGTGGCGCGGTGCGGCGGGGCGAACTCGTCGACCCAGGCGTCGGCGGCCCAGCCGAAGGTGCCGCCACGCGCTTCCAGCGCCTGGAAAAGGGCGTCGTCCTCGCCGCCGCTGCGGTCGGCGGCCGGATCGAACGGGGTTGCGCCGGGCAGGGCGGTGGCCCGCACCATCAGGGAGTTGCCACAGCCGTAGGCGTGGTCGATTACCTGCGTCGCTGCCGGCCCCTCGCGGCCGAAGAACCGTTCCAGATAGGCACCGGCCCAGCCCGTTCCTTCGGGCACCCGCCCGTGGATAGGGCCGAAGACGACGTCCGTGCCCAGGGCCTCGCGCGCCGCGATCAGACGAGCCAGCCAGTCGGCCTCGGCCGCCTCATCGTCGTCGAGGAAGGCGATCAGGGGGACTGAGGTGCGGCTCAGACCGGCGTTGCGCGCCGTCGCGACGCCGGGTCGCGGCTCGTGGTGATAGATCAGGGGGCAGGGGCTTTCGGCGGCCAAGCCGGCCACAACCCCTGCCGCGCTGCCGGTCGGGTCGTTGTCGATGACGACGATCTCGGCCAGTCGGTCGGCCACGCCAGTCTGCGCGAAGACCGACCGCAGCGCGCGGGCGAGGCTTTCGGGCCGCCGCATCGTGGGGATCAGGACCGCGACATCGCCCATCTCAGACCGCCTCGGCATAGAGGGCGGCGCGGTAGAGGCGCAGGGCGAAGGCGCGGGTCGCGACCGGCAGGGGCTGCATCATCGCGGCGCGGCGGATCCAGGGGCGGATGGCCCCCAGTGCCGGGATGCGTTTCAGCAACCGGGCAGCCTTGAAGCTGGGGTAGGTCTGGATGATGTCGGGGTGTTTGGCGATGACGCGGGCAAAGTTGGCGGCCGACTGCTCATACTTCCCGGCCAGGGCCTGGACGGTGTCGAGGCCCATGTGGGTCGCCGGATTGTCGACGTGGATGACGGGATATCGTCGCGACACCCGCATGGCCCACTCCACGTCCTCCCAGCCCCAGCCGGCGAAGGCGGCATCGAAGCCTTCGCTGTCGAAGACGTTGCGGCGGACCAGCAGGTTGGAGGTGTAGACGTATTTCTCGGGCGTCAGGGCGCGGATATCGCAGGGCACGCATTCGGACTTCGCCGCCATCGACCTGTGGACGGCGAAGCGCCGGTCGGTCGGGGCCTGCAACAGTGAGAAGCCGCCGAAGGCGACGGCGGGATCGTCGCGCCGCACCAGATCGGCCCAGGTCCCGAGAAAATGCGGCGTGTCGGGCCGCATGTCGCTGTCGAGGAACAGCAGGCTGTTTCCCCGCGCCGCCGTAGCCAGTCGGTTGCGGCCCTTGGATCGGCCTTCGTTTGTGGCCAGAGTCAAAAGGGTGGCGGGCAGGGCGAAGGTCGCGATCCGGGTCTCGATTGCCTGGGTCAGCATTGGATCAGCTGTGCCGTCGTCCATGACCACGACCTCGACGGCTCCGGTCAGCGCAGCAGCTTCGGTCTCCAGCGCCTCGAGCAGGGGCAGGGGGTCGTCGCGCAGGAACGGGATCAGGACCGACAGGATCGGCTGTGCGGTCAGGCTGGCCGGGTTGGAGAAGGTTCTGACGATCATGCGGGGGCCCTGCGCTGCCGGGCCTGGGCGACGAGGCGCAGGATCAGGTCCCGTACGCCCGCCGCGTTCATGGTGACCGCCGCCGCGCCATAGACGAGGGCCCCGACGGTGGCGTCCAGCATCAGCTCGGGGAAGCCTCCGATCGGAGGCAGGGTCCATACCACAAGCGACATCAATCCCGCCGCGATAAGGCAGCGGATCAGACAGTCCCACGGAATGGGCAGGGGGATGACCTTGCGACCCATGGCCAGGGTCGCCAGCATCCCCAGACCAAAGCTGATCGCCGTCGACCACGCCGCGCCGACCAGGCCGAAGCGGGGGATCAGGACGAGGTTGAGCAGGACGTTCGCCACCGCGGGGATGATCATCGCGACCAGCAGCAGCCGCGTCTTCTGGCCCAGGGTGAAGGCCTGGCCGAAATAGTAGGCGGTCATGCCGTAGAGGAGGGCCGACAGGGCGATCCACGGCGTCACCAGGGTGGCGGCGTCGCGCAGGTCCGGGCCGATCATGACCTCGGCGAGGGGGCGCGCCACGAGGGCCACGCCGGCCGCCGCCGGAATGCCGATCAGGAAGAAGGTCGAGGCCTGTTCCTTTGCGGCTTCCTTGAGACGATCCAGCCCGCCGCGCTCCAGCGCCATGACCAGCGCCGGCTGACCCGCCGCGCCTAGCCACAGGAACAGCACGTCTAGCGTCCGGTTGGCGATGGAATAGCCCGCGTGATAGGCGCCGACCGCCGCCTCATCCATGAAGATGGCCAGCAGGAACCGGTCGGTCGAGGCCAGCACCAGCGCCAGGGTCAGCGACGCCGCGATCGGATAGCCATAGGCGGCATAGGTCTTGAGCCGCGCCACTTCGACGACACCGGCCCTGGCTTGTCGCAGCTCGCCCGGCAGGATGAAGGGCAGGGCGCACAGGGGGGCGAGCCCCAGCCCGATCAGGGGCGCTGCGCCGCCCGCGCCGCCGAGGGCGAAACCCACGCCGATCGCGAGGCCGCCGATGGTAGTGGCGATGTCGAGCAGGGCCGAGCGCGAGACCTCTCCCGCCGCGCGATAGCGCTCCTGTGCCAGCTTGGTCAGGCAGCGCACCGGACAGCCCAGCAATCCCGCGCCGATGGCGATCTTGAATACCGGATCCAGCGGCACGAGCCACAGGGTGATCCCGGCCACTGGCACGAACAGGGCGATCAGGATGAAGGTCGTACGGTACAGGCTGGCGAAATGGGCCGCCATGGACTGACCCGGGGTCTGGGCCGCCCAGTAGCGCGCCATAGCCGCTTCCAGCCAGCTGAAGACCAGGACGTGGGCCAGGATCGTGATCGAAAAGGCCAGGGCATAGCGGCCGAAATCGTCGGCGCTCAACAGACGCGTGAAGACCCAGATCGCGCCGAACCCGACGACGCCCTGGACGATGTTGGCCGGCAGATAGCCCCAGACGCCCCGCCAGAACATCAGCGAACCGCCAGACGATCGCCGAGCAGGACCGGCACGGTCAGGGCCATGATCCACAGGTCGAGCCACAGCGACTGGCGCTCGATGTATTCGACGTCGAGCTGGACGCGGCGACGCACGTCCTGGGCATTATGGAGCGGGCCGCGCGAGCCGTTGATGGCCGCCCAGCCGGTCATGCCGGGCTTCATCCGGTGGCGGTGGGCGTATTCGGCGACCAGCAGGGCCGATTCGATCTGGCCGGTCTTCATGCCGATGGCGTGCGGGCGCGGGCCGACCAGCGACATCTCGCCCTTGAGCACGTTGAGCAGTTGGGGCAGTTCGTCCAGACTGGTGGACCTCAGGATCTTGCCGACACGGGTGACCCGGTCGTCGTCGGCCGTGACCTGACGCGAGGCGGTGGCGTCGGCCGTCTCCTGGCGCATGGAGCGGAATTTCCACACGACGATCTCTTCCTGATTGAAGCCGTGGCGACGCTGGCGGAAAAAGATCGGGCCGGGACTGTCGAGGCGTACGGCCAATGCTGTCAGGGCGATCACAGGGGCCAGCAGAAACAGCGCAAGGCCCCCGACGAGCATGTCCTGCATCCGCTTGTTGAACGCGCGGCGGTCGGCGTCCAGCGGGCCGTCCAGCGATGCCAGCGGTGCCCGCGCCAGCCGTTCGAGGGCGGCATTGCGCTCATCCGACCCCTGCGGATCGACCAGCAGCATGACTTCGTTGGGCAGGGTCTGCAGGCGTGCGGTCAGTTCGCGCACCCGGGCCTGGGCGTTGGGATCGATGGCCAGGACGATGCGGTCGACATAGGGCGTCATCTTGTGGGTCAGCAGGTCGTTCGATCCACCCAGCACCGGCACGCCCTCGATGCTCTGGGGCGATCGCGCGAGACGGTCGTCGAACACGCCCAGAACATTGATGTCACGCCGCTTCAGGGCCTCCTTGATCAGGCGTTCGGCATGTTTGGTGGCACCCACCAGCACCACGTTGGGGGTCAGGGCGCCCGAGGCGCGCCAGCGCGCGACCGTCCCGCTCCAGATCAGGTGCAGGGTATAGAGGGTCAGCAGGGTGGTGGCCGCCCAGATCAGCAGCCAAGCCAGATCGGCCTCCACCGGGTCGATCAGCAGGCCGATGGCCATGGCGACCGCTCCGCCTGCCATCACGACGGCAGCAACGCGGCCCAGATGCATCAGCACGGCTTCGCCGCGCGAGAACCGGTACAGGCTCAGCGACCGCATCAGGCCCAGGACGATGATCGCGCCCAGCCCGAACGGCAGAACCAGCGCCAGCCGGTCCTGCAGCAGGCTGCCTGACCCCGCCGCCCAGCCGCAGACAAGAGTCACGGACAGGACCGCCAGTACGTCGATCGCCCGGAAATAGTGGCCCGCGAGGCGCGAGGCATGCCTTTGCCGGGCGTTCAGCCAGACTTCGGGTCGGAAGGGGCCGCGTCGCGCAGAACCCGCGACCTCTGCGTCCGACCCGCCACGGGCGGCCGTCGCCGCCAGGGCCTGGAGCCCGCTCACATCCAGTGGCCTGCGCTCGCGGGAGGGCTGGCGGCTGGCATTCAGGGTGGAGGACATGGACAACCGGCGCGGTGACAAGGACGCCCCATCCTGCACAACCCCCATGGATGTCGCGTTAACGCGCGAACTTTGGCGCTCCCCCGATTGCGCCCGGCGACGGTCTTCGCTATCGACAGCGCCTGCCGGAGACGTGGCCGAGTGGCTGAAGGCAACGGTTTGCTAAATCGTCGTACCCTGTAAGGGGTACCGAGGGTTCGAATCCCTCCGTCTCCGCCAGAACCTTTCCCGTTGCCTATGTGAACGACCTGCCCTAAGGGCAGCCCCGCGACAGGTTCCTCAGCGATGAGGATGAAAAGGGAACTCGGGTGTAAATCCCGGACTGCCCACGCAACTGTAAGCGGCGAGCCCGCGCACCATCAGCCACTGGACCCCCGGGTCTGGGAAGGCGGTGCGCACCGGCATTGACCCGTGAGCCAGGAGACCTGCCCGTCGTGGTCGTCCTTCGCGCGGACGTGGTGTGCCGAGCGGAACGGGATCTACCCGAATGACGACGTCTGTTGGGCCGCGTGCGAGCGCGGTCGCGACCGGGCGCGTCTGGTGTCCGATCGCGATCGATCTCGGCCGGCTCGTTGTCGAGCAAGGGATTGGACCCGAAATGAAGACCGCACTCCACCTCAGTGCCGCCACGGCCGCGCTTCTCCTCACCGCCACGACGGCTTCGGCGCAGGCCGTTCAGACAACCGATCAGGATACGGCCCTGTTGGGCGACGTCGTCGTCACGGCCAACCGCTCCGCTCAGCCTGCCGATCGGGTCGGCCAGTCGGTCACCGTCCTGACCACGAGTCAGATCGAGGCCAGCCAGGCCGTAGCGGTGGTCGATCTTCTGGCCCGCACACCCGGCGTCGGCGTCACCAGAAACGGCGGGCCGGGCCAGCCCACGGCCCTGCGCATTCGCGGGGCAGAGGGTGACCAGACCCTGGTCGTCGTGGACGGCGTCAAGCTGAACGATCCGTCCGCGCCCGGCGCGGGCTACAATTTCGGCAACCTGCTGACCGGCGACGTCGCCCGGATCGAGGTTCTGCGTGGGGCCCAGTCGACCCTGTGGGGATCACAGGCGATCGGCGGCGTCGTCAGCCTGGTCACCGCCCGGCCGACCCGACCGTTCCAGGCGTCGCTGGACGCCGAGGCCGGTTCGCGAGGCACGCACTCTCTGCGCGGCGGGATCGGTGGCGCGAGCGACCGGATCGACTGGCGCGTCGCGGCCTCTCACTATCAGACGGATGGTTTCTCGGCCTTCGCACGCGGAACCGAGGACGACGCCTATGAGAACACGGGCCTGAGCGGGCGCGTCAACGTCAAGGTGACCGAAGATGTCTCGCTCGACCTGCGCGCCGTCTATTCGAGTGGCACGGTCGATTTCGATGGATTCCCGGCCCCGGCGTTCTCCTTCGCCGATACCAACGAATATGGAACGACCAAGGATCTGGTCGCCTATGCGGGCGTCAACTTCGACCTGTTCGAGGACCGGCTGAAGAACCGGGTGGCCTATGGCTTCACGCGCACCGATCGCCAGAGCTTCAACCCGGCCCAGGCCAACACCACCCTGACCTTCGACTCGCGCGGTGAGAACAGGCGCTACGAATACCAGGGCGTGTTCGACATCCGCGAAGGCTGGACCGCGACCTTTGGGGCCGAACACGAGGACTCGGAGTTCCGCAGCGCCTCGCCGTCGTCCTTCACCCCGAACCCTGTCCCGGCAACGGCCTCAGTCGGGCTCGATGGCTTCTATGCACAGCTTCAGGCCGAGGTGGTCGATGGGCTTACCCTGACCGGCGGTGTGCGCCGTGACGAACACGATGCCTTTGGCGGCAAGACCTTGGGTCAGGCGGCGGCCGCCTGGGCGCCTAACGGTGGTTCGACGGTGCTGCGTGCCAGCTTCGGCCAGGGCTTCAAGGCCCCCAGCCTGTATCAGCTCTACAGCGAGTACGGGAATGTCGCCCTGGCTCCGGAAGAGGCGGATGGGTGGGACGCCGGTGTCGAGCAGCACCTGTTCGGCGGCGCGGTGGTCGTTTCGGCGACATACTTTGATCGGGACACGACCAACCAGATCGACTTCGCCTCCTGCACGGGCACAGAAACCATCGTTTCGAACCCGCTGTGCTTCCGAAGCACGGCGGCCCCGGGCTCCCCCCCCGTCCTAATCCGGCGCTTCGGCTATTACGCCAACATCGCCCAAACCAGCGCGAATGGCGTGGAGCTGGCGGCCCAGGGGACGTTCGGCGCGCTGCAACTGGACGCCAACTATACCTTCACTGAAACGATGAACGAATCCCCCGACACCAACCGTGGCAGGGAACTGGCGCGTCGGCCCCAGGACATGGCGAACCTGTCGGCGACCTATGTCTGGCCTTTCCGCCTGTCGACGACGGTGGCGGCGCGCTATGCGGGCGAAAGCTTCGACAATGCGTCCAACACGGCACGGCTCGACGCCTACACCCTGGTCGATCTGAGGGCGTCCTATCCGGTCAACGACACGGTCGAGATCTATGGCCGGATCGAGAACGTCGGGGACGAGGTTTATGAGACGACGCGGACCTATGGTGTCGCGGGTCGCGGGACCTTCATCGGTGTCCGGGCGCGTTTCTAGAGTGACGGTGGCGCGGACGGTTCGATCCGTCCGCGCCGAGCCGTGCTTGCATCACAGTGTGGAGCGGCCAGTGTGGGCCCGGCAGCAGGGGAGGGACAGTTGACCAAGACACTGGACCGCCGCGCGGCCGTCTCGGGTGGGCTGACGCTGGCGCTCGCCACAGCGGCGTGCGGGTCGGCCCATCCGGTGGCACCCGTCGGGTCGGCTGCCGGTCCGCCGCGACGCATCGTGTCGGTCAATCCGTGCCTGGACGTCATCCTGCTGGAGGTCGCCGACCGGTCGCAGATCGCGGCGCTCAGCCACTATTCCTCCGACGCCTACAACTCGACCATCGCCGCACAGGCCCGCCAGTTGCCGTCCACGCGCGGGACGATCGAGGAGATCATCAATCTGACGCCGGATCTTGTGCTGTCCGGGCCGGGTCAGGCGCGGGTCGATCTGCTGGAACGCCTCGGTGTCCGGTCCGGGGTGTTCCCTGTGCCGGAGACGGTTGCCGACAGTCTGAAACAGGTGCGTGAGGTGGCGACCCTGATCGGCCATCCCGATCGCGGCGAGGCGGTCGTCGCGCGGATCGAGGCCGCCTTGCAGGCCGCAGACCCATCCCCCGGCGCAAAGCCCCTGTCGGCCCTGGTCTTCATGCCGGGCGGTTTCGCATCGGCGCCCGGCACCCTGATGGACGAGATGCTGACCCGAACCGGGTTCCGCAACGCCGCGACCGACTATGGGCTGCGCCAGTCGATGAGCGTGCCGCTGGAACGGATCATCGCCGATCCGCCGGATGTCCTGCTGTCCGGCGAAGCGACCGCCGGTGCCCCCAGCCGGGCCGAGCGGCTGGTCCGCCATCCGGCGCTGGCCTCCGTCTCCGAGCGGATCCGGCGGGCGACCTTTCCGGAGCGTCTGCTGTTCTGTGGCGGCCCGGTGCTGATCCAGACGGCGGCGGCCCTGGCGCGGGCGCGCGACGCAGCAGAGACGAGCTCCGCATGAAGCCGGTCAGCCGTCCCCTTCTCTATGCGGGCCTGATCGGCCTGTTGGTGATCCTGTCGATGGTCAGCCTGCTGGCGGGCCGGGTCTGGGCCCCATGGAGCGCGTGGACCTCGTTCGGCGCCGACCCCCGCTGGTCGATCGTGTTCGAGCTTCGCCTTCCGCGGACCCTTCTGGGGATCGGGGTCGGTGCAGCGCTCGGCCTGTCGGGTGCGGCCTTGCAGGGATACACGCGCAACCCCTTGGCCGATCCGGGCGTGTTGGGTGTCTCGGGCATGGCCGCTCTGGGAGCGGTGTTGACCCTCTATTACGGGGTCACGGCGGTCGCGCCGTGGGCCCTGCCGGTCGCGGCGATCAGCGGTGCCCTCATCGGGGTCGGCCTCCTGATGCTGCTGTCGGGCGCGGCGTCCAGCATGGTGACCTTCATCCTGGCGGGAGCGATCCTGAACGTCCTGTCCAGCGCCGGACTGTCGCTGGCCTTGTCGCTCGCCCCCAACCCCTGGGCCGTCAGCGAGATCGTAGACTGGCTGATGGGATCGCTGGCGGATCGCAGCTTCGATGAGGTGACGATGGCCCTGCCGTTCATCGCCGTCGGATGTGGGTTGCTGCTCGCCACAGGCCGGGTCCTCGACGCCCTCACCCTGGGCGAGATGGGCGCACGGTCGCTCGGCGTCTCGATGTCGCGCACGCGCTGGTTTCTGGCGCTCGGCGTCGGTCTGGCAGCGGGGGCGAGCGTGGCGGTGACGGGCGTCATCGGCTTCGTCGGACTGGTCACGCCGCATCTTTTGCGGCCTTTCGTCGGGGGCCGGCCGGGGGCCTTGCTGGGCCCCAGCCTGCTGGGCGGTGCCGTCATCGTGCTGGCCGGCGATATCGTGGTCCGGGTCATCCCGGCGGCGGTGGAGGTGAAACTGGGCGTCGCCATGGCCGTGCTCGGTGCCCCCTTCTTCCTGGTGCTCCTGCTCCGCCTGCGGAGGACGATGACGTGAGCGTCCTGGCCTGCGAAAATCTGGGTGTGACGATCGGCTCGCGATCGATCCTCTCCGGCATCGACCTGAGCCTGTCTGCCGGGGGCGTGACGGCCATCGTCGGTCCCAACGGTGCGGGCAAGTCGACCCTGCTGACCTGTCTGGCAGGCCTGCGCGAGCCAAACTCTGGCCGGGTTACGCTGGATGGAGCCGACCTCACCGGGGTCAAGCCTCGCCAACGCGCGCGTCGCCTGTCCTACCTGCCCCAGACTCCTGAGATCGCCTGGCCCATCGAATGCCGCACCCTGGTTGAACTTGGGCGGACCCCCTTCATCGGCGCACGAGGCCAGACGGATGGGGATCGCGCTGCCGTCGACAGGGCCATGGCGTCTGCCGATGTGACGGCGTTCGAGCACCGGTTGGTCGACAGCCTGTCGGGCGGCGAGCGCGCACGGGTGCTGATGGCGCGCGCGCTTGCCAGTGAGCCGGAATGGCTGCTGGCCGACGAACCCCTGACGGGCCTGGACCCCGCCCATCAACTCGATGCCGCCGCTCTGTTCGGAAGACTGGCCCGTGATGGTGTCGGCGTCGTCGTCACCCTGCACGATCTGTCCATGGCGTTCCGGATATCGGACCGAGTCGTTGTCCTGTCGCAGGGCCAGGTCCTGGCCGACGGCCGCCCCGATGCCGCGCTGACGCCCGAGATTTTGCGCCGTGCCTACGGTGTCGAGTCGACGCGGATCGAAGGCCCTGGCGGCCCGCTGATCGACGTGCAGAGCCGGACGTCGTCGCGTGCAAAAGTCGAGTAGCGGCCAGTAGCGCACCGCGCGGCCTGCTCAGCGGTGCGCCTGACGACGACTTTCGCGCAGATCACCGTCCGGCCCGGTCACGTGGAGTGTTCGACGATCCGTTTCAGGTCTTCGATCAGTCGGCCGTGATTTTCGCCGACAAGCATCGCCAGCTCGTGCTGGCTCGCCTGTTAATGCAGCGATCCTCACCAGACGGCCCCTTGATGCGCCAAGGCCGCGATGCGGGGGATCAGGCCGTCTGGTCTCTGTCGCCGCCCGGCCGGATGAAGCTGAGGGCAAAGGCGGTGAGGCCGGCGAAAGCGGCGATGGGGATCATGACCCTCAAGACGTCTGCGACCGGCGCGCCGGCACCCAGCATGGCCCCGGCCAGGATGGGGCCGGCGATGGATCCCAGCCGCCCCACGCTGATCGCCGCGCCGGCACCGGCACCCCGCCCCAGGGCCGGGTAGTAGCCGGCCGTTACGCCGTACAGGGCATACTGGGATCCTAGCAGGCAGAAGCCGGCGCCGGCGCTGAGGATCAGGATCGGGGTCGCCGTGGTGACGGTTGCCATACCGACGATGGCCGCGATGAACAGGGCGAAGGCCAGGGCCAGGGGCCAGCGCCATCCGAACCGGTCCGCGCAGGCGGCGAGGACGATCGATCCCACCACGCTGCCCAGATTGAAATACAGGGCGGTCTGCGGCGCCACGGACGCCGACAGCCCCTTGGCGACGGCCAGGGTCGGCAGCCAGTTCAGCAGCAGATACAGGATCATCAGGGTCGGGAAGAAGGCCAGCCAGATCAGCAGGGTCGGGGCCGCGCGTCCTCCGCCAAAAAGGACATTCGCCAGGGATGGCGGCCTGGCCCTGGTCGCATCGACGACGGCGCGGGTCTCCTTCAGTAGGATCACGAAGGCCGGGATCAGGATCAGCGGTGCCGCACCGCCCAGCAGGAACAGGGCGCGCCAGTCCACACCCTGGGGCAGGTTGGCGGCGACAAGGGCCGAGGTCGCGCCCCCCACGGGCATGCCGCAAAAGATCAGGGACGTTATCAGGGTGCGTCGTCCCGGCGGGCTGATCTCTGACGCGATCGCCACCATATTGGGCAGGGCCGCGCCGAGGCCTAGGCCGGTCAGGAAGCGGACGGCGGTCAGGACCGGAAAGGTGTCCGCCACCATCGTCGCCAGGGTGAAGACCCCGAACACCGCGACGGAGCCGATGAAGACGGGCTTGCGCCCCACCTTGTCGGCCAGCCAGCCTCCGAAGGCAGCCCCGATCGCCAGACCGACATTGGCGATGGCGAAAACCATCCCCATCTGGTCCGGCCCAAGCCCCAGTTCGGGGGCCATGCGCGGCGCGGCGACGCCCATCGCCTGGATGTCGAAGCCTTCCAGCACGGCGACGGCGAAACACAGCCCGATGATGATCGCCATACTGGCGGCTCTCATCGAGCGCTCACGGGCTGTTCAGGCCAGTAGAGGCGCATCGGATTGGCGACCAGCAGCCGGTGTTGCAGTTCGGCTGTGACGGCAATGCGGGGGATGACATCGACCAGATGGCCATCGTCGGGGATATTGTCCTGCATGTTCGGGTGCGGCCAGTCGGTGCCCCACAGGATCCGGTCGGGATAGCGTTCGACGATGGGCCGCACGACCTCGACGAAGTCGTCCCACGGGTCGGCCTGTGCCGACAGCCGGTCGGGGCAGGTGACCTTGGTCCAGATGTCGTCGCGGCTGTCGAGCAGGGCCTTGAACGCCGTGATTTCCGGACCGTCGGGGCCCTGCGACATCGACGGCCGACCCATGTGATCGATGACGATGGGCGTCGGAATAGCATCGAGGAAGGGCAGCATCTCGTCCAGGATGTCGGCCTCGAAATAGATGACGACATGCCAGTCCAGATCCTGGATGCGTTTTGCGACCTCGATGAACCGGTCCTTGGGCGCGTCGTCCACGAGCCGCTTGAGGAAGTTGAAGCGGACGCCACGAATGCCGCCGTCATGCAGGGCGTTCAGCTCTTGGGTGGTGATTGCCGGATCGACAACGGCGACACCGCGCGCCATGCCGTTCGACTTCGCGATGGCATTCAGGGTCGCTGCGTTGTCCGTGCCGTGGCAACTGGCCTGGACGATGACGTTGCGGGAAAAGCCGAGATGGTCTCGCAGGGCGAACAGCATCTCCGGACCTGCGTCCTCGGGCAGGTATTTGGCCTTGGCGCTGAACGGGAACTCGGCCATGGGCCCGAAGACATGACAGTGGGCGTCAACGGCACCGGGGGGCGGCGTGAACTTTGGCTTCGACGCGTTTGCGTGCCAGCTGACAATGCGCTCACTCATGCGAAGACAATCCCATCCATCAGTTTGCGGGCAGTGCGGAGCATGGCCGAGGTGACGACGGTGCCGGCCTCGTCCAGTTCCATGACGCAGGTGGTCTCGCCGGTCGGATGTTCGACCGACAGGGTCTTCTTGCGGCCGTCCGGAATGACCGCGACCTCAGCGGCGGGTGAGCAGTCGATCAGGCAGGCGGTGGCCACGCTGACGGCACCCAGGACGCCGATCGAGGCGTGGGCGCGTTTGGGGATGAAGCTGCGGACCGTGACCGCGCCACCGTTCCGGGGTGGGGCGACCAGCATCATCTTGGGCACCGACTTGTCGGCCACGTCGCCCAGATTCATCATCGGCCCGACGATCAGCCGTATGGCCTCGATCCTGGCCTTCAAGATCTCGTCGGCGTCGAGCTCCTCCCGCGTTTCGTATCCCGTCACGCCGACGTCCTCGGCCTTGAAGACGACGCAGGGCATGCCGTTGTCGATCAGGGTGACGCGGACGCCGTTAACCTCGTCTACGGCGTTGCCGGTGGGCAGCAGGGCTCCGCAGCTCGATCCGGCCGTGTCGCGAAACTCCAGCGGCACGGGGGCGGCGGTTCCGGGCACACCGTCGATGCGGGCGTCTCCATTGTAGGTCACCGCTCCGTCCGGCGTCCGGACCGAGGCGACGGCGATCTGGCCGGTGTTGACCATGAAGATGGTGACGGGGGTTTCGTCCCCGGTCGCGGGGACCAGGCCGCGCTCGATGGCAAAGGGACCGATCCCGGCGAGGATGTTGCCGCAGTTCTGCTGGTCCGTGACGATGGCCTTGTCCACGAAGACTTGCAGGAACAGATAGTCGACATCGACGCCGTCGCGGTCCGACCTCGACACCACGGCGACCTTGGACGTCAGCGGATCGGCGCCGCCCATGCCGTCGATCTGGCGCGGATCGGGCGAGCCCATGACCCGCAGCAGGAAGGCGTCCCGTTCGGCGATATCGGCGGGCAGGTCGTCGGCCAGGAAATAGCCCCCCTTGGACGTCCCGCCCCGCATCCACATCACGCGAGCGGAGTCAGACATACTTGAGGCCCATCTCGGCCAGCTTGCCGCGCATGTCATAGATGTCGAGGCCCAGTTCGCCAGCGGCGAGGCGCTGGCGCTTGGACTCTTCAAGCGCCTCCCGGGCCTGGGCCTTCTTCAGTACCTCGACCGCGTCGGTGCGGGGCACGACGCAGACGCCGTCGTCGTCCGCGATGACCACGTCGCCGGGGTTCACCACGGCACCGGCGCAGACGATGGGCACATTGACCGAGCCCAGGGTGCCCTTGATCGTGCCCTGGGCGTGGACCGCCTTCGACCAGACCGGAAAGTTCATCTGGGTCAGATCGCGCACATCACGCACCCCGGCGTCGATGATCAGGCCACGGCAACCGCGCGCCTGGGCCGAGGTGGCCAGCAAGTCGCCGAAATAGCCGTCGGTGCAGGGGCTGGTCGGTGCCAGAACCAGGACGTCGCCTTCACGAAGCTGTTCGATGGCGACGTGGATCATCCAGTTGTCGCCCGGAGGGGCGGAGATGGTCACCGCCGATCCGGCGATCCGGGCTCCGACGTAGATGGGCCGCATGTGCGGGGCCAGCAGTCCGGTGCGCCCCTGGGCCTCGTGGACCGTGGCCACGCCACAGGCGGCGAGACCGTCGATGGTTGCGAGGTCAACGCGGTGGATGTTCTGGACGACGATGCCCGCCATGACGGCTCCCTTGAGTTCAGCACCGAAGGTGATGCGAGCGCGCGGTGTTCAGCGCTAATGGGAAAGCTGGTGTGCATATTAGCCTGTGCTAAGTCTCGTCCGTGGAACCATTCGCTCTCAATATCCGCCATCTGCGTGCCGTCGCTGCTGTCGTGGAGACCGGAAGCATCAGCGCGGCCGCTCGCGTCGTGAACCTGACCCAGCCCGCGATCACCCAGGGTATCGCCAAGCTGGAGCGGCAGATCGGCCTGCCCCTGTTCGAGAGACGGCCCGGCGGGATGACGCCGACGGCGGCGGCGACCCTGCTGGCACCGCGTGTCGCGGCGGCGATCAGGCTGATGGACAGCCGCCATGCGACGGCGGCCCAGATCAGCGCCTTCCTTGCCCTGGCGCGGCGCGGGAGCTATTCCGGTGCCGCCGCCGAGACCGGGCTCAGCGAGCCGTCCCTGCATCGGGCGGTCGGCGACCTCTCGCTGGCGATCGGCCATATCCTGGTCGAGCGGCGTGGCAAGGGGGTCGCGCTGACGGCGCGGGGCGCGGGGGTCGCGCGACGGTTCAGGCTGGGCGAGGCTGAACTGCGCTCGGCGATGTCGGAACTGGCCTTGCTCGAGGGGCGCGAGGTCGGCCGGATCACCGTCGGTGCCATGCCCCTGTCGCGCGCCCGCCTGCTGCCAGCGGCCGTGGGGGCTTTCCACGCCTTGCATGGCGAGGTCAGCGTCGGGATCATCGAGGGGTCTCATGCCGAACTCATCGGGCCGCTCAGGGATGGCGAGATCGACATGATGGTCGGCGCGCTTCGCTCCAGCATCACGGACGAGGGTCTCATTCAGACACCGTTGTTCGAGGATCGGCCCGTCATCCTGGCGCGGGCCGGCCATCCGCTCGCCGGGGCGGCGGAGCCGATGACACCTGAGAGGATGCTGGCCTATCCATGGATCACACCGGCGCCCGGAACGCCACTGCGTTCCCAGTGGCAGGCGATGTTCGAGGCGGCGGGCGCGGTCGCGCCGCGCGTGCCGATCGAGTGCGGGTCGGTCATCATGATCCGCCAGATGCTGTTGCAGAGTGATTTCCTGACCCTGCTGTCACCGGATCAGGTGGCCGTCGAGCTGGATGCAGGCTGGTTGGTCAAGGTCGCCGACGCCCCCGGCGACGTCAGCCGCACGATCGGCGTCACTTCCCGTGCGGATTGGCGGCCCACCGCGCTTCAGCGCCGGTTTCTCGATGTGCTCGGCGAGCAGGCCCGGCTTATCGCTATGAACCCATAGTTCGTATTTCTTGATAGGGCGGCGGACAATCCGATTGGCCGGTTGAGGCGGACCTGCCTATCCCCGTCCCATGGTTCTGAACCTTGATGGCATAGCCGTGATCGGCTTCGGCGAGGCGGGGCAGACGTTCGCCTCTGCGGGCGGCTGGGGGAATCGGGCGCGGGTTTACGATCGCCTGACCGACGACGCGGCGACGCGCGATGCGAAATGGGCCGACTATCAGGCCGCGAGCGTCGTCGGCAGCGACGCTGCGGCCGACGCCGTCGCAGGGGCCGCCGTCATCCTGTCGCTGGTCACCGCCGATCAGGCTCTGGCCGTTGCGGTCGAGGCCGCCAGGTCGATGGCGCCCGGTGCCCTCTACTGCGATCTCAACAGCGTCGCCCCCGAGACCAAGCGCGCCGGCGCCCGGGCCATCGAGGCTGCGGGTGGCCATTATGTCGACGTCGCCGTGATGTCCCCGGTCCAACCCGCCGCCATGGTCGCGCCTCTGTTGCTGAGCGGTGCCAAGGCCGAAGACGCGGCCCAGGCCCTTGACCGTCTGGGGTTCACCAACATCCGCGTCGTGGGGCGTGAGGTCGGTCGAGCGTCCTCGATCAAGATGATCCGCTCGGTGATGATCAAGGGGCTCGAGGCCCTGAGCACCGAATGCGTCCTGGCCGCGAGCGAGGCGGGGGTGCTCGACGAGGTGATCGCCTCACTGGATGCCAGCTGGCCCGGTGCCGACTGGGGCCCGCGCGCCGACTACAACCTCGACCGGATGATGGTCCACGGCCTGCGTCGCTCGGCCGAGATGGAGGAGGTGGTTCGCACGCTGGACGACCTCGGCGTCGGGTCGGACATGAGCCGGGGCACGGTGGTCCGTCAGGCCGCCGTCGGATCGCTCGGTCTCAAGACGCCTCCCGTTGGCCTGCTCTCCAAGATCGCCTCGGTGCTGAACAGAAGGGCGAAAGCCGCATGACCCTGATTATCGACTGCCACGGCCACTATACGACGGCACCCGAGGCCCACACGGCCTGGCGCGAGGCGCAGGTGTCGGCGTATCGAGCCGGTGAGCCCGCGCCCGCCTATCCCGATATCTCCGACGACGACATCCGCGAGACGATCGAGAAGAACCAGCTGAAGCTACTCCGGGAACGGGGTGCCGACCTGACGATCTTCTCGCCGCGCGCCTCGACCATGGCGCCCCACGTCGGGGACGAAGCGGTCAGCCTGGAATGGGCCCGGCGCTGCAACGATCTGATCGCGCGGGTCGTGGGCCTGTACCCCGAAACCTTCGTCGGCGTCTGCATGCTGCCCCAGTCGCCCAAAGCCGATCTGGCCGGTTCGATCGCCGAGCTGGAACGGTGCGTCAACGAACTGGGCTTCATCGGCTGCAACCTGAATCCCGACCCCGGCGGCGGCCATTTCCAGCATCCGCCCCTGACCGACCGCTACTGGTATCCGTTCTACGAGAAGATGGTCGAGCTGGACGTTCCGGCCATGATCCACGTCTCCGGCAGCTGCAACCACGCCCTGCACGCCACCGGTGCCTATTACATCGCCGCCGACACCATCGCCTTCATGCAGCTGATCGAGGGCGATCTGTTCAAGGACTTCCCGACCCTGCGGCTGATCATCCCGCATGGGGGAGGGGCCGTGCCCTATCACTGGGGCCGGTATCGCGGCCTGGCCGACATGCTCAAGAAGCCGGCTTTGGCGTCGCACCTGATGAACAACGTCTTCTTCGACACCTGTGTCTATCACCAGCCGGGTGTCGATCTGCTGGTCAAGGTGATCGAGACCAAGAACATCCTGTTCGGCTCGGAAATGGTCGGGGCGGTGCGCGGCATCGACCCCGAGACCGGCCAGTATTTCGACGACACCAAACGCTATGTCGATGCGCTCGACGTGTCGGACGACCAGCGCCACGCGATCTTCGAGGGCAATGCGCGTCGCGTGTTTCCCCGCCTCGACGCGATCCTGAAAGGGCAGGGGCGATGATCGCGGAGACGCAGGATATCCACGAGTATCTGGAAGAACTGGAGGATATCCCCGGCACCCGCGTATTCACTGCCGCCCGCGCACGCAAGGGCTACTGGCTGAACCAGTTCTGCATGACACTGATGCAGGCCGACAACCGCGAGCGGTTCAAGGCGGACGAGCGCGCCTACCTTGACGAATGGCCGATGACCGAGGCGCAGAAGGCCGCGGTCCTGGCCCGCGACTACAATGCTGCGCTCGACGAAGGCGGCAACATCTACTTCCTCGCCAAGGTCTTCTTCACCGACGAGATCAGCTTCCTGCAGGCCGTCGGAACCATGACCGGCATGAGCCAGCCTGACTATCAGGCGATGATGATCGCCGGCGGTCGCTCGCCGGTGGGTCTTCGTTCCAAGAAGGAATCCCTCTGATGGCCCGTATCACCGCCGGCGTTGCCACCAGCCATGTACCCGCCCTGGGCGCGACCATCGATCACGACAGGACGGGCGAGCCATACTGGGCCCCCGTGTTCGCCGGCTATGAATGGACACGGGCGTGGGAGAAGGCCCAGAAACCCGACGTCGTGATCCTGGTCTACAATGACCACGCTACGGCCTTCGACATGAACTTCATCCCGACCTTCGCGATCGGGTGCGCCGAACGCTACGCCTCGGCCGACGAGGGATGGGGCGCGCGCCCGGTGCCCGACGTCATCGGCGATGCGGATCTGGCCTGGCACATCGCCCAGTCGTGCATCCTCGACGATTTCGACATGACCATCGTCAACAAGATGGACGTCGACCACGGCCTGACCGTGCCGCTGAGTCTGATGTTCAACCAGCCCGAGGCCTGGCCGTGCAAGGTCGTGCCGCTGGCGGTGAATGTGGTTACATATCCGCCTCCTACGGGAAATCGTTGCTACGCCCTGGGCGAAGCCATCGCGCGTGCGGTCGCCTCCTATCCCGAAGACCTGAACGTCCAGATCTGGGGCACGGGCGGCATGAGCCACCAGCTCCAGGGGCCGCGTGCCGGCCTGATCAACCAGGAATGGGACCAGCGCTTCCTCGACGACCTGACCGCCGATCCAGAGCGCCTGCGTCACATCCCGCACATCGAATACCTGCGCGAGACCGGTTCCGAAGGCATCGAGATGGTCATGTGGCTGATCATGCGCGGGGCGCTGGGCGCCGACGTCCGCGAACTTCACCGGCACTACCATGTGCCCGCTTCCAACACCGCGGTCGGGCACATCGTGCTCGAACCCGTCACCTGATTTCAGGAGATTCCCCCATGAAGATCGCACTCGCCGGCGCCGGCGCATTCGGTGAAAAACACCTCGACGGACTGCAGTTGATCGACGGTGTCGAGGTCGTCAGCCTGATCGGCCGGACTCTGGAGCCGACCCAGGCTGTCGCGGACAAATACGGCATCAAACACGTCACGACCGACCTGGCTGAAAGCCTGGCCATGCCCGAAGTCGATGCGGTCATCCTGTGTACCCCGACCCAGATGCACGCCGCCCAGGCCATTGCCTGCATGGATGCCGGAAAGCACGTCCAGGTCGAGATTCCCCTGGCCGACAGCCTGGCCGACGCCGAGGCCGTCAACGACAAGCAGCACGAGACCGGTCTGATCTGCATGGTCGGCCACACCCGGCGCTTCAATCCGAGCCACCAACTGATCCACAAGAAGGTGGTCGCCGGGGAACTGGCCATCTCTCAGATGGACGTCCAGACCTATTTCTTCCGCCGCAAGAATATGAACGCCAAGGGCCAGCCGCGCAGCTGGACCGACCACCTGCTGTGGCACCACGCGGCCCATACGGTCGATTTGTTCGCCTATCAGTGCGGCCCCATCGTCAAGGCCAATGCCATCGAGGGGCCACTGCATCCCGAGCTTGGGATTGCCATGGACATGTCGATCCAGCTCAAGAGCGAATCTGGCGCGATCTGCACCCTGTCGCTGTCGTTCAACAACGACGGGCCGCTGGGGACCTTCTTCCGCTATATCGGCGACAACGGCACGTGGATTGCCCGCTATGACGACCTGTTCACCGGCAAGGAGGAACAGGTCGATGTGTCGAACGTCGACGTGTCGATGAACGGCATCGAGCTTCAGGACCGCGAGTTCATCGCCGCGATCCGCGAAGGCCGTGAGCCCAACAGTTCGGTCGCCCAGGTGCTGCCCTGCTACCGCATCCTCGACCAGCTCGAAAAGCAGTTGCAGGCATGACGACCGTCCAGAAAACCCAGGTCGCGATCGTCGGCGGGGGCCCGGCCGGGCTTCTGCTCGGCCATCTGCTTCGGCTGGAGGGGATCGAGGTCGTCATCGTCGAGCGCGCCAGCGCCGACTATGTGCTGGGCCGGATTCGGGCCGGGGTGCTGGAGGCGACCCTGACCGACCTGCTGCACAAGCTGGGCATCAACGAAAGACTGAAGGCCGAAGGCCTGCCGCACGACGGATTCTATCTGGCGGACGGGGAGAAGCTGATCCACATCAACGTCGGCGAACTGACCGGCAAGACCGTCACCGTCTATGGCCAGACCGAGGTCACGCGCGACCTGATGGACGTCGCCGAGGCGCGGGGACTGCAGATCGTCTATGAGGCGGGCGACGTGACCCTCAACGATATCGAGAGCGACACGCCCTGGCTGACCTATTCCAGGGACGGGGTGGAGCACCGGCTAGACGCGCGTTTCATCTGCGGCTGCGACGGCTTCCACGGACCGTCGCGCAAGGCCATCCCGGACAGCGTCGGGCGGGTCTATGAGAAGGTCTATCCGTTCGGCTGGCTCGGCATTCTGGCCGATGTGCCGCCGTGTCACCACGAACTGATCTACGCAAACCATCCGAACGGCTTCGCCCTGGCGTCCATGCGATCAGAGACGCGCAGCCGGTACTACATCCAGGTGCCGGTGGATGAAGACATCGCGCTCTGGCCCGATGACCGGCTGTGGGACGAGCTGGCCGTGCGCTTGGGTCCGGAAGCGGCGGCCCGGATGACACGGGGGCCGGCGATCGAGAAGTCGATCGCGCCGCTGAGATCCTTCGTGTTCGAGCCCATGCGGCACGGGTCGCTGTTCCTGGCCGGGGATTCCGCTCACATCGTCCCGCCGACCGGGGCGAAGGGGTTGAACCTGGCCGCCTCCGACGTCGCCTATCTGTCCGACGCCCTGATCCGGTTCTTCAAGTCCGGTGATGAGGACGGCGTCGCGGGCTATTCGGAAAAGGCCCTTGCCCGGGTCTGGAAGTCCGAGCGGTTCAGTTGGCAGCTGACGACCCTGATGCACCGGTTCCCCGGGACGGACGCTTTTGACCGGCGGATGCAGCAGGCGGAGTTGGACTATATCGCCGGTTCCCGCTCGGCCAGGACAGCGATTGCCGAGAACTACGTCGGTCTTCCTCTGTGAGACTTGAGGCTGCGGCGGTGAGACTTGAGGCTGCGGCGGTCGGGCGTCCGCATTCGCAAGACGGATTGTGATTGATCCAAACAATCACATTTACAGATCCATTTCGTAGACTAGCCTTTTGTCCCAGGCCCGCAAAAGAAGGGTCGCGGGTGGGGAAATGGTTGTGAAGTCGCTGTGTATTCGCATTGAAAGTGCCGGCCTCTTCAGACCGATGGCTGCAACTGCACTGCGCCGTGGCAGTCTTTCGGCGGACGCCCGCTGATGTCTGCCCTGCCAGTCCGCCGCATTGTGACGACGCACGATCCGGAGGGCCGGTCGGTCATCCGCAGCGACGAGCAGCTGACGCCTGCTCCGATCCCGAGTGGTGACGCCGACTTCCAGCTCATCTGGACCACACCGGCGGTGCCGGCCGACCTCAATGACGGCAGCGACGGGCCCATCCCGGCGGGCCTCACGCTGAACGGCGGGTCGGTGATCCGGGTCGTCGACATGCTGCCGGGCAAGTCATCCCCACTCCATCGCAGCTATTCGATCGACTACGGGATCATCGTGTCGGGCAAGCTGGAGCTGGAACTCGACGGCGGAGACGTGGTCGCGCTGTCCGCAGGCGACATCGTCGTACAGCGTGGCACCAACCACCTCTGGCGCAATCCCTCGGTCGATACGGTCTGCCGGATCGTGTTCGTGTTGATCGAGGCCATTCCGGTGGAAGTCGGCGGCCGGGTCCTGCCTGAGATTCATCCGTGATCCGCCAGCCACAGCGGGTCGTTGTGACGGGTGCCGGCGGCTATGTGGGGGCGTCCCTCGTGCGGGCGATGCTGAACAACCCGGCCTACGCCCAGGCCGAGTTCTCGCTCAACGATCGGGATCTCACGGGTACCCCGGACGATCCGAGGGTCCGCCTTGTCGAAGGCGACCTGTGCGACCCCGATATTCAGCAGGCGTTGATCGATGGGGGCGCGGACCTCGTCTTTCATCTGGCCGGCATCCTGGGCGGTGCGGCCGAAGCGAACTCTGCGCTGGCGCGCCGCGTCAATATCGATGCGACGCTGTCCCTGTTCGAGGCGCTGCGTGATCTGTCGACCAACCCTCGCGTCGTCTTCGCGAGTTCGATCGCCGTTTACGGACCACGCCGGCATGACCGCATCGATGACGATACGCCGACCGATCCCGTGATGATCTACGGGGGCCCAGAAGCTGATCTGCGAAGTCGCGCTTCAGCAGTTCACAGCGCGGGGCTGGATCGACGGCGTCGCCTTGCGTCTGCCCGGGATTGTGGCGCGTCCGGGCGCGGACGCCCGGCTGAAGTCAGCCTTTCTCAACCAGGTGTTCTTCGCGGTGGCAGCCGGCGAGGATTTCAGCATGCCTGTCTCGGCCGACGGGACCTCATGGTTGATTTCGATCCAGGCCTGTGTCGATGCCCTGATCCACGCGGCGAAATTGCCGAGGCAACGTCTCGGCGAGCGCAGAGCGTTCAATCTGCCGGCCCAGAGGGTGATGATCGGGGCGCTGGTGGCGGCCATCAAGGCGCGACTTCCCGACAGTCCGTCGCAGATTCGATACGAGCCCGATCCCGCCGTCGAGGGCCAGTTCGCCAGCCAGCCGCCTCTGGACACACGAGTCGCGGACGAACTCGGCTTTCGTCACGACGGCGACCTGGCGACCTTGGTTCAACGCGCCCTGCCGCGAGATGTCGGCAACCCGATTGCGCCCGACAAGCGAGCCTGAACAGCCGAACAGTTCGATTATGGCCATCAATCGGAGTTGTGCTTGAAGCCGGGGGGGGGGGGGGGGGGCGACTGGCGTGTCTGGCCGGGTGCCAGATACCGTAAGGTGCCGTCCGACCGGCGCGGCCTGGCTGCAACGCTACTGCGGCTTTCAAACCGCGCCGACGCGCTGTCGATAGCCGGTCAGGCCGTATGCTCACCGAGCAGTTCAGTGACGACCGACTGAGAAACTGATTTCGCCTTGGGGCTTCTGACGCCGAGGGCCCGCAGAAGCATGAACGCCATCTCCTGAGTGATCGCCTGGGGCGACTTGGACACCTGCGTGTTCGAAAGGTAGTCGATGGTGTAGGCGATCATGCCGAAGGCGACGAGGACGCCACCTTCGATCGTGATGGAATGATACTGGCCCGCTGCGAGGCCGATCTCGATATCGTGCCTGACGCCGGCATTGATCGGGGCGGCGACATCGGCGCGCTTGGTCAGGTTGACCATGGCCCGGTATCGATCGGGGTGTTCACGGGAATACCGGACAAGCCCGACCATGGCCCGCGCCATGCGCGTCGCTGGATCGGTGACGCCCGTGTTGATCATGGACACTTCGCGTTCGCAATCGCTCTGGACCAGTTCGACGATCGCGTCGGCCAGGCTCTGCTTGTCCTCGAAATGATTGTAAAAGCTCCCTTTTGCGACGTCGGCGGACTCCACGATGTCGTCGATCGTCACGCCGTCGAAGTTTCTGGCCCCGAAGAGACGTTGGCCGGCTCCCATGATTGCGGCGCGTGTTCTGACCACCCGGCGATCGACCCGCGGTGCAGCAAGGATTTCGATCGGTGTGTCGGACTTTTTCGTGCCAGTCTTTGCCATTTGACCACCTAGTCATAATTGTACCCTCTTTTCAATATCGTGACGGCAGGGCGCTCCTGCCCGGAATCGGACCGCCCCTCATCGGGCGCGATCTGCCGAAGGTGTCGGGCGTTGCGGTTCTTGACCTCGATCAGCCCGAAGCCGCGCCTTTCGCCCAACAGATCGCTCTCTGGCTGGCGGACGCGAGTGCCGAGGCGGTGCTGATCCGTCCGGATCGTCATGTTTTTGGCACCGGACACGCCGTCGATCTGATGGCCGCCTGGACCGCCGCACTGACCGGAGCGCCCGCAGCCGTCAGTGGAGCGCCCAGGCCGGATCTCGTCCCTACACCCTGATTTCCAACCCATAGACCGGCGGGCGTTCGCGAAAAACGCGATGCGACTTTATCGCCGGCCAAACTGCTTCCACGAAAGGCAACATCACCATGGCCTTCGTAACCAACCCCGCATCCCGCTACCGCATGCCGATCATGTTCGGCCCCGCGCCTGGCCCCCGCCAGCACCCCGACGGCAGGATGTGGACGCCGGAGGAGGGGGGCGGATGAACTCCCTCTGGATGAAGACGAGCTTCCGTACCGATCCGGCAACGCTGGAGAAGCTGCTCCCGCCCGGCTTCAGCCTGCGTGGCGACCCGTTCGTGTCCGCCCGCTGCGCCTGGTTCAAGGACCTCTACTGGCTGGCCGGTCGTGGCTACGGCATCCTGTCCATCGATTTTCCCGTGACCTACCAGGGCAAGACCGAAAGGCTCGACGGGGCACTGTGTCCCGTGATCTGGGAGGGCAGCCCCGACGCGATCATGACGGGCCGCGATGAACTGGGCTTCCCCAAGATGTTCGCCAACTTCACCGACATCGACTGGGACGAGTCGGCCGGAACCGCGTCCTGTGATGTGAGCTGGTATGATCACACCTTCTTCAACATCCGCCTGACCGACCTCGTCGAGGAAGAGAATCCGGAGCGCAAGCTTCCCGGCTCCGGCGGTGGTGTCCAGATGTACTACAAATATGTGCCTCGCACGAGCCCGGGCGGCAAGGAGGGGGCCGACGTCGCCTGTGTGACGACATCGGCCGCCCCGGCGGGCAGCGGCGGCACGGTCGCCAATATCAACTTCGACGACTTCGAGTTCCGGCGGTGGACCGGAAGGGGTGAACTGGCCTGGATCAAGGCCACCTGGGCACAGCTGCCCCTGTCATTCCATGTCGTCAACGGCATGGCCGACCTCGACATTCTCGAAATCGTCGATGTCGAGATGGTCAAGTTCTCGGGCCCCGGTGTCGCCGTCGCGATGAACTCCCACCGAACCGTCGAGCCCGCCTGACCGCAAATCGTTCGGACCCCGCCCTGGCTGGTTTCCACGACGAACAGGTGCAGCTTACCCGCCACGATCCACACTTCGTCGATGTCGATGTGGAAGTGGCCAGCGCATAAGGCCTGAAGATCTTCAGGGCGATCCTGTCGCCCTTGATCCTAGGCAGCCGTCTGATGCCTTGCCGTTGCAAACAGCGGTGCAGGGCTGACCAGCTTCGGTGCGGGATCGTCGCCGGCCGGGCGCAAAGGCAGTCGTCCAAGGGAAGCAGGGCATGCTTGTGGAAGGGCGACGACCATTGCCTCCTCGTCGGCGGTCAGCACCATCGATCGAGGGGCCTGGGGACCTATGGCCGCGTCGCGGACGAAGACGCGCTTGCGCCACTTCGCTACGGGCTTTCGGTTCCGGCCGTAGCGCGCTGCTAGATTCTTGAGCGGAGCTTTCGATCGCTGTATCCCGGCTCGGACAGCGTGCGTGGCCGTGGCGCTGCCGTGAAGTATCTGGCCCATAGTTCCTCACGATCTGTGCGACCAGCTATACTGAGTCCATCACCCCTCGGGACTGAACACCTAACCACCGGCCACCAACCAGGCGTCAGGCCAGCTGCCCACAGACAAATGCCGCCTCGCCGGCTTCCAGCAGGCCTTCCAGCACCGCCTCGACGTTCTCCGGAGCCACGATCAGGATGAAGCCGATGCCGCAGTTGAACGTCCGGCGCAACTCGTGATCCGATATCCCGCCGACCTCGCCGAGCCACTTGAACACCGCCGGCATCGGCCAAGCGTCCCAGTCGAACGACGGGGTCAGGCCCTCGGCGATGCAGCGCGGCGGGTTCTCGATCAGGCCACCGCCGGTGATATGGGCCGCGCCCTTGATCAGACCAGCCTTCATCAGCGGCAGGACCGGCTTCACATAGATGCGCGTCGGCTCCATCAGGGCCTGGGCCAGCGACCGGTCCTTGGCGAACGGCGCGTCATCGCCCCACGACAGACCCGACTTCTCGACCACCTTGCGGATCAGCGAATAGCCGTTGGAGTGCGGCCCGGAGGACGCCAGGCCGATGATGACGTCGCCGGCGAACTGGCGATCCAGATAGGGCAGGGCGTGGCCCCGTTCGACGGCGCCCAGCGAGAAACCCGCCAGATCGTAGTCGCCGCCCGAATACATGCCCGGCATCTCGGCCGTCTCACCACCCACCAGCGCGCAGCTGGCCTGACGGCAACCCTCGGCGATCCCGGCGACGACCCGACGCGCCGCGTCGATCTCCAGCCTGCCGGTCGCATAGTAGTCGAGGAAAAGCAGGGGCTCGGCACCCTGCGCCAGCAGGTCGTTGACGCACATGGCGACCAGATCGACGCCGACGCCATCGTGACGGCCCGTCTCGATCGCGATCTTCAGCTTGGTGCCGACGCCGTCGGTCGTGGCGACGATCAGCGGATCGACGAATCCGGCGGCCTTGAGGTCGAACAGGGCCCCGAATCCGCCCAGCGACGCTTCGGCACCCGGCCGTCGCGTCGACTTGGCCAGGGGCTTGATCGCCTCGACCAGCATCTCGCCCGCATCGATGTCGACGCCTGCGTCGGCATAGGTCAGGCCGTTGTCCAGCGGCTTTGGTGTATCGCTCATGGGTTCGCGAGGCCTGAATCAGTGCGGAAATATGTCGTGGCTCTTGCCACAACGCCTGTGCGCGGGGCTATAGCATCCGAATGACGCCGATCACCACCAATGACGCTCTGGTTGCCTTCTGCGAGGCCGTATCGACCGCACCGTTTATCGCGGTCGATACCGAGTTCATGCGCGAGACCACCTACTGGCCCAAGCTGTGCCTGATCCAGGCGGCGACCCCGACGCATGAGGCGATCATCGATCCCCTGGCCGAGGGACTGGACCTGGGGCCCTTCCTGGACATCCTGCGCGACCCGGTCGTGATCAAGGTCTTCCACGCCGCGCGTCAGGACACCGAGATCTTCGTCAAGCTGGGGGCGATGCCCAAGCCGATGTTCGACAGCCAGGTCGCCGCCATGGCCGCGGGCTTCGGCGATCAGGTCAGCTATGATTCGCTGGTGCGTCAGATGCTGCGGATCGACCTGGACAAGGGCAGCCGCTTCACCGACTGGTCGCGCCGCCCTCTGTCGGACGCCCAGCTGACCTATGCCATCGGTGACGTGACTCATCTGGCGGCCCTCTATCCCAAGCTGCGCGACCGGCTGATCAAGGAGAACCGGCTGGACTGGGTCATGTCGGAGATGGAGGATCTGGTCGATCCAGAGCTTTACGACACGACGCCGGACAAGGCCTGGAAGCGGCTGAAGCCCAAGAAGTTCAACGCCAAATACCTGGCGGCCTTCAAGGCGACCGCCGTCTGGCGCGAACAGGCGGCCCAGGACCGCGACCAGCCGCGCGGTCGCATCCTGAAAGACGAGGCCATCGACGAGATCGCGACCCAGGCCCCCCTCGACGTCGAGGCCTTCAACCGCCTGCGCTCGGTGCCCAAGGGATTCGGCGGCTCACGCCTGGGTCTCGAACTGATCGAGGAACTGAAGCGGGTCATGGCCGACCCCGAAGCCCACGCGCCCAAGATGGACCGGCCCAGCCACAACCAGCCGGCGCCGCCCTCGGTCGTCGAACTGCTCAAGGTCCTGCTCAAGGCAAAGAGCGACAATGCCGGCGTCGCCTCCAAACTGATCGCCAATGTCGCCGACCTGGAAAAGATCGCCCTGTCCGACGAAGCCGATGTCGACGCCATGAAGGGCTGGCGCCGCCAGCTGTTCGGCGAGGACGCCCTGAAGCTCAAGCGCGGCGAAATCGCCCTGGTCCTCAACGGTGCCCGGGTCGAGGTGGTCGAGATCGAGTGACGGTTCTCCTCCCCGTCGGCCGCTTGGCCGATGGGGAGGAGAGATCAGGGCGCCGGCGGCTGCCAAAGCTCGATCGCATTGCCCTCGGGGTCGTGGATGCGTGCAAAGCGGCCGATCTCTGGCGAGGCGTCCCACTCGGGCTTGGTGGTGATCTCGATCCCGGCGGCCCGCAGCGTGGCCAGCATGCCGTCCAGGTCATCGACCCGCAGGTTCAGCATCCATGACTTGTCCGCGGCGAAATAGTCCGTGTCGGCCTTGAACGGCGAAAACACCGTGGGCCCCGCCTGCTGGTCCCACAGGAACATCCCCTCCGGCGCCCCGACCCCCAGGTGCGTCAGATACCAGGCCGCCAGGGCCTTGGGATCCTGCGACCGAAAAAAGAACCCGCCGATACCGGTGACCGCCATGTCCGCACCCTCCATCAAGGCGCAACCGTGGACCGTCGCCCGTCAGATTTCCAGCTTCAGCTTCATCGCCTCGGCCAGGGCCTTGGCCCGACGCCGGGTCTGTTCGCCCAGCAGGACGGCGGCATATCCGTCCGAAGCGGTCAGCTTCAGCGTTGAGCCTGACACCGTCAGCGCCGCATTGGCCAGCAACTGCGGCGATCGCCCCGACAGATCGCACCCCAGCCGGATCGCCAGCCCCAGGGCCCGTGCCCTCAGCCGTGCGTCCTCGCCCAGCAGCCGGTCGGTGACGGCGGGGCTCGGCGTCGCGGAGCCCCCGCCGTACCGGGCGTTCAGCACGCAGGCCAGGAAGACCCGTTCGGCATGGGTCTGGCCCGGAATCGGTGCCCTCAGCACCTGGTCGAAGGCCAGCTCCAGCCGGTGATCGGGATGCAGCCGAGCCCCCAGATCGGCCAGGCGACAGGCGGCGGCGGCCAGAACCCCGTCCCGCTGCGCGCCGAACGCCGGCGGCAGGGCGGCGATCAGGTTGGTCAGCCAGCCGTTGAGTGCGGCGGGCAGGTGGGGCGAAATCCCCTGCCGGGCCCCGAGCGCCTCACACCCGGCGATCAGCGGGTCCTCTGCCGCCTCGTCCCGGTCCAGCGCCTCGAACAACAGACCTTCGCGCAGGCCCCAGGCCGAGAAATGGATCGTCTTCAGCCCCAGCCGATCGATCAGCCCCTCCAGCACCAGGGCGGCATAGGGCAGGGTCTCGGCCCGCTTGCGCGACACGCCCGGCAGCCGGTCCAGCGAGGCCCGGGACTGCTGCGCCACCAGCCGCGCCACGTCGCGGGCATCGTCGGCGGTCATCGCATACTGGTGGACGATCTTCAGCGGATAGTCGCTGATCGCCATGTGCAGCTGGGCCAGCGAGCGCCAGCCGCCACCGACGGCATGCAGATGATCGGCCGCGAACGGCTTGGCTACGGGCTTCAGGATGAGACCGACCCGGGCCCTCAGGCGATCGACGTCGAACCCTTCGGCGTCCGCCAGGCTGAAGGGGCCGAGCGGAAGGGTGACGCCGGCCTCCAGCGCCCCTTCGCCGATCCGGATCAGCTCCAGGCTGGACCCGCCCATGTCGGCCACGACCCCTGCCGCCGACGGGTCCCCTGCGATCACGCCCAGCGCCGAATAGTGCGCCTCCTCCTCGCCCGACAGGACGCGGACCTGCAGCCCGGTCTGGGCCGCCACCTGACCGCAGAAGTCGGGGCCGTCGATGGCCTCGCGCACCGCCGCCGTCGCCGCGACGAAGGTATAGGCCGGCTTGACCCCCTCCAGCACCGCCGCGAACCGGCGCAGGGTGGTCAGGGCCATGGTCACGCCCGCCGGCGACAGTCGACCCGTGGCAGGCAGGTCGCGGCCCAGACCCGCCAGGACCTTCTCGTTGAACACGGTCCAGATGGCCCGGCCTTCCAGTCGGTACAGCACCATCCGCACCGAGTTCGACCCGATGTCGATCACGGCCGCCTCGCGGGGCGGCGCATAGATCACGTTCATCGACCCTGCCGAACGTAGCGAAGCGCTTGCGGCTTGTTTTTCACCTTGCGGCCTCGCCCCGACAGGCTGGGATTGGTCATGAAATACTGGTGCGCAGAGAAGGGCCGATCAGGGTCGGCGGTGACGCGGACATAGTCGCCGGCGGCGTTCAGCGACCAGCTCTGCATATCGTCCTTCAGATTGGCGACCATGATCTGGTCCAGGATCTGGTCATGGACCGTGGCGTTCCTGATCGGCGTCATCAGCTCGACCCGCCGGTTCAGATTGCGCTCCATCCAGTCGGCCGAAGAGATGAAGACCTTGGCCTTGTCGTGCGGCAGGTCGCGGCCGTTGGCGAAACAGATGATCCGGCTGTGCTCCAGGAACCGTCCGACGATCGACTTGACCCGGATGTTCTCCGACAGGCCGGGTACTCCCGGTCTCAGGCAGCAGATGCCCCGCACCACCAGCTCGATCCGCACGCCCCACTGGCTGGCGCGGTACAGGGCGTCGATGATCTCGGGATCGACCAGGGCGTTCAGCTTGACCCAGATCGCCGCCGGCTTGCCCTTGGCCGCCGCCGCCATCTCCTGACCGATCAGTTCGATCAGCGTCGACTTCATGTTCAGCGGCGAGACGACCAGGGCTTCCAGGTCGTCGGGCTCGGCATAGCCGGTGATGTAGTTGAACACCCGCCCCGCATCGCGGGCCAGCACGGGGTCCGAGCTGAACAGGCTGAGGTCGGTATAAACCTTGGCCGTCACCGGGTGATAGTTGCCGGTGCCGAAGTGGCAGTAGGTCTTCAGCGCCTCGCCCTCGCGCCGGACCACGATGCTGAGCTTGGCGTGGGTCTTGTATTCGACGAAGCCGAAGACGACGTGAACCCCGGCCCGCTCCATCGCCCGGGCCCAGCGCAGATTGGCCTCCTCGTCGAACCGGGCCTTGATCTCGACCAGGGCGACGACGTTTTTCCCGTTCTCGGCCGCCTCGATCAGGGCGGCGACGATGGGGCTGTCCTTGGAGGTGCGGTACAGGGTCTGTTTGATCGCGATGACGTTCGGGTCCCGCGCCGCCTGACGCAGGAACTGCACCACCACGTCGAAGCTCTCGAACGGGTGGTGGATCAGGATGTCCTTCTCGCGAACCGAGGCGAAGACGTCGCCGCCCTGGTCGCGGACCCGCTCGGGATAGCGGGGTTCATAGCCGGGGAATTTCAGCTCAGGATGGCCGTTCGGGATCAGCTCGGATAGCTGGGCCAGGCCCAGCATCCCGTTGACCATGACCACGTCCTGAGGCGCGGCCTCCAGTTCGCCGACGATGAAATCGCGCAGGTCGTCCGGCGTCGAGGCCTCGATCTTGATCCGCACGACCTCGCCCAGGCGGCGCTGCTTCAGCGCCTCCTCGTATTCCAGAACCAGATCCTCGGCCTCTTCCTCGATCTCGATGTCGCTGTCGCGGATCAGCCGGATCAGGCCCTTTTCCAGAACGTCGCAGCCGGGGAACAGGTGGTCGATGAACAGCAGGAGCAGGGTCTCGAGCGCCACGAACCGCCGCCGACCCGGCTTGGACCGGCCATCGGTCGGCAGCTCCCAGAACCTGCGCACCTGGGTCGGCACGGGCACCAGGGCATAGAGGGTCCGGCTGTCCGCCCGTCGCTTCAGCTTGAGCACCAGCGAGAAGCCCAGGTTGGGCAGGAACGGAAACGGGTGGGCCGGGTCGATGGCCAGCGGCGTCAGCACGGCGAACAGCTGGTTGAGGAACTCGGGTTCGAGCCGGTCCTTTTCGGTGCGGGTGATCCTGGCCGAATGGATGACCTCGATCCCGGCCTCCGTCAGCTCCTTGCGCAACTGGCCCCAGCGCAGCTGCTGCTCGGCCATCAGCTCGCCGGCCTGGACGTTGATCCGTTCCAGCTGTTCGGCCGGGGTCAGGCCGTCGGCGGAAAGCACACGCACCCGCTCGCGAACCTGGCCCTTCAGACCGGCGACCCGGGTCATGAAGAACTCGTCCAGATTGTTGGCCGAAATGGACAGGAACCTCAGCCGTTCCAGCAGCGGATGGACGGGGTTGGCGGCCTCTTCCAGCACCCGGGTGTTGAACTTCAGCCAGCTGATCTCGCGGTTGAAGAACCGCTCGGGCGAGGTCATCAGGGCTTCGTCGAGCGCCAGCTGCGGCGCGCGGGAATCGGGGACCTCGGTCCCGGTCGTCGTGTCTGAGATGGCGGCGTCGGACATGACGAGCGTTCTGGGGTCAGTTTGTTACGGCTGCAACCGCCAAAGTCACTCGAACAGGTCGCCGCTGTCGGGATTGGCCTCGATCACCTGACGCGCCAGCACCCGGGTCACGGGCCGGTGCTCGGCGTCGAGCCGCGCCACGATGTCCGCCGCCGCCTGGGCCGAGCGGTCGATGCGACGGACCAGATAGTCGATGACGTCCTCGGCCGGGGTGATGCTTCGCTCGGCAAACCGGGCCCGCAGGATGGCGGATAGCACCGCGTCGTCGGGCGCCTCCATCGCTACGACCCTCAAGGCATCGAGCCGGGACCTGAGATCGGGCACGCTGACGTCCCAGCGGCGCGGGGAGGGGCGTGAGACCAGCAACAGGGCCCCGCCATCCGCCTGGGCCAGGTTGATCAGGTGGAACAGGGTCTCGTCGTCGGCGTCCTGGGCGATGTCCAGTAGCACGGGCCGGCCTTCCAGCTCGATCGGATCGGCCGTCGCCGCCTCGGCGCCGACGAGGGCCAGGGCGCCGACACGTTCCGCCCACAGCCGGGCCAGATGGCTCTTGCCGCAACCGGCGGGTCCGCACAGGGCCATGACCCGCCCGGCGTCGTCGGGCCAGCGGTCCAGGATGGCGGCGGCCTCGGCGTTGCAGTTCGACCGGACGAACGCCGGATCGACCCCGTCACTTTGCAGCGGGAGGCGAAGCTGATCGGTCATGGTTCGACGCGCGAGCATGCCGCCACCCTAGCCTCGATCGGCCGGATGTCGGTTAACGGCGATGACGGTGAGGTGGACAAGCGCCTGGCCCTGTGGATCGCCTTCAGACGAGGGCCGCCAGCGCCGGATTGACCTTGGTCGCCTCGAACTCGACGATCGCATAATCCGCCACGCCATGGATCTTGAACGGGTCTTCCTCCAGCACGGCCGTCAGAGCCTCCCGGTCCAGCTTGCTGCTGACGATGAAGACGCCGCCGGTGCGCGGAACCTGAGGCCCGGCGACCAGCAACAGGCCACTGGCGACATGCTGATCCAGCCAGTCACGATGCTCGGCACGCACCGCGTCCACGCGTTCGGCCGGAGCGGTATAGGTCAGGGTGACGACGAACATGCGCTTCCTCGTGGGCTTCGATCTCGCTGATATGTGGATTCGGCCGAAGGTTCACAATGCGATGTGGGGCAGGAGAGGCGGCGCGCACCCGTCCGACCTTGACTTTCGGGGGCGATGATGCGCCCTTCCGCGCCTTCCAATTCCCGCCGTTTCGCGGCCCGATACAGACGAAATCCCTCATGCACGCCTATCGCTCCCACACCTGCGGCGCCCTCCGAATCGCGGATGCGGGGGCCAATGTCCGCCTGTCCGGCTGGGTCCACAGGAAGCGTGACCACGGTGGCCTGCTGTTCATCGACCTGCGCGACCACTATGGCCTGACCCAGCTGGTGCTGCACCCCGAGACGCCGGGCTTCGAGGCCGTCGAGCGGCTGCGAGCCGAGAGCGTGATCCGGGTGGACGGCGAGGTCGTGGCCCGCGACGCCTCGGTCATCAACGCCACCCTGCCGACCGGCGAGATCGAGCTGAAGGTCACCGGCGTCGAGGTCCTGTCCGAAGCCGCCGAACTGCCGCTGCCGGTCTTCGGCGAGCCGGAATACCCCGAGGAACTGCGCCTCAAGCACCGCTACCTCGATCTGCGCCGCGAGACACTGCACAAGAACATCGTGCTGCGCAGCCGCGTGATCTCGTCGATCCGCCAGCGCATGGTCAACCAGGGGTTCCTAGAATACCAGACGCCGATCCTGACGGCGTCGAGCCCTGAAGGTGCCCGCGACTTCCTGGTGCCGTCGCGCCTGCATCCCGGCAAATTCTACGCCCTTCCGCAGGCCCCCCAGCAGTTCAAGCAACTGCTGATGGTCTCGGGCTTCGATCGCTATTTCCAGATCGCGCCCTGCTTCCGCGACGAGGACCTGCGCGCCGACCGTTCGCTGGAGTTCTATCAGCTCGACGTCGAGATGAGCTTCGTTACCCAAGAGGATGTTTTTGCTGCGATCGAGCCCGTCATGCACGGGGTGTTCGAGGAGTTCGCCGACGGCAAGTCGGTCACCCCCTATCCCTTCCCGCGCATCCCCTACCGAGACTCCATCGCCTGGTACGGCACCGACAAGCCGGACACCCGCAACCCGATCAAGATGGCGGACGTCTCGGAGCAGTTCCGCGACGGCGGGTTCGGCCTGTTCGCGAAGATCCTCGGCGCGGATGCGAAGAACGCCGTCTGGGCGATCCCGGCAGCCGGCGGCGGATCGCGCGCCTTCTGCGACCGGATGAACTCCTGGGCCCAGGGCGAGGGCCAGCCGGGCCTCGGCTATATCTTCTGGTCGGACGACAACAACGCCTGGGGCGGGCCGATCGCCAAAAACCTCGGTGCCGAGGCGACCGATGCCCTGATGGCGGGTCTGGGACTCGGCAAGGGCGACGCGGCCTTCTTCGTCGCCGGTGACCCGTCCGTCTTCTACAAGTTCGCCGGTTCGGCCCGGACCCGGCTGGGCACGGAGCTGAAGTTGATCGACGAGGGTCGGTTCGAGTTCTGCTGGATCGTCGACTTCCCCATGTTCGAATGGTCGGACGAGGAGAAGAAGGTCGACTTCAGCCACAACCCCTTCTCGATGCCCCAGGGCGAGCTTGAGGCGCTTACGACCAAGGATCCGCTCGATATCCTGGCCTATCAGTACGACATCGTCTGCAACGGCTATGAACTGTGCTCGGGTGCGATCCGGAACCACAAGGCCGAGATCATGCTGAAGGCCTTCGAGATCGCGGGCTATGACGCCTCGGTGGTCGAGGATCAGTTCGGCGGCATGTTGAACGCCTTCCGCTACGGCGCACCACCGCACGGCGGTCTGGCCCCCGGCATCGACCGTATCGTCATGCTGCTGGCCAACCAGGTCGCGATCCGCGAGGTCATCGCCTTCCCGCTGAACCAGCAGGGCGAGGATCTGCTGATGAACGCCCCGACCGAGGCCGGCGAACGTCAGCTGAAGGACGTCCACATCCGCACGGCCCTGCCGCTCAAATAGGCCGGCGAGGCGGCGATGGTAGGAGTATAGGAAAAAAGACCTATTCATCCCTTGCTCATCGCTGTATCCGTTCCCATCTCGTCGCCGGGTCTTTGACAAGGCGATGAGACGAACTTCTGCGAAGCTACGTCGTGCAGGCAGAGTAGAGCTTGACGCGATCTCCGAGCTTGGCCACCCAAGCCATTGAATTCAGGTGCGTGACCAGGCCAATGTCACCCTATGTCACCCAGGGATTTGGCACGGTGACAAAAGCAACGCCGCAGGCCATGCGCCGCGCGTGAACCCCGGCTCGGACGCCGATCGGTTCAGTCAGCTGCCGCGTAGTGCCGCACGATCGAGGGCGGGGCCGGCGGTGCGGGTGGCCTCGGCACCGCCGGCCGGACGACCATCATCCGGCTCCGGCAAGGCGTGGCGCGCAGCGACCCGGGCAGGCGGGTATTGTCGTCGCCACAGGCCTCCGACACCTGGCTCTGGGTCAGGCCGCGGGCGCGCGACAGGTCCACGCCCCGGATATCGACGCGGCGCAGCGAGGCCCCGGCGAAGTTGGCGCGACCGAAGACGGCGCCGGTGAAGCGGGCGTTGTCCATCTCGGCGTTCTGAAAGTTCGCGCCCGAGAAGTCGCCGCCGCCCATGTTGGACGCCTGCATCTCCGCCCCCACGAAGGAAGCGTTGCGCGCGCTGACATTGGCCAGGGTCGCGCCCATCAGCTCGGCGTCGTTCAGGTTGGCGTCGGCCAGGACCGCCCCGTTCATGTTCACGCCCATCAACTCGGCACCCGACAGGTTGGCCCGGCTGAGGTTGGCCCGCGAGAAGACGGCTCCGGCCGACGAGGCTCCGCTCAGCGACGTGTCCACGAACACCGAGGCGGTGAAGTTGGCCCCGTTGATCTCCGCGCCGCGCATGTCGGCGTGGGTGAAGTCGCTGGACGAGAAGTTGGAGCCGACCATCTCTGCCCCGCGCAGGTTCGAGCCGACCAGGGTCGCCGAAATGAAGGTCGCACCGTTGAAGGTGGCCCCCGACAGGTTCCGGCCCGACAGCTCACACCGGTTGCACGACCCGCCCAGCGAGATGGTCCGGGCCACGTCGCGGTCCTGAACGCTCAGCCGGACCTCGGCGAGCGCGGACGTTCCGGCCAGGACGGCGGACGCGCCGAGAGCCGTGGCGAGGAGGCGATGGAGAGGGCGAGCGATCTGTTTCACGAGCTCTCAATGCCCCCGAACGCCCACGGGGCCTACTTAAATCGCGGTAAGAATGGAGGTCTTCAGCAGGCGGGAATGTGCAGGCTGCCAGGCAGGACGGTCGCTTCGTCGCCGCACGCGCGGTTCAACTGGGCCTGCGTCAGACCCGTTGCCCGCGCCATCTCGGCGCCGGAGAAGTTGGTCCCGACCAGGGTCGCGCCTGCGAAATTGGCCCCCTCCAGATAGGTCCCGACGAAGCTGGCGTTGGTCAGATCGGCCCGCGAGAAGTTCGACGACGAGAACACTGCGCCGTAGGCTTCGACATCCCTCATGTCGGCACCGGAAAACCGGGTGCGGTTCATGACGCTGAGGCTCAGGTCCGACTGGCGCAGCCGCGATCCCGACAGGTTCAGGCCGTTCGCCTCCAGCCCGGAGAAGTCGCCCTGGAACAGGTTGCAGCCCGAACAACTGGCCCCGCCACGCACTCGCGCGATCTGGCCCGCGTTCTGTGCCGAGGCGGGCAGGGCAGCCGCAAAGATGGCGGCGGCGAGTGTGGAAATCAGGATCGGCTTCATCGACAGGCTCCGGCTGTGGCGCACCACGGATCGATCCTGAACCGAAAAGGTTTCAATCCTCCTTTCAGACGGTTGGTCGGGCCGGGCGGCTTGACTCGAACGCGACCCGGGGCGAGTCGGGCATCTGGAAACGATCTCGAAAAGGAGACGCCGTGAGCGAGGACGCCCGCCTTCGATACCTGACCGGTTTCGGCAACCACTTCGCCACCGAGGCGGTCGAAGGCGCTCTGCCGGTCGGCAAGAACTCGCCCCAGCGCACCCCGTTCGGACTCTATGCGGAACAGCTGTCAGGCACCGCCTTTACCGCGCCTCGGGTCGAGAACCGCCGCAGCTGGCTGTACCGCCTGCGCCCCGCCGCCAACCACGCCGCCTTCAGGCCCTGGGCCGGCGCATCGCTGCTGAAGTCCGCGCCGTTCGACCGACCGGCCGACCCCAACCGCCTGCGCTGGGATCCTCTGCCGATGCCGGAGGCGTCGCAGGATTTCGTCGAGGGGCTGGTGACCTACGGCGGCAACGGCGATGTGGCGACCGGGGCCGGCATCGGTATCCACCTCTATGCCTGCGACCGGTCCATGCAGGACCGGGCCTTCTTCAACGCCGACGGCGAGATGCTGATCGTACCTCAAGAGGGCCGGCTGACCATCACGACGGAGTTCGGCGTGATGGCGGTGGAACCGCAGGAGATGGCCCTGATCCCGCGCGGCGTCCGTTTCCGGGTCGCCGTCGAGGGACCATCCCGCGGCTATGTCTGCGAGAATTACGGGGGCTTGTTCCGCCTGCCCGACCTCGGCCCCATCGGCTCCAACGGTCTGGCCAACCCGCGCGATTTCGAGACGCCGGTCGCCGCCTATGAGGACATCGACGAACCCTGCGAACTGATCCAGAAATTCCAGGGCGGTCTGTGGGCGACGATCCTGGACCACTCGCCGTTCGACGTCGTCGCCTGGCACGGCAACCTGGCCCCGTGCCGCTATGATCTGCGACGGTTCAACACGATCAATACGGTCAGCTACGACCATCCCGACCCCTCGATCTTCACCGTCCTGACCAGCCCGTCAGAGGTGCCGGGCACGGCCAACTGCGACTTCGTGATCTTCCCGCCGCGCTGGATGGTGGCCGAACACACCTTCCGTCCGCCCTGGTTCCACAGGAACGTCATGAGCGAGTTCATGGGGCTGGTGACAGGGGTCTATGATGCCAAGGCCGGCGGCTTCGCGCCCGGTGGGGCCTCGCTGCACAACCAGATGAGCGGTCACGGCCCGGATCAGGCCAGCTACGGCGGGGCCATCCAGGCCGACCTCAAGCCGCACAAGATCGCCGATACCCTGGCATTCATGTTCGAGAGCCGCTGGGTGATCCGCCCGACCGACTTCGCGATGGAGGCTCCTACGATGCAGCTCGACTACGACGACGTCTGGGCCGGGTTCGACAAGGGGCGGGTTCCTCCGAACGCATAGCGACCACAAAGATGGTGTCGTGAAACTGACAAGGCTCTGACATCAACCGCCCCTAAGGCGGCGGCGCGGGGGCCGGGCGGCCTTTCGTGACGAACGGATGAGATTGGGACGGGCCATGAATCGCTTGAAAACCCTGGCGCTGGTCGCCGCCGGCGCGAGTGCCCTCATGCTCGCCTCCTGCGCCACCACGGCCCCAACCGGTGAAGAAACCGGCGCGTCAGACTCGGCCGGGATGACGGTCGGCGTCGGCACGCCGGTTCTCGCGTCGGCCGAGACGGTCGCGGTCGGCACGGCCAACGCCGACGCCGCCGACGATCCGGCGATCTGGGTCGATCGGGCGGACCCGAACCGGGCCGTGATCTTCGGCACCGACAAGAAGGCCGGCCTCTACGCCTATCGGCTCGACGGATCGGTCTTGCAGAACCTGGCTGGCGGACAGCCGAACAACGTCGACCTGCGCGAAGGCTTCGTGATCGACGGCCGGGCGCAGGTTCTGGTCGCGACCAGCGACCGCAGTCTCGACCGGTTCGGCATCGTCCTGTTCATCATGGATCCCGCGACGCTCCAGACCCGCCAATGGGGATTGATCCCCGTCGACCTCGACGAGCCCTACGGCCTGTGTGTCGGCAAGCGCGGCGATGGTTTCATCGTGATCATCAACGGGACGGACGGTCAGGTCCGCCAGGTTGCCGTATCCGTCGGCCCCGACGGCAATCCCGTCGGCATGGTCGAGAAGCGATACGACGTCGGCAGCCAGACCGAGGGCTGCGTCATCGATGAAGAGGCGGGCGTTGTCTACATCGGCGAAGAGGCCCGGGGCGTCTGGCGCTATTCGCTGGATCCGGCGCGGGGCTCGCGTCGTGAGTCCATTGCCCGTGCGCCGAGCGACGTCCTGGCTCCCGATGTCGAGGGCCTGGCCCTGCTGAAGGAGAACGGCGCGACCTGGCTCATGGCGTCCAGCCAGGGCGATTCCGCCTTCTCGATCTGGCGCGTCGATGGGTCCACCACCTATCGCGGCCGGTTCTCGGTCGTGGCCGGCGGCGGAATCGACGCCGTGACCGGGACGGACGGCATTGCCGCCATCGCCGGCCCGATCGGCGGCTATGCCCAAGGCCTGATCGTGGTCCAGGACGACGTCGATGAAATCCCCGGTTCGACCGGCGAGCGCCAGAACTTCAAACTGGTGGACTGGGCCGCGATCAAGGCGGCGCTCGGCCTCTGATCGGGGCTCGTCTGGACAATCTGACCGTCCTGCCCGATGGAGAGCCCATGCTGGCTTTCCGCCCTGCAAGTCAGCCGCCGTCGGTGCGGACATGATCGAACGGCTGAGGCGCGGTCGCCGGCTTCTGGCCGAGGTCGCTTCGTATGCCATGCCTCTTTGCATCGGCGCGGTGCTCCTCTTCGGCTCGGCCGGCGGGGCAGGAGCGGCACCGGGCCCGGATGCCCGATCCTTCTATCTGATCAGCCTGTCCCAGACGCCGCTGCCGGAGGCCGCTGACGCCGTCCTCGTCAAATCGCTGGCCTCCACCGTGCGGATCGATCAGGGCGTGGACGCCGACATCACCCTGTCGATCGCCGAGCCGATGACGGTCGAGGACCTCGAGATCGCCTTCGCCGCCGAACTGTCCAACCACGGCATCGCCCTGGTTCGGGATGGGGAGGGGTATCGTCTGGCGGATGTCTCTGTGGCAATGGTCGAGACGCCAAGGCCGCTGATCGTTGGCGCACCCTTGGCGACCCCGAAGGCGACGATCGCCCAGCAACCTGCCTCAGACGACGGCCCGGCAGTTGTCTCCGACCCCCGGGGGAAAGCGTGGGGGCTGTATGCGGCCTTGATACTGGTCGCAGCGGTCGTCGCCGGTCTGGCTGTTCGCTTTGGCCAACCCCTGATCATGGGTCTGAGCCGCCGCTTCGCTCATACCTCCGCGCGTCCTGCTGCCGTGGCCAACTCCACCCAGCGCGACGCCGTTGTGGACTGGTTGCTGAGCCGGCACAGCGTTCCGCTGCCCCTGCTGGCGTCGGCCTGCGACCGGGCCGCGCGTCTCACCCGACCCGTCGAGCAGGCGCTTTGCGATGTCGGTGCGGTGACGGATGCGAATCTGGCGGATGCCTATTGTGCGATCACGGGCCTGTCGCGCTGGGATCCCGCGACGACACCGGCTCATACTTCAGGAGACATGGTTCTGGACGCCTTCATCCAGAAGCATCCGCTGCGTGTCGTGGAGTTGGATGACTGGTCCCTGGTCGTGGCCTGCGCCGACCCGCTCGATGATCGAACCTATGCGGCCCTGTCGCGGACAGCGCGGCGAATGGTGACCTTGCGCGTTGGGTGTCTGTCCGAGATCGCGACGGATGGCGGGGCCGCGTCCGATTCGGAGCATCATGCCCCGCTCGTGATCGTGCCCTGGTCGCGGCCGAGGCCTGACGGAGCGCACCTGCTCCAGGCCATTCTGGCCCGCCGGTCCACCGCAGAGGCGGGTCAGGCCTCCGGCGACGTCAACGGTCAATAGACCCCGTCGATCTCGGCCGGCAGTCGGGGGCCCGGGGGATAGGCCAGCAGGCTCCAGCCGCGTGTGGGGACGGTCTCTTCGGTCCGCAGTCGATCGAACTGGGCCCGGGCCGCCGCAGCCGCATCGGCGGGATCGCGCAGGATGGTCGGGCGAAGGAAGATGAAAAGGGTGCGCCGCGAGGTGCTCTCGCGCGTGGTGCGGAACGCCCGGCCCAGGATCGGGATGTCGCCCAGGATCGGCACCTGGCTGTCGGCCGACAGCCTGTCGTCGCTGATCAATCCGCCCAGCACGATCGTCTGGCCGTTGTCGGCCAGGATGGTCGTCTCGATGCTGCGCCGGTTGGTGATCAGGTCCGCCGCCCCGGCCAGGGTCGAGTTGACGAGGGAGGAAACCTCCTGCGCGACCTCGAGCCGGATCACGTCGCCGTCGTGGATACGCGGGATGACCTTGAGAGTGATGCCGACGTCCTGACGTTCGATCGTTGTGAAGGGGTTGATGGTGTTGCCGTCGGTGGCGAAACTGCCGGTGCGGAACGGGACGTTCTGGCCGACGACGATCTCGGCCGGTTCGTTGTCCAGGGTGGTGATGCTGGGGGTCGACAGCAGGTTGGCGCGGGCCGAGGTGCCCAGAGCCTGAACCAGCAGGCTGAAGTCGCTGCCACCCCGAATGACCGCTGACGCGCCCTCGGGTGCCAGGGCCGATGCGGCCGTCACGCCCAGTGCCAGCAGAACCTGACGCAGCGAGACGCCGGTCGAGGAGAAGGACGTCCCGCCCGACGATGCGGAGTCGATGGCCGCGCCGCCGAAACCGAGCTGCACGCCCAGCTGTTCGGCCTGTTCGCCGGTGATCTCTACGATGGCGGCCTCGATCGTGACCTGGGGCCGACGAATGTCGAGTTCACCGATCAGGGCCTCCATCTCGGCGACGGCGGCGGGTGAGCCGCGCAGGGCGATGGCGTTCAACTCGGGCGCGGGCTGGATCGTGATGTCGGTCAATCGAATGCCGCCGGCTCCGGTAACCTGAGGCGCGGCCACGACGACGGGAGCGGATGCCTGACCGGCCTGACCGGGTACCGCAGCGGTGCCACCCTGGGCGCGTGCCGCCATCTGCGCGACGGCGCTGAGCTGGGCCTGTTGCGAAGTCGATCCGAGAGCACGGGCCACGGGGTTGGTCGCTTCCTGCGGCGCACCCAGAAGACCGCGCATGACGTCGGTGACCGTCTCGGCGTCGCCGTGGCTCAGGCGGACGACCCGGGTGATCGGGGCCGATCCTCCGGGGATGTCGAGCGCCTCGGCGACCTTTCGGGCCTCGCGGATGCTGTTGGCGTCCCCGCGCACCAATACGATGTTACTGCGCTCGTCGACGGCGACACGGATGCCCGCGCCCTCGCCGACGGGGGCCAGCAGGCTGGTGATCGACTGGCCGACGTCGGTCGCGCTAGCGTAGCGCAGGCTGATGCTCTCGAACGCCTGGCCGCTGCCGCTGTCTAGCGCCTGGGCCAGTTGTTCGATCCGACGGACGTTCTCGGCATAGTCGGTGACGATGATGGCGGGCGGCGAGTTGACCGATTCCAGACTGCCAAATGAGGCGACCAGCGGCCGCAACACTCGCACGGCCTGATCGGGGGCAAGGTTCCGCAGGCGGATCAGGCGGGTGACGATATCCTGGGTCCGGGCCCGGCGCAGATCGGTCGAGCCGTTCTGGATCAAAGCCGCCTGGGGGACGATCCGCCATGCGTTGCCGCTGCGGACCGCGCCGTATCCCTGGACACGAAGGACGGACAGGAACAGGTCCCAGACGCCGTTGACGCTCAAGGGCTCGGCCGAGGTGACGTTGACGACGCCCGCCACGCTGGGATCCAGGATCAGGGTCCGGCCGGTGATGCGAGAGATCTGTTCAGCGACATCCTTGATGTCGGTGCCGCGAATATTGACCACAACCCCGCCCGAGACGTCGGGGGCAGGCGTCTGGGCCAGACCGGGCGTGGCCAGCAACAGGCTTGCGCTCAGCGAGAGCGTCAGGACCTTACGAAGGGGGGCCGTGCGGGTAAGGTGCAGCGGTTTGATCGCGGGTCTCCTAACGCAGCGGGAAGGACAGGGTGAGCGTCCTTCCATTTCTGATGACGTCGACCCGGGCCCCGCCAGACTGGACGGCCTGGTTCAGGATCGCCTGGGGGTCGGTGTTGCCGGCGACGGTCTGATTGTTGACGCGGGTGATGATGTCGCCGGGCTGCAGACCCGCCGCGAGGAGGGGGGGCGGAACGGCGTCGCCGATGCGGTAGCCCTGATCGGTCGTAGCGACGCCCGCGCCCTGGAGCGCGCTTGCGGCGGTGCCGGCGACCACCGGCGACGGGGCCGGGGTCGCGGGCGTGATGATGGTCAGACCGGTCGCCGGTGGTGCCGCAGCGTCGATCAGGGCGGGCGGTGCAGGAAAATCCAGCCGCTCGGTCTGGGCCCCGACCTGCAGGATCACGTGATCGACGTGGATGGACTGGACGACGGCACCGGTCGCCAGGGTCTGTCCGGGGCTGACGGAGACGGCGGGGGCTTCGCCGACGGCGATCACGGCGCTGGACGCCTCGGCCGGAATCGCGAGGAAGATCGCCTTCAGGATCAGGCCACCGCCTGCTGCCTGGGTCGTGGCTGCGGCTCCTCCGAACGGCGACCAGGCGAGAATGGCGGGCAGGTCGGCCGATACCGCCGACGAAGGGGGCGGGGGTGCGACAGCGATCCTGTCACGCCCGTCGTCCAGTCCGGACACGCGCCAGAACACACCTGCGGCCGCCGCCCCGACCGAGATCACCACCAGCAGGATCAAGACCTTCAGCGCCAATGGCCCATGCCGGGCGTCGAACAGCCGGTCGAAAATGACGATGTGACGGATCATGCCGATCCACCCTGACGATCGACGAACCCCGTCAGCTTCGCCGCCGCGCCGCGAGCGCCGACGGGGGTCACGCCGATGTTGACCATCGACAGGTCCGGATCGTCGCTCGGCCTGACCTCGACCTCGACCCGCCATGAGCGGCCAAGCATATCGACCCGGTCGGTGCCGTCGGTCGGCGTTCCACCCTGAAGACTCAGCTCTGCCATCCGGTTCTCGGCGACCCACTGGGCGACGACCCGGTTCTGGAGCCCTCGCACCTGATCGATATGGGCCTCGGTCGCCCCGATCAGGCCAGCGCCTGCGATCGCGAGGATGGCAAGAGCGACGAGGGCCTCCATCAGGGTGAAGCCGTCGCGATGGCGCGCGGAGAGCGATGTCATGTGGACCCCGCCCGCGTCGTCGCCGTCAGACCGTCGAAATCGACGGTCCAGCCGCCCCGCTCGTCGCCGATGGACAGGGCGATGGCGTTTCCGCCTCCATCGCCGTCCACGATCACCATGTTCGGGGCGTTGCCGCCCAGGGTCAGCCCAGCGGGGAGGCGGTGTCGGCCTTCACCGGTCGCCGTCCAGCGCCCGGCATCATCCGTCGTCATCAGCCCATAGCCTTCGGCGTCCCAGGACAGGGAGACCGGCCGCCGGGACACCAGCGCTTCGTCCACGGCCCCACCCAGCCGTGCAGCCAGCAGGTTCGCCTCGGTTCGCGCGTCGGAACCGCTTCGCGTCAGCCCCATCCCGAGGACCACCATCGTCGTCAGCACGCCCACGATCGCCAGGGTCACGAGCACCTCCACCAGCGTCATGCCGGCGCGTGGGTCGTGGATCCGTGCTGCCGCGGGCTGGCCCATGCCTCAGCGATCCGCCAGGAGGTCCGCGGCAAGGCCTTCGCCACCGGCCTTGCCGTCCTTGCCCAGGCTCATCAGATCGAACGGCCGGCCGGTGCCCGGGCTTCTGTAGACATAGGCCGTCCCCCAGGGATCGACCGGAACCTCGGACAGATATCCCTCTTCGGACCAGTTGCTTGCCACTGGCGGCGTGGTCGGTCGATCGACCAGGGCGGCCAGTCCTTGTCCCGTCGTCGGATAGTCGCCGTTGTCGAGGCGATAGACCTTCAGGGCCGCGGAGATGGCGCGCAGATCGGTCTTGGCCACGGTCACCCGCGCCTGATCCGGACGACCGATGATATTGGGCAGGATCATGAGCGCGACCACGGCGATGATCGCCAGCACCACGATCATCTCGATCAGAGTAAAGCCTGACCTCGACGCAGATTCTCGGCTATGGACCGTCCAGGAATTGTCTCGCCGACGCTTTGGCGTTCGTAACATCATGACCACCATCTACCCAGCCTCGGGGGCTATGATGCCTGACCTGAAAAGTCCAGATGGGCCAAAAAACCTTCACAATAGCGGGTCTATCAAGGGCGTCTGGCAGTTTAGCCATGAAGGTCTGGCTCTGGTGAATGTAAGTTGGGCGGGTGCGCCCGTTATCCTGGTCCCGACCGAAGACGTCCGGGTGCTTGTGCTCGACCTTCCGATGCCGGGGCGTGCCCAGAGGGCCGCTGCCTTGCCCTTCGTTATCGAGGACAGGATCGCGGAGTCGCCGGAACTGTCGCACACTGCCTTGGGCGAAGCCGTGGCGCCGGGGCGCTATCTTGCTGGCGTCGTGCGTCACGATCGCATGGCGGCATGGTGCGCCTCCGCCGAGGCTGACCTCAGCCAGGCTGCCATGGTTCCGGACGCCCTGGCCTTGCCGATCCCGGCTGCCGACGCCTGGTCGATCGCCTTGCTGGGCGCGCGCGCTCTCGTCCGCACGGGGGACGGATCGGCTTTTGCGATCCCGGTCAGCGCGCTGGAAATGATCTGGCACCAGGCGGGTCGTCCGCTACTGTCTTCCTATGGTGAGCCGTTGCCGGCCGGGATTGCCCACGACCGGATGGACGACGGGCTTATGGTCTGGCCCGTAATGGCCGGGACCGTGCCTTTGAACCTGCGTCAGGGGGCCTATGCGACCGTTTCGACCAACCGGTCCTGGTTGCGTCAGGCGGCACTCGTCGTGGTTCTGGGTCTGATCGCGCACGCGGGCCTGCTGACCATCGACACCCTGGGCCTGATGCGGTCGGCCGATGAGAAGAGGGCGTCCGTGGCCACCCTGGTGACGCAGGCCGGAGGGCCGCCCGGCGGCGACCTGGCGGTGACGGCTGAGGCGATGTTGCCACGCCCGCCCGTGGCTCCGTCGGGTCTGACCCCTCTGCTGGGCCGAGCCGCACGGGCGTTGCAACCCCTGGGTCCTTCGGTGACCCTGACCTCCGTGGGCTATGCTGGCGAAGCCGGTCTGACCCTGGCACTGGAGGCTGCCGATCCGGCGGCCCTGCAACAGGCCCACAGCGCGCTGGCCGGTGCCGGGCTCAGCCCGGTGTCCGGCGGGGCGACCGTCGAGGGCGGCAAGGCTCGCGACCGGATCGTGATTTCCGCCGGAGCGCCAGCGTGACCGTGGCCTTCTTGAACGCCGGTCGTGGTGTCGATGTCTGGATTGTGCGAGGCCGGTCCTGGTGGAGCGAACGCCAGCCGCGCGAGCGCCTGCTGCTCTGCGGCCTCGCCGTCCTCCTCGCGCTCGCTGTCATCATCAACGGCATCGCCAGGCCATTGATCGAGGTTCGGCGCGAAGCGAGGGCCGAGATTGCCCTTTTCGACGCGCTGGAGGTCCGGCTCCGCGCTGCCGGTCCCAATCTGAGGCCAACGACGGGCAAGATCGCCGGCGGATCGCTCCAAACCGTGGCGACGATGACCGCCGCAGAAGCGGCCCTGCCGATCCGCGAGATCGCCGAGCAGGGCGAGACGACGGTCGTCGCCCTCGAAAGTGTGAACTTCGTCGCCCTCATGACCTGGATCGATCGACTGGAACGTGAGCAGGGCGTGATGGCGCAGAGCGCGGAAATCGAACGGCAGACCTCGCCCGGGGTCGTGAATGCCCGCCTGACCCTGACCCGCCCATGACCGAACTGATCGTCGAAGACATCATCGAGGTTCGGCCCGGCCCGCCCGAGCTGACCTATGCGTTCGCCCGCCAGAACGGGGTGATGATCGTCGATACGCCGACCGGCCCGACCTGTGTTCACCGTCGCCCCCTGGCGTTGGAGGCGCTGCTGGAGGTCCAGCGGCTGTTCGGTTCGGCGATCCCCTTTACGCCGCTGGATGACGGGCCCTTCGATCTGGCCCTGCGCGAGCGCTACCGCAGCCTGGCCGGACAGTCGGCGGACTTCACCGTGGCCTCCGGCGACGATCTGGCCGCCCTGGCGGATTCCGCTGCGGCCGTGGATGACCTGCTGGATCAGCGCGACGACTCGCCGGTCATCCGGTTGATCAACGCCCTGCTGCTCGAGGCGGTGAGGGAAGGGGCCTCGGACATTCACATCGAGACCCAGGAAAAGCGGGTCGTGGTGCGGTTCCGGGTGGATGGTGTCCTGCGCGACATGATCCAGCCGGATCGGGCCCTTGCACCGCTGCTGGTCAGCCGGGTCAAGGTCATGGCCCACCTCGACATCGCCGACAAACGCGTGCCCCAGGATGGACGGGTCAAGTTGAGGGTCGGTGGGCTGGATCTCGACGTCCGTGTTTCGACTATTCCTTCCCAGCATGGCGAGCGGGTCGTCATGCGACTGCTCGACCGGGATGCGACACGGCTGGATCTGACTCGGCTGGGATTGCGGACTCGCGACCTTGAGGCCATCGAGCGGATGATCGCCCGGCCGCACGGCATCGTCCTGGTCACCGGCCCAACCGGCTCGGGCAAGACGACGACCCTTTATGCTGCCCTGACCCGGCTCAATGATCGCCGCCGCAACATCATGACGATCGAGGATCCGGTCGAGTACGAACTGGAGGGGATCGGCCAGACCCAGGTCAACGCCCGCATCGACATGACCTTTGCCCGAGGCCTGCGGGCCATCCTGCGCCAGGATCCAGACGTCATCATGGTCGGCGAGATCCGCGACCACGAGACCGCCGAGGTCGCCGTGCGTTCCAGCATGACCGGTCACCTGGTGCTTTCGACCCTGCATACGAACAGCGCGGTGGGCAGCGTCACGCGGCTGATCGACATGGGGGTCGAGCGCTATCTGCTGGCGCCGATGCTGGTCGGTCTGGTGGCCCAGCGGCTGGTGCGCCGCGTCTGTCCGCATTGCCGGGTCCCGCATCCGGCGACCCAGTCCGACCACGACCTGCTCGGCGGCGCGGTACCGGTCGGGGCTACGGTCTGGCGCGCGCGCGGCTGTGCCGAATGCCGCGATGAGGGCTACAAGGGCCGGCTGGGCATCTATGAGGTCGTCGAGGTCGACGAGGCCTTCCAGACGCTTATCCACGACGGCGCGTCCGAGGCAGACCTGACCCGCGCGGCGCGGCGCTCCGGCACCGGCCTGATCGAGGACGGAGCCGCCAAGATCCTGGAGGGCCTGATCACGATCGAGGAGGTCCTGCGCGTCGTGCAGGACGAGAGCTGACCCCATGCCGGCCTACAGCTTCAAGGCCTTCGACGGCGGCGGCAAGGCGCAACGCGGCGTGATCGAAGCGGCCAGCCTGGCCGGTGCCCGACGTGCATTGCGCGAGCGGAGCCTTATTCCGACAGAGGTGATCCCAACCGCTTCAGCGACCGACGCCGGGCGGTCGAGCGGAGCCTCATTCCTGACCGATCTGTTCCGTCCGCGCGTCGGCGCCCGCGCCCTGGCCGCCCTGACGCGTCAGCTATCGACCATGATCGGCAGCGGCATCCGCATCGAGGAGGCGCTGCGTATCCTCGGGGTCCAGAACGCGAACCGTCCCGAGGGCCCGGTGTTGAACGGGGTCCGCAGTGCGGTGCTGGAGGGTCGCAGCTTTGCCTCAGCCCTCGGCGAACACCCCCGGGTCTTCCCCGCCTTCTATCGCGCCTCCGTCGCCGCAGGTGAGCAGTCGGGGCGACTGGAGGAGGTGCTGTCGCATCTGACCGACTTCGTCGAACGTCGCGAGCGATCGCAGAAGAAGGTCCAGCTGGCCTTGATCTATCCGGCATTGCTGGCCCTGGTGTCGGTCCTGATCATCGGTCTGATGCTGGTCTTCGTGGTGCCCGACATCACCCGGGTGTTCGTTTCACGCGGGGTCCAGCTGCCGTTGCTGACCCGTCTGCTGATCGGGCTGAGCGCCGGGATTCAGAGCTTTGGCTGGATAGCAGGGCTGCTGGCCTTGGTCGGAGCGGTCGCAGCCCAGCGCTGGCTGGCCGTAGAGGCAAACAGCATACGGCTCGCCCGCTTCATCGCCCGCCGCCCCCCGACCTCACGGTTCAGCCTTCAGCTGAACGCCGCGCGGTTTGCCGGCAGTCTGGCGACCCTGATCGGCAGCGGTGTTCCCTTGGTGGATGCCGTCAACTCCGCTGCCGCCGTGACACCCAACGCCTGGCTGCGGGAGCGAGCCAGGCTGGTCGGCGCGAGGGTTCGCGAGGGGGCCAGTCTGCAACGCGCCATGACCGAGGCCGACTGTTTCCCTCCCATGCTGATCGCCGTCGTCGCCAGCGGAGAGGCCAGCGGCCGCCTCGGCGACGCCCTGGGCCGTGCCGCCCGTGATCTGGACGCCGACACCGAAGCGCTCAGCGCCACACTGGTCGCCCTGGTCGAGCCGGCCATCCTGCTGTTCATGGGCGGCGTGGTGCTGCTGCTGGTGCTGGCGATCCTGATGCCGATCGTCAATCTGAACAATCTGGCGGGGATGTAGGGTGGGTCAGAGCTGGCTTTCCATGACCGGCCGCCCGATCAGTGCCGGCAGGATCGCGGCACCGGCGTCCAGCACAGTGACTTTCAGCCGGCCTTGCCGATCGATCGTCAACTGGGCGAGGCGGCCCTGTGCGCTGCTTGACGAAAGCCAGGCCGATGTGCCGTTGACGTCCATGGTTGATTGCCCAGTCATTGCGGGGACCGGCAGCGAGCCCGCCCCGACAAGATCGCGCGCCGAACACGACCCAGGTCCGCTGCGGACGCGGCCCTCGGCACCGGATCGGCGACCGGCCAGGACGATCCGGTCCATATCGACGACGAAGGTCAGATCGCACCGGATGGGCAGGTCCCCGGTCAGGGTGTCGGTCAGGCCCGGCCCGGCCAGCCCCGACATCTCCTCAAGCCTCACAGCGCCCGGACGCCACAGGCCGGTCGCGACCAGATCCGTCGTGCCGCCCCGCATCTGCACGTCACTGACGATCCCGAATCGCAGAAGAGAACTGACCGGGCGCACGCGCCAGGACACGGCGGTCTGGTCTCCTATGGCGGCCTCGCCTTTCCAGATCGTGCCCACCGCGTCTGGTGCATTCATACCGGCGAGCTTGAAAAGCATGGCGGCAGGCATGGTGACGACAAGCGCCAGCAGGAACGTGACCAGGCCGATGATCGTGAACGTCATCGGCCCCATGCGACGCAGCCGATCGGCGAGGACGGACTGAAATGACACTCGATCGACGTCGCTGGCTCGGCCTCTCGACAGCAGCAGGGTTGGCATCTCTGGTGTCTCCAATGTCGGCCTGGGCGGCGGAAACTCCGCCCCGGACGGCTTTGCTGTTGCCTCTGACCGGCGCATCCGCCGACCTTGCGGTCAGCATGACACGGGCGGCCGCCCTGGCGCAGCCCGCAGATCGAAAACAGCCCGAATTTCTCGTGCTGGACACGGGTGGTACGGCCGAGGGTGCAGCTCTGGCAACCGGCCGCGCCGTCGCTGCCGGCATCGGCCTGATCATGGGCCCCGTCTTTGCGGCGGAGGTCGACTCCGTCACAGCGGCTGCTGCGGGTCGGCCGGTCCTGGCTTTTTCCAACGATGCTGCGGTTCGCGCGACGGGTGCCTTCAGCATGGGCATAACGGCATCCCAGGGTGTGTCGGCAATCTTGGCCTATGCCCGCAGTCGTGGCGTTCGCCGCATCGCCATCCTGACCGACGCTGAGACATGGTCTGTTCAGTCCCTCACAGCCGCCCGCGCCCATGCGTCCAGGCTCGGCGTGGAAGTCTTCGAGGCGGATATCGCCGGCCTCCTAGGTGCAGGCGAGGGGCTGGCCGGCCTGCTGAGCACGGCGTCGGGCGGGAGTTTGCCGGACGCGGTGCTGGCCTGCCGTTCCGATCCGGCAACGATCGAGGTGTGCGGGCGGATCGTGGAACTGGGTATCCAGTTGTTGGGCCCGTCGTCCTGGTCGGAGGGAACAGGGGCTGTCCTCGGCACCGTCGAGGGGGCATGGTTCGCCGCACCCGATCCCGCCGCCTTCGCCAGCTTCGCCCAGACCTATGAGGCCAGGCACAGCAGTGCGCCGGGCCTGCTCGCGGCCCTGGCGTTCGATGCCGCGGGCGTCGTTCGACGTCTGGATGCGGCGGGACGAGTGAGCCGCGACGGATTGCTGGCACCCGAAGGATTCCAGGGCGCACTCGGCGCCGTGCGCTTCACCGCAGACGGCGGCTGCGCCCGTGAACTGGCGATCCAGGTGGTTTCGCAGGGAGCAACGCGCGTGGTCGCACGCGCGACCGGACAATGACCCAGGGGCATGCCCGAAAGCGAGCGGTCGCCAACGGGTTCACCCTGATCGAACTGCTGGTCGCCATGGCCCTGTTCGCGTTGATCTCGCTGGCCGGATTCGCGATGCTGAGCGGGATCATCCGGACACAGGAGAGGCTGGACGGCCGGCTGGAGCAGTTGGCTCAACTCCAGCGGGCCATGTACCTGATGACCTTGGACTTCGAGTCGATGACGCCGGCCCCGGTCGTCATCACTGCGGACTCCATCGCGTTCCAGCGCGCGCCCGCTGCGGCTGCGGGCGGTACGATGGCGGTGCGATATGGCGTGAAAGGTCGCGATCTGGTCCGTCAGGCCGGGGCAGGCGGCGAGCAGGTGCTGATCCGCGGAGTATCGGGGATCAGCCTGCGCTTTCTGGACCCGGCCGGTGCCTGGGTGGTGCCAACGCCAGCCTTGGCTCTGGCTGCAGGCCTGTCGCCTGAACGGCCGGGCGCCATCGAGGCGACCCTGATCCTGGCCCCCGACGGCGGGGGGCTGAGCGGGCCCCTGCGTCGCGTCGTGGAACTGCCGAGGCTGCCCTGATGTCGCGTCCACAATCACGCGAGGCGCGGTCGGGGCTGATCCTGGTCAATGTGCTCTTCATCGTCGCCCTGTCCGCCCTGGTCGTGCTGCTGATGGTCTCGTCCCAGTCGGATGCCATCGACCGAACGGTGCGGCTGCGCGAGGCGTCACAGGCGGGGGTGATCGCGCGATCGGGCGAGCTTTCTGCGGTCACGGCACTGCGCCGCGACGCCGCGACCGCGCCCGAGACGGACAACTCGGCCGAACCCTGGGCCGCGATTCGGGAGCAGGACATCGCCATCGAGGGCGGGACCTTCAGCCTGACCATCACCGACGACCAGGCCCGGTTCAATCTGAATACCGTGGCGAACGGTGGACTGGTGACCGAAGAGCGACTGGGCAAGATTCTGGCCGCCGTCGGTCTGCGTCCGGCCCTGCGTACGCCGATCATCGCCCTCGTGAGGGCCAGCGGTCCTCTGGCCAATCTGGATCAACTAAGCACCGTCGGCCTCACGGTGGCCGAGATCGCGGCGCTGCGACCCTTAATCACCGTTCTGCCTCTGGATACCAGCATCAACCTGAATACTGCGGACGAGCGGATGATAGCCGTGTTGTTCGATAGCCCCATGACCGCGGGTCTGCTGGTTCGCACGCGGCAAAGGAACCGGGGGGTGCTGACGCCCCAGGATCTGGCACGCAGGGACATCTACGCCCCGCCCGGCGTCGGCTTCACCTCGAACTTCTTTCGGGTGACCTCAGAGGTCCAGGTCGGTGACACGCGTCAAAGGATCGTAAGCTCGCTGATCAGGCAATCCGGACGCCGTGGACCCGAAGTTCTGGTCTACGCCCGACGCAGGACCGCAGCTGCCTCGAAGTAACGCGCCGGCCTATTCGAGATGAGCAGGCTGAGGTGTGGTCACAAGGCCTGGATCTCGATGGCGAGCGCCGGGCCGTCGATTACCAAATCGATGGGCGTGGAAGGGTCGTGGCAAAGCCATGCATCCATCGGCCCAAGCCTTGTCCCGGCCGAGACACGGTCGTCGGCGATTGTCAGTGGTGCAAAGGCAATCAGGAGTGAGGCGACACCTGTCGGGCGCCACGTCATGTCCAACACCCGCTTGACCTGGGATCGAAACCGACCGCGTCGCCACATGACATTGAGGTCCAGCACCGGTCCACCTATGGGCTGGCCGTGACAGGCCCGGTCACCTGGAAAGTCCCAGGGCTCCGACTGCGCATCTAGCGGAACGGAGGTCTCGTCGTCGAACGTCAGGTGCAGGCATCCCTCGATCACGGTCAGGCAGCGGTCCACGTCGGGGAACAGAGAAAATGCGCCGGGTTCACCGACCTCCGCCATGCTGATGCGCCAGTCGAAATCATCGAGTCCCGCCTCTGGAGGCCAGACGGCGACCTCGCGAGTGACGCCTCCGCCGTTCTTCCACGGCATGGCGATACGGTCGGCGGCCCGCAGTATGGTTGTGGTCATCCCAGGATGCCGGGCAGGTCCAGTCCTTGCTCGCGTGCCGTGTTCAAGGCGATGTCATAGCCCGCGTCGGCGTGGCGCATCACGCCCGTCGCCGGGTCATTCCAGAGGACACGCGCAATCCGCTTCGCAGCCGCCTCCGTCCCGTCGCAGACGATGACCAGACCGGCATGCTGGGAAAAGCCCATGCCGACCCCGCCGCCGTGGTGGAGCGACACCCAGGTCGCGCCCGATGCCGTCGAGAGCAGGGCGTTCAGCAGGGGCCAATCGGAGACCGCATCCGAACCGTCGCGCATGGCCTCGGTCTCGCGGTTGGGCGAGGCGACGGAGCCTGAATCCAGATGGTCGCGGCCAATGACGATAGGACCCTTCAGCTCGCCCGACGCCACCATCTCGTTGAAGGCAAGGCCCAGCCGGTCGCGGTCGCCCAGACCGACCCAGCAGATTCGGGCGGGCAGGCCCTGGAACTTGATCTTGGCGGCGGCCATGTCGAGCCAGTTGTGGAGGTGCGGATTGTCGGGGATCAGTTCCTTCACCTTGGCGTCGGTCCTGGCGATATCCTCGGGATCGCCGGACAGGGCCACCCAGCGGAACGGACCGATGCCTCGACAGAACAGGGGGCGGATATAGGCCGGGACGAAGCCGGGGAAGTCGAAGGCATTCGTGACGCCCGCCTCTTTGGCCATCTGGCGGATGTTGTTGCCGTAATCGACCGTGGGGACGCCCGCCGCCTGAAAATCAAGCATGGACTGGACGTGTTCGGCCATCGATGCGCGGGCGGCCGCCTCGACCTGATCCGGGGCCTGGGCGCGCATGGCCGTCCATCGGTCCAGCGTCCAGCCCCTGGGCAGATAGCCGTTGATCGGATCGTGGGCCGAGGTCTGATCGGTCAACAGGTCAGGCCGAACGCCGCTCCGGAACAACTCGGGCAGGAGTTCGGCGGCATTGCCCAGCAGTCCGACAGAGATCGGCGTGTTTGCTTCGCAGGCCGCTCGGATCAGGGCCAGGGCCTCGTCGAGGTTCTCGGTCGCCCGATCCAGATAGCCGGTGCGCAGCCGCATGGCGATGCGGGAGGGATCGCACTCGACGGCCAGGCATGATGCCCCCGCCATGACCGCGGCGAGGGGCTGGGCACCGCCCATGCCGCCGAGACCCGCCGTCAGCAGCCAGCGGCCCGACAGGTCTCCGCCGTAATGCTGGCGACCCATCTCGACGAAGGTTTCATAGGTGCCCTGAACGATGCCCTGGGCACCGATGTAGATCCAGGACCCGGCCGTCATCTGGCCGTACATGGCCAGGCCCTTGCGATCGAGCTCGTTGAAATGCTCCCACGTCGCCCAGTGCGGCACGAGGTTGGAGTTGGCCAGCAGGACGCGTGGTGCATCCGCGTGGGTGCGGAAGACCCCGACCGGCTTGCCCGACTGGATCAGCAGAGTCTCGTCGTCCTCAAGCCGGCGCAGGGTCTCGACGATGGTGTCGAAGCTCTTCCAGTCGCGGGCCGCACGGCCGATGCCGCCATAGACGACGAGTTCCTCAGGCCGTTCTGCGACGTCGGGATCGAGGTTGTTCATCAGCATCCGCAGCGCGGCCTCGGTCAGCCAGCTCTTGCAGGTGCGGTCGGGACCGGTGGCGGCGCGGATGACGCGGGTGGGGTCGTTGCGGTTCATGACGGGCTCCCGGCGCGGGCGAAGGTCAGGCAGGCGGTGAGAACATCGGTCAGGACAGCCCGCATCGGTGCCGCCTGTTCGAGACGGTAGGGGGAGGGCCAGGTCGCGGACGTGGGGGCCTCGGCCGGGTCGTCCATATATCCGCGACAGGCCAGTTCCATCTGGATGGCGTGGACGCCCTCGTCAGGCTCGCCGTAGTGACGGGTGATCCAGCCGCCGCGGAACCGCCCGTTAGTGACGCGGCTGAAGGGACCGGCGTCGCAGGCGGCCTCGACTGCGCGGGTCAAGTCCGGGTCACAGGAGACGTCGCCATTCGTGCCGATGTTCAGATTGGGCAGCACGCCCTCGAACAGCGACGGCACAACCGAACGGATCGAGTGGGCGTCATAGAGAACGACGCGCTTGTGCTGGCCGCGCAGTCGGTCGATCTCGTCGGTCAAGGCGGCGTGGTAGGGGTCGAACCAGACCGTTCGACGATGCGCAATTTCGGCCGCCGTCGGCGAAGCGCCAGCGTACAGGGCCTCTCCGTCGAACGTCTCGGTCGGGCAAAGGCCGGTCGTGAACTGGCCGGGATAGAGGGAGGCTCCGGATGGATCGCGGTTCACGTCGATGACGCTCCGGCTCAGGCGCGTGCGGATGGTGGTCGCGCCGAGATCTCTCGCGAAATCATAGAGCCTGTCGATCCACCAGTCGGCATCACGGGTCGCCAGCCACGGCGAGACGAAGGCGTCTGCCAGCTCAGGCGGAAGGTCGAAGCCCGTGTGGGGCAGGCTGACGATCAGGGGGGCGTCCCCGCGATGGACCTCCAGCCAGTCCATCAGCAGACCCCCGGGAGGGCATGAGCCGCCGCCGCGACGACCTTGCCCGACCGCACGAGGCCGAGCGCTGCGTCTATGTCAGGATGGAAATGGCGATCCTCATCCAGATGGGGAACCTGATCTCGAAGAGTGCCCCGGACCGCTTCCAGCGCCGCGCTTGACGTCAGCGGGCGGTGGAAGTCGCATCCCTGGACGGCGGCCAGCAGTTCGATGGCGACGACCGCGTTGGCGGACTCGACCATGGCCAGCAGGCGGCGCGCGCCGTGAGCGGCCATGGAAACGTGATCCTCCTGATTGGCCGAGGTCGGAATGGAATCGACGCTGGCCGGATAGGCCTTCTGCTTGTTCTCTGACACCAGGGCGGCGGCGGTCACCTGCGGGATCATGAAGCCGGAGTTGAGGCCTGGTCGGGCGGTCAGGAAGGCGGGCAGACCCGACAGGGCAGGGTCCACCAGCATCGCGATACGGCGTTCCGACAGCGAACCGATCTCGCAGATGGTCAGGGCGATCATGTCGGCGGCGAAGGCGACGGGCTCGGCGTGGAAATTGCCGCCGGACAGGGCCTCGTCGGTGTCCGGGAAGATCAGGGGGTTGTCGCTGACGCCGTTGGCCTCGATCGACAGCGTCGTCGCCGCCTGACGCAGGACGTCGAGCGCGGCCCCCATGACCTGAGGTTGGCAACGCAGGCAATAGGGATCCTGAACCCGCTCGTCGTCGATGGCATGGGAGGCGCGGATGGCCGAGCCGTTCATGAGTGTGCGCAGGGCAGCGGCGGTCTCGATCTGACCGACGTGGCGACGCAGGGTGTGGATGCGCGGATCGAATGGCGTATCCGAACCCTTGGCCGCCTCGGTGGACAGGGCACCTGTGACCAGGGCGCTCTGGAACAGGGCCTCGGCACCGAACAGGGCCGCGAGCGCATTGGCCGTCGAAAACTGGGTGCCGTTCAACAACGCCAGTCCTTCCTTCGGACCCAGCGTCAATGGGGCCAGACCGGCTGCGGCTAGCGCGTCGGTGGCCGGCCTGCGGACGCCGTCGACCTCGATCTCCCCGACGCCGATCATCGCAGCCGCCATATGGGCGAGAGGGGCGAGGTCGCCTGACGCGCCGACCGAGCCCTGGCAGGGAATGACGGGCGTCAGGCCCCGCACGATCAGGGCCTCCAGCAAGGCGATGGTCGCAGGCTGCACGCCCGACGCGCCCTGGGCCAGGCTGGCCAGTTTCAGCGCGAGCATCAGGCGGATGACCGGCGTCGGTGACGGCTCGCCGACGCCCGCCGCGTGGGACAGCACGATATTGCGTTGCAGGGTCGCCAGGTCGCCGGCCTCGATCCGGATCCCGGCCAGCTTTCCAAAGCCCGTGTTGATCCCATAGACCGGCTCACTACGCGCCAGGATGCGTTCGACGGCAGCGGCGCTGGCCCGGATCGGCTCGGCGGCGTCGCGGTGCAGGGTCGCGGATGCGCCGCGATAGATGGCGCGCCAGTCGGTCAGGCTGACCTCGCCGGGGCGCATCACGATGTGTTCGATGGCGGGCGCTGCGGTCATTGGCCTCTCCAGACGCGGGCATGGAGCGGGTTGAGGCCCATGCGATAGACCAGTTCGGCCGGTCGTTCGATATCCCAGATCGCGAGGTCGCACCGTTTTCCGACCTCCAGCGTGCCAACGTTGTCGATCTGGCCTAGCGCGCGGGCGGCTTCGCGGGTGACCCCGGCCAGGCATTCCTCGACCGTCATCCTGAACAGGGTCGCCGCCATGTTCATCGTCAGAAACAGCGACGTCAGGGGCGAGGTGCCGGGGTTGCAGTCGGTGGCGAGGGCCATCGGCACGCCCGCGGTCCTCAGGGCTGCGATCGGGGGCAGGTGTGTCTCGCGCATGAAGTAGTAAGCACCCGGCAGCAGGGTTGCGACGACGCCCGACTTTGCCATGGCGGCGATCCCGGCATCGTCGAGATATTCGAGATGATCGGCGGACAGGGCTCCGAACTCGGCTGCCAGCGCAGCGCCATGCTGGTTCGACAACTGTTCGGCGTGCAGCTTGACGGGCAGGCCGTGGGCGCGTGCGGCGTCGAAAATCCGGCGGGTCTGGTCCAGGGTGAAGCCGATGCCTTCGCAGAACGCGTCCACTGCGTCGATCAGGCCCTCGGCCGCAAGGGTCGGGATCATCTCGCGACAGACCAGATCGATATAGCCATCGGCGTCGCCCGCGAACTCGGGCGGCAGGGCATGGGCGCCGAGGAACGTCGTGCTGATCGACACGGGCCGGAGTTCGCCCAGGCGGCGGGCGGCCAGAAGCATACGTCGCTCATGCTCCAGCGACAGGCCGTATCCCGACTTGATCTCGACAGTCGTCGCACCCTCGGCGATCAGGGCATCGAGGCGGGGCAGGGCGGTGGCGATCAGACCCGCCTCGTCGAGCGCCCGCGTGGCCTTGACCGTAGAGGCGATGCCGCCGCCCGCGCGTGCGATCTCTTCATAGGTCGCACCGGCAAGACGCAGTTGGAACTCATGCGCACGGTCGCCGCCGTGGATCAGATGGGTGTGGGGGTCGATCAACCCCGGTGTGATCCAGCGACCGGCGCAATCGTCGATGTTGGCGGGGTTAAGGGCGGGGGCGTCCTGCGCCGGACCGGCATACAGGATGCGGCCGTCCCGCGATGCCACGAGGCCGTGGTCGACGACGCCGAGCCCCGGTCGCCCGGGAGCCAGGGACGCGAGCCGGGCATTGGTCCAGACGCGATCGCAATCCACCCTCAGCCCTCCTGTTTCGAGACAGGAATCGCTAGGCGACCGGCTCGATATTGTATAGACATATTGCAGAGCGATGAGGATTGTCCAGTGACAGTCGATACACCGATAGCCGGACCGGATACCGCCTCACCGCCGGCCTGGCTGTGGTTTGAACAGGCCCTGCTGGACACAGGATGGGCCCGGTCGGTCCGCATAGGCCTTCGCAACGGACTGATCGACAGTATCGTGACCGACGTCGCCGCCGCGCCCGATGACTCGGTCCATGCGACAGGGCTACCGGGGCTGGCCAATCTCCACAGCCATGCGTTTCAGCGCGGTATGGCGGGGCTGGCGGAAGTTCGCGGTTCGTCAAGGGACAGCTTCTGGACCTGGCGCGAGACCATGTACCGGTTCGTCGATCGGCTGAGACCCGATGAGGTCGCGGCCATCGCGGCCATGGCCTTTGCCGAGATGCTGGAGGGCGGGTTCACCCGCGTGGCGGAGTTCCACTATCTGCATCACAACATCGACGGCCGGCCCTTTGCCAATCCGGGCGAGATGGCTGAGGCCGTCGCGGCGGCTGCCGAGCAGACGGGGATCGCTCTGACCCTGCTGCCGGTCTTCTACGCCCACTCCGCGTTTGGCGGTGCGGCACCGGTCGAGGCACAACGCAGGTTCGTCAATGACCTGGACGGCTTTCAGCGTCTGCTTCAGGAAAGCGGTCGCGCGACCTCAAACCTGCCTGACGCCGTTCTCGGCGTCGCCCCCCACAGTCTGCGCGCCGTGACGGGCGAAGAGTTGCGCGCTGTGTGCGGCATGTCTCGCGGGCCGATCCATATCCACATCGCCGAACAGGTTCGGGAGGTCGAGGATTGTCTGGCCTGGTCGGGCGTGCGGCCCGTGGACCTGTTGTTCGACACGGTCGAGGTCGATCGCCGCTGGTGCCTGGTCCACGCCACACACACTTCGCCCGGCGAACTCCAGCGCATGGCGGCCAGCGGTGTGGTCGCGGGCCTGTGTCCGATCACGGAGGCCAATCTGGGCGACGGGGTCTTCCCGGCGGCGGACTATCTGGCGGCGGGAGGTGTCTGGGGCGTGGGGTCGGATTCCAATGTGTCCATCAGCGCCGGCCAGGAACTGCGGATGCTCGAATATTCCCAGCGGCTGTTACAGCGGTCGCGCAACGTCATGGCCGACCCGGCAGGCGGCTCCACCGGCGGAGCGATGGTGCGGGACGCGCTGGCCGGCGGCGCACAGGCCACGGGAGCCGACGTCATCGCCGGCCTTGGCGAGGGTCAGGTCGCGGACATCATCGCCCTGGCCGCTCCGGACGGCAGCGCCGCCCCGCCTGGAGACCACGCTCTGGATCACTGGATATTCGTGACTGGCGACGGATCGATCGACGCCGTCTGGCGGCGGGGGCGGCAGGTCGTCAAGGAGGGGCGCCACGTCGCTCGCCCTGACATTGTCCGCGGCTACGCCAGAGCGCTGTCCCGGGTGCTGAGCGACGCATGACGCCGGCCGAGCCGACGTTGCACAGGCGGATCCGGTCCGAAATCGCGGAACGGATTCTGTCGGGTCAGTGGCCGCCTGGATATCGGATCCCGACCGAGCACGACCTGATGGTCCAGTACGGCTGTTCACGGATGACGGTCAGCAAGGCCTTGGGGCCACTGGTGGATGAGGGCCTGATCGTGCGTCGTCGCCGTGCCGGAACCTTCGTCGCCCGGCCGCCCGTTCATTCGGCGGTTCTGGATATCCCGGACATCCAGACCGAGATCATGAGCCGTGGCGACCCCTACGGCTATGAACTCCTGTCGCGAACGATCAGGGTCTCCAGTCAGGATGACGACGAGGCACTGGACCGGGCGGTGTCGGGGCCGGTGCTCGTGCTGGAATGTCTGCATCTGGCCAGCGGACGACCGTTTGCCCATGAAGCTCGCCTGATCAGTCTGGGCGCCGCGCCTGACGCGGAGCGGGTTGATTTCGGAATAACGCCTCCCGGTGCCTGGCTTCTGGGTGCGGTCCCGTGGACAGAGGCTGAGCACAGAATCAGCGCGGTCAATCCGTCCAGGGCGACGGCCAAACGGTTGTTGATCGAGACGTCGGTCGCCTGCCTTTGCCTGCAAAGGCGAACCTGGCGAGGCCATGACCCGGTTACCCACGTCCGTCTGACGTTTCCGGGTGAAGCCTATGATCTGGTCGCCCGGTTCACCCCGCGGGCCGATAAGGCTTGACGTGCAACACCCGGCGATCCGTCGGACCTTCATGGTTCTGCCAGTGATTTGGAAGCGGCCGTCCGCCCGATGTCAGTCTGGCACTAGGCAGCCTGAGCTATCGCCTGGGGCAACAGTGATTCGACCACCAATCGGGACAGCATTCGTCCTTCCATCGGAATGATGGCATCGACGAATTGCTCGTTGGCGTCGGAGCCCATCACGGGCGGGTCCTGGAGCAGGTTGGCGGCCAACTGGAAGGTTTCCTGCACGCCGTCCACAAGCATGCCGGCCATGCGCGTATCATGCTGGACCACCACGATGACGTGGCGCGATGTCGGCTCGGTCCGTCCGAGACCCAGGCGGCAACGCAGATCCAGCACAGGCATGACCGCCCCGCGCAGGTTGATGACGCCCAGAACATAGTCCGGCGTCTGAGGCATCGGCGTCGTGGGGGTCCAGCCCCTGATCTCCCGTACCGAACGGACGTCGATACAGTATTCCTGACCCCCGATCTCGAACGAGATCAACTCCAGCATGCCGCCGGAACCGGCAGCGTCGATAGAAAGCGGCGACATCTAGAACTGCTCCCATTCGGAAGCTTTCAGCGCGGTATTGCCGACCGATCGTGGCGCAGCTCGCCTTGCGGGAATGGAAGGTGCGCTCGCCCTTGCAAACGCCTCGATCCGGCCGCGCGCTTCCAGGACCGGGTTGTTGATGGAACCATGGCCCGCGAGGGCTGACCCGGTATTGAACCGTTTGACCAGTCCAGCCAGCTGGCCCGTTTCAGATTGCAGGATTCCAGCGGCGGCCGTCGTCTCTTCGACCATGGCCGCGTTCTGCTGGGTGACCTGATCCATCTGATTGATAGCCGAGTTGACCTGGGCGAGCGCCGTCGATTGCTCCTGCGCGGAAGCGGCAATCTCGGCAATCAGGCCGTCCATCTCGGCGACGCTGCCGGCGATCGTTGCCAGCGCCGCGCCGGTATCGTCCACCAGCTTCACGCCCTTGGAAACCTGTGACGTCGAGGCCGAAATCAATGCCTTGATCTCCTTGGCCGCGGTCGCGGATCGCTGGGCCAAAGCCCTGACTTCCTGGGCGACGACTGCAAAGCCACGACCGGCGTCCCCAGCCCGGGCAGCCTCGACCCCCGCATTCAGGGCCAGAAGGTTGGTCTGGAAGGCGATTTCGTCGATGACGCCGATGATTTGGCCGATCTCGTTGGAACTCTGCTGGATTTCGCCCATGGCGATCACCGCCTCCCGGACCACCAGTCCGGACTTTTCAGCGTCCGAACGGGTGCCGCTTGCGACGTTCGCTGCCTGCATGGCTCCGGCGGCACTGCGTTTGACCGTGGCCGTAATCTGATCCAGCGCCGCCGCAGTCTCTTCCAGGCTGGCAGCCTGTTGCTCGGTGCGACGGGACAGGTCATCGGAGGCCCCGGCGATCTCGTCGGAACCGCTGCGGATCGAGCCCACGCTCTGCAACACTTCGTCGAGGGTGACGCGGAGGCTTTCGATGGCTGCGTTGAAATCATCCTGAACGGTCTTGTGCGTGCCGGTCTGTGGATCGGCGTGGAAAAGGGACCCCGTTAGCGGTGTGATCGGCGTCGAATAAGGACCCCTCATCCCTGAGGTCTAACGGTGGCGGCTTGGCGGATGTCAGGCGGCGAGTTCGGGATGTTGGTGTTGGAGACGGTGTTGAGGATCCGGCGCGAGTTTGCGTCCGGGAAGGCGATCAAGGCGATCGCGCGTGACCTTCGATTGTCGCGCAAGGTGGTGCGCAAGGCGATCCGGGAGCCTGATGCGGAGTTCGCCTATCGGCGGGCGGTGCAGCCGTTGCCGAGGCTGGCGCCGTTCCAGGCCAGGCTCGATGAACTGCTGGAAGAGGACGAGGCGCGGCCGCGGCGCGAGAAGCTGCGGATGACGCGGGTCCATGACCTGCTGGTGCGCGAGGGGTTCGACGGGTCGTACGACGCGGTCCGGCGCTACGCGGCGGGGTGGCGGCTGAAGCGACGCCGGGGCGTAGCCGATGCGCCGACGTTCATCCCGCTGATGTTCCAGCCGGGCGAAGCCTACCAGTTCGACTGGAGCCACGAGGACGTGGAGATCGCGGGCAAGCCGATGCGGGTGAAGGTGGCGCACATGCGACTGTGCGCGTCACGCGCGATCTATGTTCGGGCCTACCCGCGCGAGACCCAGGAGATGCTGTTCGACGCGCATGCGCGGGCGTTCGCCTTCTTCGGCGGGGTGCCGACGCGCGGGATCTACGACAACATGAAGACGGCGGTGACGACGGTGTTCACGGGCAAGGACCGGCTGTTCAACCGGCGCTTCCTGGTCATGGCGAGCCACTACATGGTCGAACCGACGGCCTGTTCGCCAGCGGCCGGCTGGGAGAAGGGCCAGGTCGAGCACCAGGTCCAGACGGCGCGGGGACGGTTCTTCCAGCCGCGCCTGCGCTTCACCAGCCTGGAGGAGCTGAACGGCTGGCTGGAGGCAGAATGCCGTCGCTGGGGCGAGCTGCGCCAGCATCCCGAGCAGAAGGACCTGACGGTCGCTCAGGCCCTGGCCGCCGAGCGTCCGGCGCTGCAGCCCATGCTGGGCCCGTTCGACGGCTTCCACGAGAGCGAACACGCGGTGACGGGGACCTGCCTGATCAGCTTCGACCGCAACCGCTACTCGGTGATGGCCAGAGCCGGGCGACGCACGGTGCAGGTCCGCGCCTATGCCGACCGGATCGTCGTGCGCTGCGAGGGAGAGGTCATCGCCGACCATCGTCGGTTCTTCGGTCGCGACCGGACCCTCTACGATCCCTGGCATTACCTGCCGGTGCTGGCGACCAAGCCCGGGGCCCTGCGCAATGGCGCGCCGTTCCAGGACTGGGAGTTGCCGCCCGCGCTGGCGCGCCTGCGCCGCAAGCTGGGCTCAGGCGACGAGGCCGATCGCCGGTTCGTGCGGGTGCTGGCGGCGGTGCTGGAAGACGGCCTGGAGCCGGTCGAGGCTGCCGCGCGCGAGGCGCTCGCCGCCGGGACCGTCAGCGACGACGTCATCCTCAACATCCTGGCGCGCCGGCGCGAACCGCCCCGGCCGCTGAGCATCGTCACACCGGACGACCTGGCGCTGCGGCATCCGCCTCTGGCGGACTGCGACCGCTACGACAGCTTGCGAGGCCTGCATGCAGCGGCATGAGATGATGGCGGCCCTGACCGGCCTGGGCCTCAAGGGCATGGCCGGCGCCTTCGACGAAGCGGTCACCACGGGCCTGCAGCGCAAGCGTACGACCATGGAGATCCTCGCCGACCTGCTCCGCGCCGAGACGACCCACCGGCATGCGGCTTCCATCCGGTACCGGATGGCGGCAGCCAAGCTGCCGGCCGTGAAGGACCTCGACGCCTTCGTGTTCGACGGCACGCCGATCAACGAGGGACTGGTGCGCTCGCTTCACAGCGGCTCCTTCCTGGCGAACCGGCGCAACATCGTGCTGGTCGGCGGGACCGGCACGGGCAAGACCCACTTGGCCACGGCCATCATCGCCAACGTCGTGCGCGCCGGGGCGCGTGGCCGCTACTTCAACACCGTCGACCTGGTGAACCGCCTCGAGGAGGAGACCCGCCTGGGCAAGGCCGGTGCGCTGGCTGCTCACCTCTGCCGCCTCGACGTCGTGGTCCTCGACGAGCTCGGCTACCTGCCGTTCGCCCGCTCGGGCGGTCAGTTGCTGTTCCACCTGATCAGCAAGCTCTACGAGCGGACCTCGGTGATCGTCACGACCAACCTCGCCTTCGGCGAATGGCCGACCGTGTTCGGCGATCCCAAGATGACCACGGCCCTGCTCGACCGCATCACCCACCACTGCGACATCGTCGAGACCGGCAACGACAGCTGGCGCTTCAAACACCGCAGCTGACCCACCACGAAGAACGCCAAGCGAGGGTTGAGCCTCCGGTCGGGCTACGCCCTCCCTACGCCCCAACCCTCGCAAGCGGTGCGCTCGTGACGTCCATCACGAACCCCAAAAGGGGGTCCCTATTGCACGCCGATAAGGGGTCCCTTTTAGACGCCGATTGACAGCCGGTCCGATCACCCTCGATCCTCACGGTCAGATCTCCATCGGACAGGCGACTGAGGCTGTCTGCCAGGGTGCGGACGAGATCCAGTTGGGTCTCCTCAGCGCTTTTGCGGGCAACCTCCCTGCGAGCGGCTTCCTGCTCCGCCTGGGTGATGTCCACGGCCACCTTCATGACCTTGTAGGCCTTGCCGTCGGCATCAAGGACGGGATTGTAAGAGGCCTGTATCCATACCTCTCGGCCACCCTTCGCCAGGCGACGGAATTTTTGAGAGACGAACTGGCCGTCACGCAGTTTCTGCCAGAATTCTCGATAGCCGTCGGTCGCGGCCTCTACGGGATCTATGAAAATACTATGGTGGCGGCCGACGATCTCGGCCGCCGAGTATCCCATTGCTGACAGAAAGTTCTCGTTTCCTGTCAGGATAGTTCCGTCGAGGCTGAACTCGATGATGGCCTGCGATCGGGAGATGGAATCCAGCTTGTTTTCAAGATCCCGTCTAGCCCGTGCTTCAGTTGTGTCCGATTTTCTGCTGCGTCCGAACATTCTGGTTCCCCCGAATTCCGAGCCAAATGGCGACTTCCGTACCTGACGTAATGTAATACCCTTAACGACGATATAACTTTCGGTTGCTTGACCACGCAACGCTCATTGGATCGCGCAGGGGAGGCTTAACGTTGCTTTTATTGGAGATTAAAATCTTGATATCTAACGGATATTGAATCAGATACGGTTCTGACTTCGCACACTTTCTAGTTGCTGGAGGGCCTGCTAACTGCACAGGTTGGCCTCTTGCCAACAGCATCAACCCGAGTTTGACGTCTAGTTGGACAACGTTCTCGCCGCCCCCAGCACCCCGTCCCGCCGCAAACCGGCATAGGCCGTGGACAAGGCGGAACTGAACCGCTCATCGGCCGCCAGCGTGGGCGAGAACACGGCCGACAGGCTGAGCAGCGCGTCAACCTTCGCCTCATCCGTATCCGCCCCGGCCAGCAATCGCGCCGTCTGTTCGGCCAGCGGGTCCTGCACGACATAGGGGTTGCCCGCCTCGTCCACCCCGTCCTGCCATCGCATCCAGGCCGCGACGCCGAGGGCCAGGGCGTCGATCGACTCTCCCGCCGCCAGCCGGGTCTCGATCGTGTGCAGCAGGCGCTGCGGCAGTTTCTGGGAGCCGTCCATGGCGATCTGATAGGTCCGGTGCATCAGGGCGGCGTTGTCGAACCGCGCCATCAGGGCCGTGCGATAGGCGGCGATGTCGAGGCCCGGCGGCGGGTTCAACGTCGTCTGCGCCTCGTCCCACAGCCACAGCACCACGGCGCGCAGGGCTGGTTGCGCGACCGCCTCGTGCACATGGGCATGCCCGGACAGGGCCCCCAGATAGGCCACCGCCGAATGGGCCCCGTTCAGAAGACGCAGTTTGGCGTCCTCCCAAGGCTCGACCCGCTCGGTCAGTTGCACGCCGTAGGCGGCGAAGTCGGGCCGCTCGCCGGCGAACCGATCCTGCACCACCCACTGGGTAAAGGGCTCTGCCTTGACCATGCCCTCGTCGCGGACGCCGAGGCGGGCCTCCAGCCGGTCGATGTCGTCAGGCGTCGTCGCCGGCACGATCCGATCGATCATGGTCTGGGGGAAGGCCCCCTCGGCGGCGATCCAGTCGGCCAACTCCGGATCAATGCGCCGCGCCATCTCCAGCACCCCGGCGCGGATCCGCTTGCCGTTGTGGGGAAGGTTGTCGCAACTGATGACGGTGAAGGGTTTGAGCCCCGCAGCCTTCCTCGCCTTCAGGGCCGCAACGATGAAGCCGGGTGCCGTGATCGGCCTGGAGATGTCGATCAGATCGGCCGCGACCTCGGGGTCGTCCAGCATCAGGTCGCCCGTCGCCGGGTCGAGGCGATAGCCCTTCTCGGTCACCGTCAGGGTGACGATGTGGACGTCCGCATCGGCCATGGCGGCCACCAGCGCCGCCGGGTCCTGCGGCCCCACCATGACCTCCTTGCCGGCCCCGATGATCCTCAGCCGCTCCTCGGCCCCGTCGCGCACCACCAGGGTATAGAGGCCGTCCTGCGGGTTCAGCTGTTCGGCCACCGAGGGCGACCTCAGCGACGCGCCCAGCACCCCCCAGCGCAGGTCGCCTGACGCCAGGGCATCGTCGAACACCACCGCCTGGTGCGCCCGGTGGAAGGCCCCGATGCCCAGGTGGACCACGCCGGTCCTGACCGCCGCCCGGTCGTAGCCGGGCCGGGCGACCTCGGCCGGCAGGCGCGACAGCGAAGCGTCCGACAGCCGGCTCACAGCCTGTAGGCCGCCTTGACCAGACCATAGGTCAGGGCATGGGCCAGCTCATGCGCCTCGTCCTCCTCCATCCGGTGTTCGACCACCAGTTTGGCCAGGAAGCCGCAGTCCATCCGCCGGGCCACGTCGTGACGGGCCGGGATCGACAGGAAGGCCCGGGTGTCGTCGTTGAAGCCGACGGTGTTGTAGAAGCCGGCCGTCTCGGTCGTCTGTTCGCGGAACCGGCGCATCCCCTCGGGACTGTCGTGGAACCACCAGCTTGGCCCCAGCTTCAGCGCCGGATAATGCCCGGCCAGCGGGGCCAGTTCGCGGCTGTAGGAGGTCTCGTCGAGGGTGAACAGGATCAGGGTCAGCCGGGTGTCCGACCCGAACCGGTCCAGCAGGGGTTTCAGCGCCCGCACATAGTCGGTCCGGGTCGGGATATCGCAGCCCTTGTCGCGACCGAAGCGCTCGAACACCGTCGCCGAGTGGTTGCGGAAGCTGCCCGGATGCAGTTGCATGACCAGCCCGTCCTCGACCGACATGGCCGCCATCTCGGTCAGCATCTGGCCCCGGAACAGTTCGGCGTCGGCAGGCGTCGCCGGGCCCGTCGAGACGCGGGCGAACAGGGCCTGCGCATCCGCCTTCGACAGGTCGGCGGTGAAGGCGGTCGGGTGGCCGTGGTCCGTCGAGGTGGCCCCCATGGACGCGAAAAACGCTCGCCGCGCCCGCAGCGAGTCCAGGTATCCGTCCCACGTCATCGTGTCGAAGCCGGTCTGGTCGGCCAGCACCTTCAGATTGTCGCGGAACCCCTCATAGTCGGGATCGACCACCGGATCGGGGCGATAGGCGGTCAGGACCCGCCCCTTCCAGCCCGAGGCCGCAATGGCCTTGTGATGCTCGAGCGTGTCGATCGGCGACTCGGTCGTCGTGATCACCTCGATGTTGAACCGCTCGAACAGGGCGCGCGGCCGGAAGGCCTCGGTCTTCAGCGCCGCGTCGATGACGTCGTAATAGTGGTCCGCCGTCTCGGCTGACAGCCGCACATCAATGCCGAACGCCTCGGCATAGACCCAGTCGTGCCACATCCGCGACGGTGTCCCGCGGAACAGGTGATAGTTCTCGGCGAACCTCCGCCAGATCGCCCTTGGATCGGTCTCGACCGGGCCGCCGTCGGCACGCGGAACGCCCAGATCCTCCATCGCCATCCCCTGGGAATGCAGCATGCGGAAGACATAATGGTCCGGCGTGATCAGCAGCTCGGCCGGATTGGCGAAGTTCTCGTTCAGCGCAAACCACGCCGGGTCCGTATGCCCGTGCGGGCTGATGATCGGCAGGTCCCTGATCTGCGCATACAGACGCCGCGCCACACCGCGCGTGTCGGGATCGACAGGGAACAGGCGGTCGGGATGAAGGCGAAGGGACTGGGTCACTACCAGTTCCACATACTGCCGTCTTCCAGCCGGGCGACGGGGAGGTAGGCGGGCTTGTAAGGGTATTTGGCCGCCTCGGCTTCGTCGATATCGACGCCGTGACCCGGCCTCTCGCCTGGATAGAGGAAGCCCTTGTCGAAGGTGTAGTCGTGGGGGAAGACCGCGTCGGTCTCGGGCGTATGGCGCATATATTCCTGAATGCCGAAGTTCGGGACCCAGACGTCGAAATGCAGAGCCGCCCCCATAGTGACGGGGGACAGGTCGGTGGCGCCATGGCTTCCGGTCCGGACCTGCCAGATCGCGGCAAAGTCTGCGATTCGACGCAGGTGGGTTATGCCCCCGGCCCTGACCACAGTCGTCCGGATATAGTCGATCAACTGGTTCTGGATCAGGTCCTTGGCGTCCCAGATCGTGTTGAAGATCTCACCGACGGCGAGTGGCGTCGTGGTGTGCTGACGGATCAGCTTGAACGCCTCCTGGTTTTCCGCCGGGGTCGCATCTTCCAGCCAGAACAGCTGATAGGGCTCGAGCCGGTGGCCGAGGGAGCCTGCCTCGATCGGGGTCAGCCTGTGGTGGGCGTCGTGCAGCAAATGGTGGTCGAACCCATAGGTGTCGCGCAGCTTGTCGAACAGCTTGGGTACGAAGTTCAGATATTTCCGGGTATCCCAGACCGTCTCGGAGGGCAGGGCGGCGTCTGCGGGTTCATAGTACATCTTGCCGCGGCCCACGCCGTAGGCGTCCTTGATGCCGGGAACACCGGACTGGGCCCGGATGGCGCGGTAGCCCATGTCGATATACCGACCGACCTCATCGACGGTCTCGGCCAGATCGATGCCGTTGGCGTGGCCATAGACCATGACGGCCTCACGGCTCTTGCCGCCCAACAGGTCATAGAGCGGCATTCCGGCCATCTTGGCCTTGATGTCCCACAGTGCGGTATCGACCGCAGCGATGGCGGACATGGTGACCGGACCGCGACGCCAGTAGCCGCCTCGATACAGGTATTGCCAGATGTCCTCGATCCGCCGGGGATCCTTACCGATCAGGCAGGGAATGACGTGGTCTTCAAGGTAGGACACGACGGACAGCTCGCGGCCGTTCAGGGTCGCATCCCCGATGCCATAGACGCCTTGATCCGTCGTGATCTTGAGCGTCACAAAGTTTCGCCCGGGGCAGGTGACAATGACTTTAGCCGACTCGATCTTCATCGCGTTTCCTCAATCTTTGATCGCCGTCTAGCAGTTTCATCGGACAAATCCAGATTGGTAATGCCAAATATTTCCGTGAAGGAGCGCTCGATCGTGTCGGCGTGGGATGCATTCTAAACCTAATCAGTTGAATTTGAACAGGTAAGATGATTAAGCGCGGCAGAGCCGATTTTGGTACAGCCAATAATTGGTTGACAGGTGATATTGGCTAGGTCAGTTCTGACCTCAACGACAAAAGCCGCCGGGCGAGGCCCAGGTGACATCAGGGGAGACCGATATGCGTTCAGCACTCTACAGATTTGGCCTGACCGCCGTGAGCGCGCTTGCGCTGGCACCCGCGGCGATGGCGCAGGCTGTGCCTGCAGCCGAGGCTGTGCCTCAGGAGGCATCGGTGGACGATGTCGTGGTGACCGGATCACGGATCGCACGAGACGGTTTTTCGGCACCGACACCGACCACGGTCGTCAGCGCCGAGGTCCTGCTGGAGCGGGCGACGGTCAACCTGGGTGACGCGCTGAACCGCATTCCCTCGTTCCGTGCCGGTGTCACCCCGGCCGCCGGAGGCATCGGCAATACGGGTGCCTTCCTTGTTGATCTGCGAGGTCTGGGGCCGGCGCGCACCCTGGTGCTGCTCGAAGGCGGACGACTGGCCCAGACCAACATCCCCGGCCAGGGCAATACGCCGGGTGCAACCGATCTGAGCGTCATCCCGACGGCCCTTATCCGCAACATCGATGTCGTGACCGGCGGCGCATCGGCCGCCTATGGGTCGGATGCCGTGGCAGGTGTCGTGAACATCATCCTGGATGACCGCATGGAAGGCGTTCGCGCGACGGTCCAGTACGGTCAGACCGAATACGGTGACGCCCAGAACTATTTCGCCAGTGTTGCGGGGGGCAGATCTTTCGCCGAGGGACGCGGACACCTCATCGCCGGCCTCGAGTACAATCAGGACGACGGCACCTCCCCCTACAATGACCGGGATTGGGGCCGCGAGGCGGTGGGCAACAACCCTTTCCCGGTCCGCCCCTCGGGAATTGCCGCCAACGTCGTCGCGCCGAACTCCAGTATTCTGTTCGGCAATGCGACCTCAGGCGGTCTGATCGTCACGGCCGGGGGCCTGCGAGGCCTGGCCTTCGTACCGGGCGCCAACGGGGCGGTGACAACCGCAGTCTTCACGCCCGGGCTCTACGGCAATCTGGGCACGTCGCTGGATGTGTTCACGGACGCCGCCCTGGCCGCCAACGCCGCCGCAGGGATCAATCATCGAAACCTACAGCAACTGAGGCCCGAAATCGGCCGCGTCAACTTTCTGGCCAAGCTGACCTATGACCTGAATGACAACATCTCGGCCTACATCGAGCCGCTCGTCTCCCAGGCGACAGCCGACGGTGTGATCCTGGTCCGCCGTGATGGCGCAGGGGCGGGGCCGGCATTGCCCATCGCCCGCGACAACATCTTCCTGCAACAGGCCCTGACCCCGGCCCAGTACGCGCTGGTCCCCGCCAACGGCATCTCGATCGGCTATATCGGCAGCGATTTCGGCCCGAACGTCAGCCATATCGTCAAGGATACGGTGCGGCTCCAGACCGGTCTTCGTGGCCATTTCGGCGAGACATGGAAATGGGACGCGGCGTTCACCTATGCGTCGAACGTCAGTGACCGGACGATCACCAACAACTTTCTGAGCACAAATTTCCGCAACGCCATCGACGCAATCTCCGTCGGCGGCGTCACGGTCTGTCGCAATGTCGCGGCGCGCGCGGCGGGTTGCGTTCCTCTGAATATCCTGGGGCGTGCCAATCCCTCGGCGGAGGCCCGGGCCTATGTGCTCGGCACGGCGTCGGGCACCAGCGAATCCGGTCTGCGTGAGGTCGTCGCCAACCTTCAGGGCGAACCCTTCTCGACCTGGGCGGGCCCAGTGTCGATCGGTGTGGGCGTGGAACACCGGATCGAGTCGCTCAAGGTCACGGCTGACCCGATCTCGTTGGCTGGCGGCTTTTTGACGTCGGGCGGCAGCGCCCTGCCAAGGGTCGAGCAGACTGTCTCGGAAGCCTATGTGGAAACGATCGTGCCCTTGCTCAGGGACGTGCCGCTTGCCCAGTCGCTGGACTTCAACGGCGCGGTCCGCGTGACTGACTACAGCACCTCTGGCCAGGTCACGACCTGGAAGGCGGGCCTGACCTGGGAACCGACGTCGGAGATTACCGTGCGCACCACCCGGTCGCGCGATATCCGGGCCCCCAACCTGCTGGAACTGTTCACGCCCGTGACGTCATCGCTGCCGTTGCCGGCCGACCCACGGCCAGGCGTCCCTCCGATCACGAATGGGGCAGGCGTGACGGTGGGGGGCAACCCCAACCTGCTTCCCGAAGAATCGACGACCCAAACTTTTGGTGTGGTTTATCAGCCGCAGTTCATCCGGGGCCTGAAACTGTCGGCCGACTACTACGACATCGAGATTGCTGATGCGATCACCTCGACCTCTCCCCAGACCGTCATCAACAACTGCCTGCCGGGTGGCGTCTACAACAATGGGCCCTACTGTTCGCTGATCACGTTTGCAGGCAACAACTTCGCGACGGGTCAGATCACGGCCGTTGTCGGGACAACCGCGAACGTCGCGGCGTTCAAGACCACTGGCGTCGATATCCAGGCCAACTATCGTCGCGATCTCGGCGACTTCAGCGACCGGCTGGTGGGCCGTGTCGGTTTGAACCTTCAGGCGACCCGGACTTTCGAGTTCCGCACCTCGACGGATGTTTCAGCCCTGTTCCCGAACGGCATCAACCGTGCGGGCCAGACCGGAGCTCAATTCGGGGGCACCGCAGGTCTGCCGAAATGGCTGGTCAACACGTCGGTGTCCTACGAACTGGATCGCCTTTCCGTGAATGCGGCTGCGCGCTTCATCGCCGAAAGCCGTCAGAACAAGGGGCTGATCGGACCGGACTCGGACGCTTACAGTCCTGCCCTGGTCAATAGCATCAACAACAACATGATCGCAGCCGTCACCTACGTCGATCTGGGCGTTCGCTACAATCTGGGCGACGAGAACAAGCGCGAAATCTTCTTCAACCTCGATAATGTCTTTGACAAGCAGCCGCCTCAACCGGCGTTTGGTACGGCCTACTATGACCTGCTTGGCCGCGCCTTCAAGGCCGGCATCCGGGTCAGCTTCTAAGACGCGGCGTCGTAAGCGGCGGATCGGAACGGCGTGTTCCGGTCCGCCTCCCGCACGACGCGGAAACTGGGGACATGACGGCCAATCGGCCGCGTCTCGCTGCGAAGGACGTCAGTACCCGGCATGACTGCAGATTCCACGTCAGGTCCATCAGGCCCGATCTCGATCAAGGCGCCGTCGCCGGGCAAGTACCGGTGGCTGATCATGTGGCTGCTGTTCGCGGCCATGGTGATCAACTACGTCGACCGGCAGATGATCGGGGTGCTGAAGCCCACCCTGTCGACGGAGTTCGGCTGGTCCGAGACGGACTATGCCGACATCGTCTTCTGGTTCCAGGCCTCCTACGCCCTGTTCTATGCGATCTGGGGCCGGTTGATGGACAAGATCGGGGCCCGGTTCGGCCTGGGCATCGCCTTCGCCATCTGGCAGGTCGGCCACATCCTGCACGGCGGGGCGCGCGACCTGACGCATTTCATCATGGCGCGGATGCTGCTGGGCGTCGGCGAGGCCGGCGGCTTTCCCGGCGGGATCAAGGCCGTGACCGAGTGGTTCCCGAAGAAGGAACGCGCCTTGGCCACCGGCCTGTTCAACGCCGGCACCAATATCGGCGCGATCGTCACGCCCCTGCTGGTGCCCGCCCTGGTGCTGGCCTTCGGCTGGCAGATGGCCTTTGTGATCACCGGCCTGATGGGGCTGATCTGGCTGCCGATCTGGCTGCTGGTCTATCGCAAGCCGCGTGACCAGAAGCGCCTGTCGGCCACCGAACTGGCCTATATCGAACAGGACCCGGCCGATCCGGCCGAGAAGGTGGGCTGGCTCAAGCTGCTGACCGTCAAGGAAACCTGGGCCTATGCCGGCGGCAAATTCCTGATCGACCCGGTCTGGTGGATGTTCCTGTTCTGGCTGCCGGACTTCCTGGGCAAGCGCTACGGACTGGACCTGAAAACCTTCGGCCCGCCGCTGGTGGCAATCTATCTGCTCAGCGACGTCGGCTCGGTCGGGGGTGGCTGGCTGTCGTCGCGGATGATGCACAAGGGGATCAGCCTGAACCGGGCGCGCAAGACCACCATGCTGATCTGCGCCCTGCTGGCCGTGCCCGTGATGTTCGCGGCCTATGCCTCCAACGTCTGGATCGCGGTCCTGATCATCGGCGTGGCGACGGCCGCTCACCAGGGCTTCTCGGCCAACCTCTATGCCATGCCCGGCGACGTCTTCCCGCGCTCGGCCGTGGGGTCGGTCGTGGGCATCGGCGGGATGCTGGGCGGCATCGGCGGCATGGTCTTCTCCAAATACGTCGGCCAGGTGCTGGAGAAGATCGGCACCTATACCCCCATCTTTGTGGTCGCCGGCACGGTCTATCTGCTGGCCCTGCTGCTGATCCATGTGATCTCGCCGCGGTACGCACCGGCGCGCCTTGGCGACGGTGCCCAATCTCCACCTCCCTGACCTGTCCTGAGTAAGTCTTTTCGGAGTTGATGATGAAAGCCCTCCTTCTGGTCACCGCAGCAGCGGGCGTACTTTCCGCCTGTGCGGGTCCCATAGCGCTCGGCGGGTCCGTCGCCCCGGCTTCAGCCAACCGCCCGGCCGAGGCTTCGACATTGCGGATAACGCTGCCACTGGCGTCGGGATGGCGGTTCCGCCAGGACGACGGCCTTCAAGGTGCGGAACAGCCCGACTTTGCCGACCAGGCGTGGGAACGGGTTCAGGTGCCGCACACGTGGAACCGCGTCGGAAACTATCTCGATACGTCCAGACCGCATCCGAACACCGTCGATACGATCAACAAGACGCAAGGGATCGGCTGGTACCGGCTGACTTTCACGCCGCCGTCGACATTGGAGGGAAAGAGGGCCTGGCTCCAGTTCGACGCGGCCAGCCGCACCGCCGAAGTCTGGCTGAACGGCGTCCGCCTGGGAGATCACCGGGGCGGGTTCTCCCGCTTTCGTCTTGATGCCACCGCCGCGATCAGGCCCGGCCAGGCGAACGTCCTGGTCGTGAAGACTGACAACAGTGACCCGAACACCAGCCCTTCGACACGGGATGTCCTGCCTCTGAAGGGCGATTTCTTCGTTCACGGCGGCCTGTACAGGCCGGTCGCCCTGATCGGGACCAGCCCGATCCACATCGATATGGAAGATTTCGGCGGTCCTGGCGTCTACGCGACCACCACGAAGATCGAAGGAGACAGGGCCGAGATCGAGGTCCAGACGCGGCTACGGAACGACGGTCCGAAGGCCGAAGCCGTGACGATCATGGCCCAACTCGTCGACGTGTCCGGTCGGGTGGCTGTGCAGGAATCCCAGGTCATCCGCGTCGAAGCGGGGCAGGGGGGAACCTCGATTCAGACGCTCGTGCTCGATGACGCACGGCTGTGGCAGGGTGTCGAAGACCCGTACCTGTATCGGCTGGAGGTCGAGGTCCGGGACAGCAAAGGCACGCCGGTCGATGCCCATGATCAGCCGTTCGGTGTTCGCCAGATCCGGATTGATCCCGAAAAGGGGGTGTTCCTCAACGGTCGTCAAACGCCTCTTCGCGGTGTGGGATATCATCAGGACCGGGAAGGGGAGGGCTGGGCGGTCAGTCCGGAACAGGTCGAGGAGGACGTCAGGACGCTGCTGGAGATGGGCGCCAATACGATCCGTCTGACCCACTATCAGCATGGTCCGGTCATTCACGAACTGGCCGATCGCTACGGCCTGATCCTGTGGGACGAGATCCCGTTGGTGTCCGCCTGGACCAACGGCGGCGCGGCGGAGCCGTCAGAGGCTCTGCTGGCCGACGCCGACCGGCAGCTGGCCGAGTTGATCCGCCAGAACCAGAACCACGCCTCGGTCATGACCTGGGGCATCGCGAACGAAGTCGATTTCGGCAACTCCCTTCCCGGATTTCTGACCGGCGGTGTTTCGGTCGTCCCGCCCGACCCCATGCCGCTGCTGAACAGGCTCGACGATCTGGCAAAGACGCTCGATCCCTCGCGCCCGACGGCGCTGGCCAACTGCTGCGAGGGTCGGATTTTTGCCGCGGACGCCGCTGTGCCGACCACGGCGGTCGCTGCGGACCTGAACGGTGCCAATCGGTACTTCGGCTGGTATTATGGTCGCCCCGAGGAACTGGGCCCGCACCTGGACCGGTTCAGAAGTCTGAGGCCCGACCAGCCGATCTCGTTGAGTGAATACGGTGCCGGCGGTGCCGTCACCATGCATACCGACAACCCGCTGGGCGGTCCCGTCGACATGCGTGGTCGCAGCCAGCCCGAGGAGTACCAGTCCTGGGTCCATGAGGAGAACTGGCGCCAGATCAAGGATCGATCCTACCTGTGGGCGACCTGGCTTTGGGTCGGCTTCGACTTTGCCACGACCATTCGCCGCGAAGGGGATGCCGACGACATCAACACCAAGGGCCTGGTCACCTATGACCGGGCTGTCCGCAAGGACGCCTTCTATTTCTACAAGGCCAACTGGAGCGGTTCGCCCACGGTCCATATCAACGGGAGGCGCTACACCGACCGGGCCTACCAATTCGTCGACATGAGCGTCTACAGCAACGCCGCGTCTACGGATCTGCTCGTAAATGGCGAGAGCGTCGGCGTCAGGACCGCCTGTCCCCAGTTCACCTGTAGCTGGCGAATCAAGCTGGCTCCCGGCCAGAACCGTGTCGTTGCACGAGGCGCTTTCGCCGATGGACCGGTGCAGGATGAGGTCGAATGGACCTTGGATGAAGAAGCGGCCCGTGCGGTCCGGATTGACAGTGGGGCCTTGATGGCAGCCCGGTCACCAAGAGGTCGGTTCGGCTCGGACACCTTCTTCGAGGGAGGGACGGCGGGCACGACCGACATTCCGCCCGCCGGCTATGGCCGACCAGCCACGGCACGACCGATCGTCGGGTCCGATACGGACGTGGCCCGCACCTTCCGGAGCGGCACCTTCACATATGCCGTACCGCTGGCCGACGGCGATTATACGGTCACCCTGACTTTCGTCGAACCCCAGGCCGATGTCGGAGAAAGGGTGTTCGATGTGCTGGCCGATGGTAAGACCGTTCTGACGGGACTCGATGTGCGCGTGCTGTCCGGCGGCCTCCTGACCGAACTCAAGCGGGAAGTTCGCGTGACGGTGCGCAACGGTATCCTGACGCTGCGGTTTGAGCCCAAAACGGGGGATGCGATCGTCTCCGGGATCGAAATCGTGCGGAACTGAAGCCGAGGCGGCCGATTGACGACGACAGGGTGGCCTGTCACCCTGAACTGGTAAGGCCTTTTATTGGAATCCTGATGTCTGCACGCCCGATCGCGACCCGTCCGGCCGTCGATGGTGAGCCTGACGAACAGTCCGTGCAGCCGGATCGGCTGTACCAGAAACTGGCGCGCAAGCTGTTCGACGAACTGGCCTCCGGCAAGTTCAAGGTCGGCGATCGCCTTCCGGCCGAGCGCGAGCTCGCCGCTGAGTATGGGGTCAGCCGTCCGGCAGTGCGCGAGGCGATCATCTCGCTCGAGGTTCAGGGGCTGATCGAGGTTCGGATCGGATCGGGTGCCTATGTGATGCGACTGCCCGGCGACCGGGATCAGCCCGGGTTCGGCGTGTCAGCCTTCGAACTGACCGAGGCTCGATTGCTGGTCGAGGGCGAGGCTGCCGGTCTGGCTGCGACCTTCATCACCGACGAGGAGCTGGCGGAACTGGACGAACTCGTTCGCCAGATCGAGGATGAGAACCGCCGGCCCGGCGTCAGCGAGACGGCCGACAGGGCTTTTCACATGGCCATCGCTGCCGCCAGCCGAAACGCCGCCGTCGTCCACATGGTCGCCGAGTTGTGGAGGCTGCGCTCCGAAGCCCCTGAGTGCGCCTTGCTTCACGCCAAGGCGCGAACCGCCAACGTTCGGCCCGTGGTCGAGGAACACCTGGCGATTGTCGAGGCCCTGAGGGCTCATGATCCGGCCCGGGCCAGGTTGGCCATGCGCGCGCATCTTGGGCAGGTGATCGAACACCTGCTGTTCGCGACGGAGGAAGAAGCGTTGGCTACGGCTCGCCTTGCGATCGCCTCGACCCGCGCCCGCTACGCACGTTCGCTCGCGCTTTAGGCAAGGCAGCCCGGATCGTCAGCCGAAGATTCCGGTTCTGCGGGCCCAGGTGTCGAAGGCGTCCGGCCAATGCGATGCAGGCCGGTCATCGGGGAGGGACAGCCCGAACCCGTGCCCACCCTCCTGATAGACGTGCATCTCGACCGGGACGCCAGCGGCCTTGCAGGCTGTGAACATGGCCAGGCTGTGGGAGACCGGCACGGTGTCGTCATCGGCCGCGTGCACGAGAAAGACGGGCGGCAGTCCCGATCGGACGCGCTGGTCCAGCGGGCGCAGGTCGCCGGGGCTGGCGTCGCCCTGGGGACGGTTGCCCATGCTCATGGCGGCATAGCAAAGACAGGCGAAGTCTGGCCGCGCCGAAAGGCCATCCGCGGCGTCGATGGCCGCATAGATCTGATCGTCGAAACGCGTCACGGCGGCGGCGGCCAGGTTTCCACCGGCTGAAAATCCCATCACGCCGATGCGAGCGACGTCGAGGTTCCAGGTCGCGGCACGTGCGCGAACCAGCCGGATAGCACGCTGAATATCCTGGACCGGTGCGTCGTATCCCGAGGCCCAGCCATCGGCGGGAAGTCGATAGTTCAGCACGAAGGCCGTGACGCCAGACTGGTTCAGCCGCCGTGCCGGGGCCGCGCCCTCCTTGTCGATTGCCAACCGGAAATAACCGCCGCCGGGCGCGATGATCACCGCAGCGCCGTTCGGCACCGCCGGGCGAAAGACTTCGAGAATGGGTTGGTTGACGTGCAGGATAGCCCGGTCATGGCCGCCGGGCGCGCCGCGCTCGAGAACCAGACGTGCGGCCTCGGTGTGGGCCGCGTCAGGCATTTTGGCTTCAGGCCAGAGGGGAAAGCTGGCGTCGGATATGATGCCCTGGGGTTCCGGTGCCGACGGTATGACGACCGGGGCGGCAGGGGTTCCCGCAAGGTCGGGGCCGGCGGCGGGCCAGGATGTCGGCCAGCTGCGGCCTTGTGGCGGACTGGTCTGGGCGAGTGCTGCAGTGCCGAGTGCGGCCGTGGACAGGCCTGCTGCGGAAAGGAGGGTCCGGCGGCTGAGCAGAACGGATGTCATGGGCTTTCCAAACGAAAATGAGGATCAGCGGCCGTCTCGCAAACTTCGGAGACCGCGGGCGGGAGCCACTTCAGGCAGGCCACCCCAAAGGCTAGTCCAGATAGCACGGCTTCGGATATTGGTCATGCCAATTCTGTGCGGCGCGCGGGGTCACGTGTTTGGTGCGCGGACCACCTGATCGATCGGTCCGAACAGGGGCTTCCCGTCGGGAAAGGACGCCTCCATCCGGACCCGGTCGCCGGACTGCATATAGGCGGTTCGTGCCTGGCCCTCGTCCAGCATCTCGATGCCGCGCCGCTCGGCGATACAACTGGACCCAACCTCCCGAAAATCGGGATTTGAAACGGTGCCTGATCCGATGATGGTTCCGGCGCAAAGGTCACGGGTCCCGGCCGCGTGCGCGACCAGTTCATGAAAGCCGAAACCCATCAGCCCTCCAAGGGGGGCACCGAACCATGTGTCGTTCCAGTCCACGCGCAGCGGCAGGTGAACGCGCCCATCGCGCCAGTGCTCGCCAAGCGAATCCGGCGTGACGGCGAAGGGAGCGACCGAGCAAGCCGGTTTGGCCTGGACCCAACCGAACCCCGTCTTCATCTCGGGTTGGGCCAGGACACGCAGTGACCAGTCGTTGATCTGAACGATCAGCTTGATGTGAGCCATCGCCTGGTCGGCAGTGACGCCCATGGGGACGAAGTCGGTGATGACGCCGAACTCGCCCTCAAAGTCGATACCGTCCTCGGTCCGGGGCAGGATCACGTCTTCCGTCGCCGATAGAAACCGATGCGACATCCCCTGATACATCAGGGGCCGTTCAGGCGGCGGGGGCGGGGAGCCGAACAGCCGCTCCATCAACTCGCCGTGGCTTCGATACGCCGAGCCATCCAGCCATTGCCAGGCGCGGGGCAGGGGGGCCATCAATCGGTCACTTGCCAGCGGATCGCCGTCGCCGGCATCCAGCAGGCGCGCGAGGGCCGTCAGTTCCGGCTCGGCGCGCACCCAGTCGTCGAGCGCGGCCTGAAGCGTCGGCCATTCGGACGCGGTCAGGAAGCGGGTGCCGTCTTCGCAAACGACGATCAGGGTGCCGTCCGGACACCCGTTGGATACCGTCGCCAGCCTCATGCGGCGTCATCCTCGAAGATGGCGACGGCGCGGGTCCAGCCTGCCGAGGCACCTTTGATCTTGTGCGGAAAACAGGAGACTGTGAAGCCGAAGGGGGGGAGGGCCTCCAGATTGTGCATCTTCTCCAGGTGGCAATAACCGATGTCGCGGCCCGCCTTGTGCCCTTCCCAGATCAGGGAGGTGTCGCCGGTCTCGGCCACCCGCTGGGCCGTGTAGACAAACGGCGCGTCCCAGGACCAGGCGTCGGTGCCCGTCACCCGAACGCCGCGCTCCAGCAGATACATGGTCGCCTCATAGCCCATGCCGCAGCCGATGTTGACGAAGTCCGGATTGCCGATCGCTCCACCGGCGGCCGTGTTGACCAGGACGATATCCAGCGGCCGCAACGTGTGACCGATCCGGGCCAGTTCTGCCTCGACGTCGGCGGCCGTCACGACGTAGCCGTTGTCGAAATGGCGGAAGTCCAGTTTGACCCCGGCCTGAAAGCACCATTCCAGCGGCACCTCGTCGATCGTGATGGCGCGCTGGCCGCCGTCCATCGTGGGATGGAAATGCCAGGGCGCGTCCAGATGAGTGCCGTTGTGCGTGGTCAGGGTGACCCATTCCGCCGCCGCGAATCCCTGCCCGCCGGGAAGATCCTTGGCCTCGAGGTCCTTGAAGAAGAACTTCATCCCCTCGACGGTTTCGTCATGGGTCTCGTAGGTTATCTTGGGCCGCAGGAAGGGCGGATCGGTAATGACGTCGTTTTCCAGATAGATCGACAGATCGACGAAGCGACGAGGCATGGGCCTCTCCTCAGCTTGAAATCGGCACGGGTGCGGCGCGCGGGGCCAGGGCAACCTTGATCGCCGAGGGACAGACGATCCACGGGACCGCGATACCGGGCAGGGCCTTCAGGACGAACGCGGGCCAGAAGGGCAGGCTGTGAGCGCCCGTCGCCCAGGCGAGAGCAGCGGCGACCCCGACCAGGCAGACCATGCTGGCAAGGGCCACCAGGATTCCGCGCAGGAAGGGGTTGGACGGAAGGACGCTTCCCGTCTTTGAGGGGACCGGAAGCGACAGTCCCTTGGCCACGCGCATGCGCGTAATCAGCATGGCGGGGATGATGCTCATCAGTCCGATCATGAAGCCCTGGGGCACACAGTCCAGGATCAGGCCCCCGGGTCCCCAGACGGCAGGATCGCTCTGACCCCGAAAGACCACGAGGAAAAATGCTGAGCCGATCACCAGATTGATGACCGAGCCGATGGCAGATTCGCGGGCGATGTAGGCGTTCAACGGGCTCATCACCTCACGCTCCGGTCCGTCCGCCGAGCGTCTCGGCGAACCAGTCGGCAATAAAGTCGCGGCCAAAGGACATGTTGTCTGCCCCGACGTGCTCGACGCCACCTTCGCGGGCGGTGAAGATCTTCAGCTCGCGGCTGGGGCTGTTTGTCAGTTGGTCGTAGCTTTGATGGGCGTATTCGAGGCTGATCTGGCGGTCCTTTTCACCGTGGGTGACCAGGAAGGGGACGGTGATCTTTTCCATCACGCCGTTCAGGGTCATGTCCTGGGTCCTGGCGTGGAAATCGTCCATGTCGGAGGCCCCGAACACCCACATGACGTGACCCCAGTAGTGGGGAACGGGATTCTCGCCCTCGCGACGCAGCCGCTTCTGCTGGACTTCGGCCCAGTTGTGGTTCGCGCCCCAGACGGCTCCGGCGGCAAAGCGGGGTTCGAAGGCCACGGCCCGCGGCGCATAGTGGCCACCCAGCGAGATGCCGGTCATGCCGATGCGGTCGGGATCGACGTCGGGTTGGGTCAGCAGCCACTCCAGCGCCGGCGTCGCCCAGCGTTCGGAATGCGCGGTCGCGGGCAAATTCTTCAGCCTCAGCGCCTCGCCGGTTCCGGGTTGGTCGACCAGCAGGGTGGAGATGCCGCGCCGGGCCAGCGCCTGATGCAGCTTGCTCCAGTAGAGCAGCTCCTTGGAGCTATCCAGGCCGTTGCAATAGACGACCACAGGCTTGGGCCCTTCGCCGGGCGCACGACAGAAGAGGGCCGGGAAGGTGGAGCCTTCATAGGCGATCTCGACGCGTTCGACGCCCGTATCGCCCAGGACCATGGCGCGTTTGAAGGCATCCTGCGCCTTGGCAAATGTCGCGTCTCGCCCGGGGTGGCCATGGCCCTGCATCCGCTCGGCACAGAGCAGATACAGCGACGCCCGCTCCAGCTTCGTTCCGGCCGAGAAGGACCGGCCACGCGCCACATCCTCGTCGGCGAGCCCGATCAGGGTGTCGGCCTTTTTCGCCCATTGCTCGGCGAACTGGACCGTCCCCGCATCCTCGCCCTTGGCCGCCGCGTCCAGCAGCGGCTTGCACATATCGACGACCTCGCCGATCTGGCCACCGCTCTCGAGGGCGATGGCGACCGACAGGTTCCAGACGTAGTTGGGAAAGTATTCGAACAAGGCCATGCGTCAGACTCCGACGGGCTGGAACAGACCGGCGTCCGGCTCGGGGTGAGGCATGGTCTGTGGACCACCCACGCCGATACCCCATTGATCCATGGTCGTTGCGCTGGGGGTGTGGACCTGGGCGACCCAGGTCTCGTCATCGACCCTTTCGAGCTCGGACGTGTATTCGACGGTGAAGCCGCCGGGCGTCACGAAATAGCTGAAGGTGTTGTTGCCGGCGGTGTGGCGTCCCGGCCCCCACTGGATGTCGGTGCCCTGGGTCTTCAGGCGACTGATGCCACGCATCATGTCGTCGACGCTCAGCATGTCATAGGCGACGTGGTTCAGGCACGGCGGTCCGGGGAGGACGGCAAGCCGGTGATGCCATTCGTTGCAGCGCAGGAAACCCATGAAATCGCCCAGCCAGTCGCTGACCTTGAAGCCCAGCACATCGACGAAGAATGCCGCGGCCGCCTTGTGATTGGGCGAATGCAGAACGATGTGGCTGATCTTCTGGGGAATGCCCTCCCAACGGACCAGTTCACGCGAGGGTCCGCGCGCAACATCGCTGGAAATCTCGTACGGCAAGCCGTCGGGGCTGAAGAAGCGAAAGCCATAGCCGCCCCCCAGGGTGTCGAGATCACGGGGGGCGAAGACGATCTTGCACCCGGCATCGGTGACCTGCTGGTGCAGGGCATCCACATCGTCACGGCTGTCGGCAGCAAATGCGATGACGTCGATCTGTTTGCGATCCGAAGCGCGCAACCGAACCACAAACAATTCGTCGTCGCCCTGGGCTGCGAGGTGGACCATGCCGTCGCTTTCGCCCACCTCGGTCAGACCCCAGGTGTCGGCGTAGAATTTGCGCTCTGCCTCCAGATCGCTGACGCCGTAACCGACGTATCGAATATCGCTGACTCTCGCCACGGTATGCTTCCTTGAACTCAGATGGGTTGGGCGACGACGCGGAACATGTCCTGGGTCGCCTTTGCGTTTTCGATGAGCGGCCCGGTCCCGATCTGGCCTTCGCAGATCGCGCGCGAGGCCTGGACGATGTAGCGGCACCGGTCATAGCGGCGCTCGCGATAGGCGCTGAAGGCGCTCTCAATGGTGTCTGCGCGGGCAAGTTCTTCGGCCAGGACGATGGAGTCCTCGATGGCCATCCCCGCCCCCTGTCCCAGATGCGGGGTCGTAGCGTGTACAGCATCCCCGAGGAGGACCACGCGACCCTTGTGCCAGTCACCCTCAAGAAAGACCCACTCCAGCGGCTTGTAGACGACCGCGTCATCAACGGTGATCTGGTCCTTGATCGAGACGATCGCGGGCGAGATCGCGCGGTCCAGCTTCGCTCGCATCGCTGCGGCCAGGGTCTCGCGCGGGTACCAGGGATTCCCCGGCTCGGGCGTCGTCACATAGATGTACATGATGGCGTCGGACAACGGCACCAGGCCGATCCCGATCGGACCTTCGTAGGCGCACAGGCCCGTGACGTCGGGCGATCGCGGCAGGTTGTAGCGCCAGACCGACTGTCCGGTGAAGGCGGGCGACGGTGCGTCGGGGAAGATTTCGGCGCGCGTGGTGGAATACAGACCGTCGGCACCGATCACCAGGTCATAGCCGCCCGTGGTTCCGTCGCTGAAAGTGACATCGACACCTTCGCCATCGTCGTCCAGGCCTATCGCCGTGAGCCCAAGACGGATATCCGCGCCGGCGGCCTTGGCACGATCCCCAAGCACCTTGTGCAGGGCCTTGCGTCCGATGCCGACGTTGGAGGGATAGCCCTCGACAAGCTTGGGAGTCGGGATGTGGGCGACCTGCTGGCCTGTCGGGATGAACACGTCGACGTGGTCGAACCCAAAGCCCGCCTCGATGTAGTCGTCGAGGATGCCGAGGTCCTTCATCGCGCGAATGACGTTGCCTTGCTGGATGATCCCGACGCCATAGACCGACCAGGTCGGGTCCTTCTCGATGACGTCGACGGCATAGCCTTCGCGACACAGCGCGATCGCGGAAGTCAGTCCGCCGATGCCGCCGCCGATAACCAGAATGTTGAGTGACTGCACCGCTTGATCCTCCCTCGCTCCTCTTCACGAGAGCCTGGTCTGACCAAAAGACATCCTGCAACGACATCTGTAAATGTTATTGTTTGGATCAAAATGTATCAGCACGACCGATGCATCATGTCGTGATGTTGCGAAGCTCTTCTCTCAACCAGGCCAGACCCGCATCGCTGCGTCGGGTCGTATGGAACTGCATCATCTGGCGCATGAGCGGAATCTCGAACGGAAGGGGTGCATAGGCGATGGGAAACCAGGCACTCATGGTCTCGGCGAGCCGTTCGTGCATGACCGCAAGCCGCATCGTGTCCTTCAGCAACCAGGGCACGGTGGTGAAGGAGGCCGTCGTCACCTCGACCCGTCGATCCCTGCCCAGCATCATGAAATGCTTGTCGCTGAAGACGCCGAGGCGGGCATTGCCCATGGCGACCCCGACATGACCGGCCGACATGACGTCTTCTTCGGTCAGGGGCCTCTTGAACACCGGGTTTTCGGACCAGCCAGCGACCACGTGACGCTCCTCGTAGAGAAGCTCGCTCGCGAGCTCTGGCGACGTGAAATCCTGCGGCGTCACCAGCAGGTCGGCCTTGCCCTGGGCGACATGCTCAATGCTCACCTCATTCGGCAAAACCATCTCCAGCCGAACAGCCGGAGCGATTTCAACCAGTCTTGCGACAAGCGGAACGATGGCGGCCACGATCACATAGTCCGAAGCAATGATCCGGAACGTCCTCTGGCTCGTTAACGGGTCGAACACCGTCGAGGACGAGATCATGAGCTCGACACCCCTCAGGCAATCCCGCACCTGCGGCATCAGGGCTTCGGCGTAGGCCGTCGGATACATCCTTTTGCCGTGGGTCGTGAGCAGTTCGTCTCCAAAGAAGGTACGCAATCGACCCAGGGCGGCACTGACGGCCGGTTGGCTCAGGTTGAGCACATCCGCAGCACGTGACACGCTGCGGCACTCAAGAAGCACGTCGAGAGCGGCGAGCAGATTGAGATCAAGTCCTTTGAAGCGCAACTCATGTATCCATGGGATTGGCCCATTCCAATCAAAACAAATGATTTCACAAATGGATGCCAGGTGTCCACGGTCAAGTTCGATCTGCCGCAGAGCAGAGGCTCTAAACATCCGGGGAGAATGCCGTGAAGAAGTTCCTGCTGACAGGCGCAGCGATGGCCTGTGCGATCATGCCGTTTGCGGCCCATGCCCAAACCAACCCGCCTCAGTCCGACGAGCAGTACACCGGACTGGAAGATATCGTCGTGACCGCACAACGGCGTGAGGAAAACCTCCAGCGCGCGGCCATCGCGGTGAGTGCCGTTGCCGGCGAAACCCTGACCGAACAGAGCATCACCCAGGCCACCGATCTGACGCGCCTGGTTCCCGCGCTACAGGTGGCCCCTGCGGCGTCGTTCACCCAGATCTACCTGCGCGGCGTGGGCACGTTCGGTGCCAACGCCTTTGCCGAACAGGGCGTCGCGTTCAACCTGGACGGCGTTTATCTGTCTCGCCCCGCCGCTCCCGCCGGCCTCTTCTATGATCTGGAGCGTCTCGAGGTTCTGAAAGGGCCGCAAGGCACGCTGTACGGGCGCAACGCCACGGGCGGTGCGGTCAATGTGATCACAGCCAAGCCCCGTCTCGGCGAGACCAGCGGCAATCTGACGGCCGAGTATGGAAACTTCGACGCGATCAAGTCCTCGGGTGCGATCAACCTGCCGCTCGGCGATCGTTTCGCGTTCCGCCTGGCCGGGCAAGTGGCCCAGCACGACGGCTATTTCAGCGACGGCTACGACGATGAAGACACCTGGGCCGTTCGCGGCCAGCTACGCGGTGATTTCAACGATGCGGTGAACGCCACCCTGTCGATCGACTACGCGAACGTCGGAGGCATGGGTTCAGGCGGCACGATCATGCCCCTTCTCGATGGCGACAATCGCCTGGGACCGAGCGATCCCCGCGTCGTCGCTGCCTATGTTGCCCGTACCCCGACCGCGCCCGTGCCCCAGGTCATCGCCGACGGCAATGGCTATCAGGACAACACCTTCCTGGGGATCGCCACGACGATCAACGCGGACCTGGGGTTCGCGCGCCTCACGGTCATCCCGGCCTATCGCAAGACGGACCTCGACTTCCGAAGCTTCGCTTCCAGCTTCTTGATCGACGTCGAGGAAAACTCCGAACAGTCCTCGCTGGAGGCCCGGCTCGCCGGCGACGTCGGCAATCTCACCTGGGTCGTGGGCGCCTACGGCTTTTCTGAATCGGTCGATGCCAACCAGAATTTCGATCAGGGCAGCAACGGCACACGGATCTTTTCGGATCTGAAAACCGACAGCGTCGCCCTGTTCGGCCAGGGCACATACAGTGTCACCGATCGGTTCCGGGTCACCGGCGGGCTGCGCTACACCAAGGATACCAAGGGCCAGGTCACCGAAGCTCACACCCTGCCTTTCGTTGGCTTTGTCGCCGGTGTCTTCCCGTTGCGCCCGATCATCCTCGACATTCGCAGCGACACGGACGCTGAGATCGAGTTCGAGAAGGTCACCTACAAAGCCGGGATCGAGTTCGACGCAGGCCAATCGTCGCTTCTGTACGCGTCGGTTGCGACGGGCTTCAAATCCGGGGTTCTGTTTCCCGCCCAAGTCAACGGGTTCTCCGCGCCCGAGAACATGACAGCGTTCACCCTGGGGTCGAAGAACCGCTTTCTGGACAATACGCTGCAGCTGAATGCAGAGGCCTTCTACTGGGACTACAAGGACCAGCAGGTGTCGCACCTCGGGCCTGTCCAGGTCGCCTCGACCCCTGGTGGTCCGGTCTTTGGACCGATCTTCCTGACCGAGAACGCCGGGGCCGCGACCATCGCGGGCGCTGAACTGGAAATGGTCTTCCAGCCCACCGGAACGGACCTGTTCTCGGCAAATCTTCAGTATCTGGACGCCCAGTATGACGAGTTGAAGTACCAGGCCTATTCCACGACCGGTGCTGCGCCGTCCATCGGTTGTACGGTTACCCCGACCACCCAGACCGGGGCCAGCGCTGCGGCCAGGATCTACAACGTCGATTGTTCCGGGCGTCCGCTGGTGAACGCGCCGAAATGGTCGCTGCAACTCGGATACGAAAAGACGCTCGAACTCGGGGACAGCGGCCGGCTGATCCTGTCGGCCGATACGCGCCTCGAATCCTCGCGGTACCTTTCGATCGATTACCTCGAACTCGGACGGCAGGACGCCTACATGATGTCGAATGCCCGTGTGACCTGGGAAGCACCGTCAGGCGGCGTGGCGGTCACCGGCTTCGTCAACAACATCGAAGACGAGCTGGTGTTTGCAAACTCGTTCCAGAGCCCGGCCAAGGCCGGCACCATCTACAATCAGCTTCGGCCGCCCCGGACGTTCGGCCTTCGCGTATCGTTCAAGATGTAGGCGGCTGCATCGCAAGGCCAGACAACGAAGGTCTGGCGTGAGACAGGATCGGAGGCCGGAGCGCATCGCAGTGCTCCGGCCTTTGATGTTTCAGTCTGCGGTCAACCAGGCCTTGAGGGCAGCATTGACCTGATCGGCCGCCTCGACCGGGGACATGTGGCCGCTATCCTCGAACACACACAGGGTGGCACCGGGGATACCGGCGGCGATGGCCTGGTGCTGGGCCAGCGGGCTCCAGACGTCCTGACGCCCAACTCCGACAAGCGTCGGCACCTCGATCGAGGACAGCAGAGGCGCTGCGTCCGGTCGCCCCAGCAGGGCTTCGATCTGGGCCTCGAACACCGACAGACCCATCGACGTCGCCATGGCGTGCAGTGGACCGATCAAGGTCGGGTCGGTCTGGCGATCGGGGTGAACCATGGGCGGAAGCCAGACATCGACCATCCGGTCCACGCCTTCTCGCTTCCCGAGATCGAGGAGGGCGTGACGCTTCTCGGCTTCACCGGGCTGTGGCGGGTGAACTCCCGTGTCGAGCACCGCCAGCCGCTCGATCCGTTCCGGGGCTCGGCGATGGATTTCAAGGGCAACGCGGGCCCCCATGGAATGCCCGATCAGAGAAAAGCGGGGCGGCGCGGCGGCCAGGGCGACCTCGGCCATTTCCGTCAGCGAGCGGCTCAATCCATAGCGCGCCACGACCGGATTGAACGCAGCAAACGCTTCGAGCTGGCCCGCCCAGATACGCTCGTCGCAGAGCAGTCCCGGGAGAAAGAGCGGAGGAGCCGCTAAAGAGATGGGCATGATTTTCCTGCGAATAGTCAGGCAAGTGCAGTCAGCGGGCGGCGACCCTGGGCGATCGGCGCGCGCCGTCGTGGCGACACCGGGCGGACGGGCGACGGTTCCGAGGTCTTGCCTGCATCTCGCGCCGACAGGCTCTGGCGCTGGGCGAAGGCATGCTCGCGAAACAGGGTCTCGGCGCGGGTACCGTCTCGTTCGCGAATGGCCTCGACCAGGGCATGGTGTTGCCCGTGCGCCCGGAACAGCAGGGTGAACGTCGCTTCGCCCTCGGTGTCATTGAAGACCGGCACCGAGGGGGCCACGAACGGGGTGTGATTCAGCCGCTCGATCATGGACTCCAGCAGGGGTGATCCAGCCGCCTCCACGATCAAGGTGTGAAACCGTTCGTTCATCTCACCATAGGCGTCGCGGTCCACGCGGTCGGGTCGGCTATGGTCAAACAGTGCATCCCCCTGCTTCAGGCAGAGTTCGAGCTGGGCCAGCAGGTCTGCTGACGGGCCGTTGCGGGCAACCATCCGCGCGGCCTGGCCTTCCAGCAGGGCACGCAGTTCGAGGGCCTCAAAGCTTTCACGGTCGCTGAACGCCGCAACGGCGTAGCCACGCCGACCCACGGGGACCAGAAACCCCTCGGCGGCGAGGGACGGCAGGACCCCCCTTATCGGCGTGCGTGACACGCCCAGCCGCTCGGCAAGGCCGGTCTCCGTCAACCGCTCGCCGGGTTTGAGTTGACCCTGAAGGATCATCTGCCGGATTCGCGTGGCAAGCGGCTTGTCTGACATGCGATCAGACACGCGCGAAGGCCGGTCGACTGTCAATGCTGAGCCGCTGACTCATGGTCGGAAAATGAGCGCGCCTCTGCGCTCGCGAAATCGCCAGCCGGCCGTGACAAAGACGAGCCTGTCGTGGAACTCCCCGATCAGAGGGGGCTTCGCCTGACCATTCTCGCCCTCCAGATACAGCTGGATCAGGCTGTGGGCATGTGCCTCGGTCTCGGACTCGGTCGTCACGATGACGTTGGAAACCAAGTGGCGTGTCAACCGAGGCGGCCTCGCCTGAAACGCGGCGAGGATCGCCGTCCGACCCACGACTGGCTGGTCGGGCGCGGTGGGCCGAGCGAACAGACCGTCCTCAACGAACAGGGCGGCAGCGTCTTCCCACCGCCCGGCATCGTTCGCAGCCGCAAACTGAAAGATCAGTCGGGTGCAAGCGGCTTCAGCCCCCAGTGTCTCAATCATGGTGGTATCCGGAGGGCGCTAGCCGACCCGCCCCTGCGACACGCGCCCAAACCACCGTCAAACCACCGCCTCAGTCACGTCCGAAGACGTGGCCGCCTCCGCCGCGATTGCGCGCTGTATCAGCATCCTGGATCGCACTCCGCCCGCATCGATATTGAGCTTGAGCAGTCTGCGGTCCTTGTGACGGTCCAGATTGGCTTGCTGTTGTTCCAGCATCTGCAAATCTTCCGAGAAGATCGCTCCCTGGCCTTGCCGGATTTTCTCGGTCAGGGCTTCATCCTCGATCTTGAAGTTCCGGGCCATGCCCCAGAAATACCAGTGCGACGTCTCCGTCTCGGGCGTGATGAAATCGACCACGACACTTGAGGCCTTGACCGCTGCCGGTGCGTCCTTGCCACCCTGGCCCGCCAGGGCGACCCCGACCTCGATCATCACATGGCTGGGCAGGGAAAACCGGCAGACTTGCCAGCGATCCACCAGACTGTCCTCAGCCAGATCAGCCTCCCGCATCGCCATCGCCCAGAACGGTGGTGCCGTGATGTCCTCCATGTACCGGCTGGTGATGATCTCATCGTTCGACACCTCGGTATTCACGGGTGCCTCGTCGATCTCCTTCTGGCCGATGCTGGACGCATGGACATAGGTCTCGTGCGTCAGGTCCATCAGGTTGTCGATCATCAGACGATAATCGCATTTGATGTGAAACAGACCGCCGCCATAGACCCAGTCAGGACTTTCGGCCCAGGGCAGGGGATGAAGCGCGCCGGCGTCGGCCTTGTCCTGATCTCCGGGCCAGACCCAGATGAATCCGTGGCGTTCGATCACGGCATAGCTGCGGATGGCGGGGAATGCGCTGACCCTCTGACCCGGCATGCTCACCGTGCGGCCGTCGCAGCCCATGGTCAGGCCGTGATAGCCGCACACAAGATGGCCCTCCCGAACGAAGCCCAGGGACAGCGGCGCACCCCGATGGGGGCAGAAGTCCTCAAGTGCCTGAACCTGACCTTCGGCACCTCGGAAGAACACCATCCGCTCTCCGCAGATCTGACGGCCCAGGGGCTTCTCCGCGATCTCGTCGGGAGTACAGGCCACGTACCAGGCATTTCGGGGCCAGGGGGCGGGCGGATGTTCCATGGTGATCCTCGACACGGCCTTGAATGGCGCTTATTGTATCCAATAAGGGCATTTGTGCACGGACCAGTCAAGGATTGGATCCAATCTTGGAGATAGCAACATGATTGCGATGCACGGACGACCGACCCGGTTCGGCAGCATCCGAACGGACGGTGTCCTGTCATGACGGTGTATCGGGATCGGCAGACCGACTTGGACGCCCTCGACGACATTCCCGGTACCCGCATCTTCACCGCGGCCCGGGCGCGACAGGGCTATCACCTCAACCAGTTCGCCATGAGCCTGATGGTGGCGACCAACCGTGACAGGTTCAGATCCGACGAGCGGGCCTATCTCGATCAATGGCCGATGACGGAGGCACAGAAGCAGGCTGTCCTGGTCAGGGACTTCAACCGCGCCATCGAGCTAGGCGGCAACATATACTTCTTGGCGAAACTCATCTTCGCCGACGGCATCAGCTTCGCACAAGGGGTGTCGACGATGACCGACATGAGCTTCGAGGACTATACCGCCATGATGATCGCCGGCGGGCGATCACCGGTGGGGCTGCGATCAATCAGGGACAACTACTGAACCGGGTTTTGTGCGGCCAGGTTGGCGGTGCTGTCAGCCCAATACAAATTCGTCTCCACTGAGCCGGAGCACATCGTGACGATGGATTGAAGGCTTCCGTCGAAGCGGTGGACGCCCTCGGCCCGAAGCATATCCATCATCCCCGGCGACTGCGTGAGAACAACCGGGTCGAGAACTCGCACCTGCCTGTTCGCAAGCGGGAGTGACACTGTCAGCCGTTCAGTCGCAGCCTCGGAGCAGCGGTTTCCGACCGGGCACGGCGTCGTGTACAAAACCTTCTACACAGCGACATCTGACCTCTCGCAAGACCATTAACGGCTTCGCGGAGCGCGCACCAGGCTTGGCGCGAGGCCGCCGCATGAGCAGACATGGGTGTCTCCTTCAGTTGCGCTAGGACTAAGTTCACAGCGCTTTCCGGCGATCTCCTATCCGGAGCAATTGTGCAGCAATGAATGCGAAAGGCGTGCCTCGACATTGGCTGAATTCGGTCGACTGGCCGTCGATCGTTCGCGCAAGTCCTACCTGTTTACCTCTGCTGCAACCGTGGTCTTTGCCTGACTCAGGCTTTGTCGAGCCGATCTTGACCTGAATCAAGGTGTCGTCGTGCGCTTGACCTAAGGTGCGCCTGGCTCGATCGGGGCTGCGACGGGTTTGATGATGTGGACGTGACATGGCCCGGTCTCGATAAAGATGAGGCCGACCGACGGCTCCTGGCCGCGGGTCCGAACATTCCTTCGCCTGTGCACGCCCGCAGCCTGGTCAGAATTCTGCTTTCGACCCTGAGAGAACCAATGTTCCTTCTGCTGGTCGTTGCGGCCGGGCTATATCTGGCTCTGGGCAGTCTCGCCGAGGGTCTCTTTCTGACGCTTGCCGCACTCGGAACGATCAGTCTGGTCGTGGTGCAGCAAGCCCGGAGCGAAAGCGCTCTGAAGGCGCTGCGCGACCTGTCCGAGCCGACCGCCCGGGTCATGAGATCCGGTGTCGCGTGCACGCTCGCCATCGACCGGCTGGTTCAGGGCGACATCCTGCTGGTGAGCGAGGGCCAACGGCTGCCCGTCGATGGTCGTCTTGTCGATGGCGACGTGCTGAGCGTCGATGAGTCCACCCTGTCGGGAGAGTCCGCCCCGGTCATCAAGACCGTTTGGCAGGCGACCTCGGATCACGGCGGCAGCGGAGACAGCGCCGCCCACGCCGTCTTTTCCGGCACGCTCGTCGTGTCCGGCCAGGGCGTGGTCGAAGTGCTGGAGACCGGCGCCCGGACGAGATTGGGACAGATCGGAACCTCACTGGCCGCCATTGGGCCTGACCGGACGCATCTGGAGAGATCGACGGGACGCCTGGTCGCCTTGTTCGGCGTTCTGGCGGTTGTGCTCAGCGCCACGGTCGTCCTGGCCTACGGGCTGATGCGGGGCGACTGGATCGAAGCCCTGCTCGCGGGCACTACCGTCGCCATCTCGCTCATTCCCGAAGAGTTCCCGACCGTCCTTGCCGTGTTCATGGCGCTGGGCGCCTGGCGGCTGGCGCGCCATCAGGTTCTGGTACGGCGCGGCGCGGTGATCGAGACTCTGGGATCCGCCACCCTCTTGTGCGTCGACAAGACCGGCACCCTGACGGAGAACCGGATGTCGGTGGCCGAGGTCTGGGTCGAAGGAAAGGGTGTCGACGCCTCGGCCGGCCCTTTGCCGCCCGATGCCGGTCTGGTCCTTGACGCGGCGGCCTTAGCAAGCGCGTCGCAGCCGACCGACCCGATGGACCGCGCCATTCGCGAGCGGGCGCCATCGACGGGCGGCGGGACATTGACCCGGGCCTGGCCGCTTGAAGCCAAGCGGATGGCCGTGATCCAGACATGGCGGCTTGCGGACGGCAGCCCGGCTGCTGCGGCCAAGGGGGCACCGGAGGCGATCTTCAGCCTGTGCAGGGCTTCGGAGAAGACCCTCGCGCCGGCAAGAGACGCTCTTGATGCGATGGCGGCCAGAGGGCTCCGCGTCCTTGGCGTTGCAACGGTCCGTCAGGCCGACGCTGGATTCACCGATCCGGATCAGGCCCTCTTCACCTTCATCGGGCTGATCGGCTTTCTCGATCCGGTGCGAGAGGATGTGCCGGGCACCTTGCAGGATGCGCGTCGCGCCGGAATCAGTGTGGCGATGATCACGGGCGACTACCCCGCCACTGCGCTCGAGATCGCCCGGCAGGCCGGCATCGATGTGGGACCGGGCGTGATGACGGGAGACGAGATCGCGGCTTTGTCGCCCGGCGAACTTTCCGAACGCATCCGCATGGTCCGGGTTTTTGCTCGCATCCAGCCTCAGCAGAAGCTGGCGCTGGTCCAAGCCTTCAAGGCGGATGGCGAGATCGTCGCCATGACAGGAGACGGGGTCAACGACGCGCCCGCGCTCCGGGCGGCCGACATCGGGATTGCCATGGGAAAACGGGGGACGGATGTCGCGCGGGAGGCGGCCGACATCGTCCTGATGGACGACAGTTTCGGTGCCATCGTCGGCGGGGTTCGCCTGGGCCGCCGGATCTTCGCCAATCTTCGCAAGGCGCTGACGTTCATCGTCGCAGTTCATGTGCCGCTGGCCGGACTGGCGCTGATCCCGATCCTGATGGGCGCGCCGCCGCTGCTTTTTCCGGCTCATGTCGTCTTCCTTCAACTGGTGATCAGTCCCGTCTGCTCTCTCGTCTTCGAGGCGGAGCCCAGCGAAGCTGACGCGATGAAGAAGCCGCCCCGTTCCGATACAGCGTCGCTGTTCGGCCCACTTCAGATCGCGTTCGGGGCCCTGCAGGGCCTGGTCATCCTGTCCGGGGTGCTCGGCTTCTATGTCTGGATGCTCGCTCAGGCACCGGAAACGGAGGCTCGCGCCGCGGCCTTCATCGCCCTTGCGATCGCGAACATGGTGCTGGCTCTGACGGACTCGGCCACGTCGGGCGTGTCTCTGTTCGATCCCCACCGCCGGATCTTCTGGCTGATTTGCGCCAGCGCAGCGACCGTTCTTGCGGTCTGCGTCTGCGTTCCCTTCGTCGAGGGACTGTTCCGGTTCGCCACGCCGTCTGGAGAAGACCTCTTCCTGGCGATGGCTGTGGCCGTTGTTAGCGGCGGCTGGGCCGGACCCTGGCGCTGGATCATGGGGTGGGCGAGGGCCAGGTCCACAAGACAGCAAGGGTCGCAAGCCGTTCTGGTCGGTTGATCCGTCCTGTCGTTGATCTGTCTCAACGACAGGCGGTGCCGACCCCGACAGCATGAAGTCCGAAGGACCGACCCATGCCCAAGCGCCCGCCCATCCTGACGTCGCATTGACCGCCGCCAGCCCTTATCGCGACCACGCCGGCCCCAGGACGGCGATCATCTTCGATGTCGATGGCGTGTTGCTGCGTTCGCCGCACGAGCGGGCCTGGCGCGACGCGCTGGCGGGGTTCGCCGATCCGGCGCGATTCACACCAGCGCTTTATCGTTCAGAGGTCGCGGGCAAGCCGAGACTCGACGGTGCGCTTGCGGCGCTTTTGGTCCTGGGCGTGCCGGACGCCAGCGAGCGTGCAGCAGACTACGCCGCTCACAAGCAGGCCCGGCTGGAAGCCATGATGGCGGAGGGAAGGGTCGAGGCCTTTCCAGATGCTCTACGCCTTGTCCTCGCGCTCCGAACGCGCGGCATCCCGATGGCGGCGGCGTCCTCGTCGCGGAATGCGACCGCGATGATGCGCGAAATCCGCCTCGACGACGGCGAAACCTTGCTGGACGCCCTGACCGCCGACGTCTCGGGCCGCCCCGTCTCGCATGGCAAGCCGGATCCCGACCTATTCCTGCTCGCTGCCGAGGCGTTGAAGGGGCGGCCCCGCCATTGCGTCGTGATCGAGGATGCGGTCGTCGGCATCGAGGCGGCCCGTCGGGGCGGAATGCGCGTCATCGGGTTGGCCCGCTCAGGCGAAGCCGATCAGCTGGCTTCGGCGGGCGCGGACATGGTCGTCGAAGATCTGGATGAGATCGACGTCGAGGCCCTCGCGAACGGCCAGCTCGAAAGACATGCCGCATGACGAGGAATCCACCGCCCGACAACGAGTTCGCGCCGACGCTCGACCCGGCCTGGCGTCTCGAGGCCTTGGGTTACGATGCCTTGCGCGAAAGCAGCCGGCAGTCGCGCTTCGCACTCAGCAACGGCTTTCTGGGTGTGCGCGGGGAGCGGCCGTTCATCGAGGCCGACCGCTGGGTTTCGCCGTCGAGGACCCTGGTGGCGGGGCTTTTCGACACGGCCAACACGCCGGGTGCGGTCCCCCGGCTCGTCCCGGCCCCGGACTGGCTCCGGGTTCGGCTGATCTCGCCGGGGGGACCGATGACCCACGAGCCGGCGGGCGATCCATCCCATGCATTGAGCCTCGATATGCAGCGGGGGCTTCTCCAGACGACCTGTCATCACGCCAATGCCGATATCAGCCTGCGGGTTCGTGAACTTCGTCTGGTGTCGGTGAGCCGACGATCCCTGGGTCTGCAGCGGCTGCGGATCGATGTGCTTGAGGGCGAAGGGACCGTCAGCCTCATCGCCGGGATCGGCAGCGCGGATCCGGCCCTGATAGCCTTCGATGAAGAAGCGGGTCCGCGGGTCTGGCGGACCTGCCAATCGCTCTGGCGGCTTGCGATGGCGCTTTCCAATTCACTTACGATCGATGGCGTGGTCCAGCCCGAAGGTCCCGCCACAACGCCGGGCGGGACGTGGACCTGGTCCGCCCCGTGCGGCCAGAGCGTCACCTTCACACGATTGGTCGTTTTCGGCCGGGGCGGCCCTGAGGTGGAGGATCTCGCCACTGAAACCAAGGACGTTTGCGATCAAGTCACGCGGCTGGGCTGGAGGGCCGCGCTGGCGGCCCATGAGGCGGCGTGGTCCATGCGTATGGCGGCCAGCGACGTGGTGATCGAGGGCGACCCGGCGGCACAGCAGGCTGTGCGGTTCGCCGTCTTCCATCTGAACAGCGCCGCCAATCCCGACGACGAGACCGTTTCGATCGCCGCCCGGGCCCTGACCGGCGACGACTACGCCGGTCACGTCTTCTGGGACACCGAAATCTTCCTGATCCCGTTCTACTGCCTGACCTGGCCGGAGGCGGCCCGGGCCCTGCTCATGTACCGGTTTCACACCCTGGGCGAGGCCCGCGCCAAGGCGAAACGGCTCGGATGGCGCGGCGCGCTCTACGCCTGGGAATCCGCCGATACCGGCGCCGAGGCGACGCCGGATCACACCGTCGGCCCCGACCGGCAGGTGCTCGCCATCCTGTGCGGGATGCAGGAACAGCACATCAGCGCCGATGTCGCCTGGGCAGTCTGGCAGTACTGGATGGCGACGGGCGACGAGGCGTTTCTTCAAGACGCCGGCGCCGAGATCATCCTCGAGACGGCCCGGTTCTGGGAAAGTCGCGCTGCCCTGGAAGCGGATGGACGCCGTCACATCCGTGGCGTGATCGGGCCCGACGAGTATCATGAGACGATCGATGACAATGCCTTCACCAATGGAATGGCCCGGTGGAACATCGAGCGAGGGCTGGAGATCGCGGGTCTGATGCAAAGCCGCTGGCCGGATCACTGGGCGGAGTTGGCCGGACGGCTCGACCTCGGACCGGACGAACTGGATTGCTGGGCTGAGGCGTCACGGACCATCGAGACAGGTCTCAATCCCGACACCGGCCTGTTCGAACAGTTCGAGGGCTACAACGGGCTTGAGACCATCGAACTCAATGCCTACGCGGGTCGGTCGGTGCCGATGGATGTCGTGCTCGGGCGCGACCGGACGGCCAGATCGCAGGTCATCAAACAGGCGGACGTGGTCGCCCTTCTGGCGCTTCTGCCGGAGGCTTATTCGACCGGGATCGTCGAGACCAATTTCGACCATTACGAGCCGAGGTGCGGCCATGGCAGCTCTCTGAGCACAGCGATGCACGGCCTGGTCGCTGCGCGGCTGGGGCAGACCGAAAGAGCACTCGACCTGTTCCAGCGAACAGGAACGATCGATCTCGGCGACGACAAGGCCGCGATCGCCGGCGGCATCCACATCGCTGCTCAGGGCGGCGTCTGGATGATGGCGGTGCTGGGCTTCGCAGGCGTGTCTCTGCGGGACGACGGCGTGGCGCTCAGTCCCTGCATCCCGCAGGAATGGACAGCCCTTCGGATTCCATTGCAGTGGCGCGGACGCCGTCTGTCGATCGCTATCGGGGCCGGATCGATCCGAATTCTTCTCGAGTCGGGCGAACCGATGACGGTTCAACTGAGAGCTGTTCGCTACGGGCTGGAGCAGGGACGGGCGCTTGTCATCGACCTGTCGAGCGGGCCGGCCGATGCCGCCGCTGCGCAATCATGATGCACTATGACCATCGGATCCGCGCACTCGCCGTCTGCTTCTCGTGTGTCGCCGGCTATGTCGATGCCGTAGGCTTTCTGCTGACCGGCGGCTTCTTCGTCTCCTTCATGAGCGGCAACTCGACACGACTGGGGATCGGAGTCGCGGAGAACACCTCTGATGCGGGATTCGCCGCTGTTCTGATCGTCACCTTTGTTGTGGGTGTCATGCTGGGCACCGTCGTCGGACGGTTGGCGGGGCGCCATCGGAGGCCGGCGGTTCTGGGGCTGGTGACACTTCTCCTGGCGGCGGCGCTTCTCCTGAGTTGGACAGGAGAAGGCGTATTCATCGTGATCCCGATGGTGCTCGCCATGGGCGCGGAAAACACGGTGTTTGCGGAGGACGGCGAAGTCAGGATCGGATTGACCTATATGACCGGAACCCTGGTCAAACTGGGGAAACGGCTCACGGCGGCGTTGCTCGGCGGGGACCGCTATGGATGGGTGCCTTTCCTCCTGCTCTGGACGGGATTGCTCGCGGGCGCAGTCGGGGGTGCCCTGGCCTACGGCGCGCTAGGCATGAACGCCCTGGTCGGGGCTGTCGGCATCATGGCGACGCTGACGACCATCACCATCGTCCTCGGCCCCGATCTCAAGCCTGGGGCGTAAGGGGGACGGCGTCCGTCGTCAGGGCGGCGAGGGCTGTCCTCAGGATGCTGGCGGACGCCGCCAGAGCGGCCGTCTCATCCTCGTCGAGTTCCGGAGTAAGGATCCTCTCGACACCCTTCGCGCCCAGAATGCAGGGCAGGCTCAGGCAGACATCCGACAGGCCGTATTGCCCGGTCAGCAAGGTCGAGACCGGAAGAACAGCCCGCTCGTCGCGAATGATGGCCTCACAAATGCGAACGATCGCGGTCGCCACGCCCCAGGAGGTGTAGCCCTTGCCCTTGACGATGTCATAGCCGGCGTCGCGGACCTGTCGCGCGATCGCAGCCTGGTCGAGGACTCGTGAACCAGCGCAGAACTGTTGAAGCGTCTGTCCGCCGATGCCGACCGTGGAGAAGGCTGCGACCTCGCTGTCTCCGTGCTCGCCAAGGACGAAGGCTTCGATGGAGGCGGGGGATACCTCCACCGCCTCGGACAAAGTCTGTTTCAGGCGGCTGGTGTCGAGCAGAGTGCCGGTTCCAATCACTTGAGCGGGCTTGAGGCCGGATCGCCGCACGGCCACGAATGTCATCAGGTCGACCGGGTTGGACGACACCACGATGAGGCCGTGAAAGCCTGCGGTCATCAGCGAGCCCACGCACTCGGCCACGATCGCGGCGCTTTCGGCGGCCACCGACAGGCGGCTCTGAGTCCCGTGTGTGACGCCCCCGGCTGTGATGACGGCAATGGCCGCGCCTGCGGCGTCAGCGTAGTCGCCCGCCCGGACGCGCACAGGCCGTGCGAGCGCGTTGGCGTCTGCGATGTCTGCGGCCTCTGCTTCGGCCAGGGCGCGATTGCTGTCGATGAGGACGATCTCGTGAAACAGCGCGCGCAGCATGATGGCGTAAGCCGCCGCCGCACCGACATGGCCCGCGCCGATGATCGCAATGCGGCCTTGGGCAGGACCGACCGGTTCAGATGTCATGCCGGCGGATCCGATGCTGGAGGTCGGCAGACGATAGAAACGCGTACGCCGGGTTTGGCATCGGCGATGTCGATCGTCGCTCCGAGCTGATTGGCGAGCGCCTGGACGATGCCGGTGCCCAGACCCGGTTTGGCGGCCTGTGAGCCGTCGGGCATCCCGACGCCGTCGTCGCAGACCGTCAGGGTCCACCCCTCGCCATGCGAGCGGTAGTCGACATCGATCTCACCGTCGCGATCATTCGGGAAGGCATGCTTGAGCGCATTGATCACAAGTTCGGTGACAATCAGGCCAAGGCTGACAGATTTTCCCGATGAGGCAATGCTGTCGTCGACGGTGACCTTCAGGCTGAGCTGGTTGTGGTCGCGGATCATCGAGTCGCCGATGCTGCGGCACAGGTCGGTAAAATAGCCCCGGAGTTCGACGTCACCGAGATCCGAACTGGCCAGTTGGCGCTGCACGGCTGCCACCGACATGATCCTCTGGTGGGCGTCGCGCAGGTGATCGCGGCTCTCGTCCGAGCCCACCTTGCGCACCCCCTGCATGAGCACGCTGGCGATGATCTGCAGGCTGTTGGCTGTTCGGTGCTGGACCTCCTGCACCAGGATCGCCTTGTCGCGGATCAGGTCGTCCTTCTGACGTTCGCTGGCGCGTGCGTCAGTCACATCCTGAATGGACAGAAGCAGTCTGACGCCATGCCCGTCGCCATAATCCAGGCGCTGAGCATTCAGGACCAGCCGGCGCAGACCACGCGAGGACTTGAGATCCATCTCGTAAGCCTGGATCGACGCTTGACTGTAGGCTGTCGCCTTCAGCAGCGACCAGAGCTGAGGCACCTTCCATTCGCCCGTGCCCAAGTCGACCAGTCGCGCGCCAGGAATATCCTCAGGTCCGACATTGAAGCTTTCCAGAAAGCTCCGGCTGGCGGCCAGGACACACAGATCGCCGTCCAGCATTAGCACCGGGGCGACCGAGGCAGAGATGAGTGACAGTGCGAGATTCAGGGAAACATCAGAGGGCGGAGCGAGGAGTGTCGTCGGCATGGTAGGCCCACCCCGGGGGCCGTTACTCCCGCCGGGGGCCCGGCCCGGTGGGCCCGATCTCGAGGCGGTCATCATCAGTTAGTCCGATCGACGCGCACGCGCCTTGATCCAGATCACCGACTTCGCCCCACCGATCCGCTTGGATGGCGCGTCATCCAAAGGAGCCTCCCCATGACCCATGCCGCCCTGAAGACCCTGAGCCGCGACCTTCATGATTTCGCCGACGAAGCCACCGACCATCTGAAGGACGCCGCGAAGAAGACTGGCTCCGAAGCGAGCGACGCCATCGCGCGATCGACCAAGGCCATCACCCGCGCCGCCGATCGTCTGCGTGACGAGGCCGAAAATTCTGCGGCGACAACGCGCGCCCAGGTTTCTGAGACCGTCCGGGCCTATCCCGTCAGCACAAGCGTGGTGACCGGCGCGATCGTGGCCCTGCTCGCCACCTTCGCCCTGGTCCGTCTCTCGCAGTCCTGACCTCAGAACAGGCGGGCCTCGGCGCTGACTGCGTCTGGGCCCGCTGCGGCATCGCCAAGAGAGAAGCATTCGGTCTGGCTTCGCCCGGCCGATGCGCTGATGGCGCAGATCAATTCTGGCTTCAGGCAGATGATCGCGATCGAGCTGGTCGCCGGACAATAGACGCTGACCTGGGGCCAACGCGCGAACATCAGGCGGTTAAGGCGCTCGACCTCGGCCGGGTCGCTGACTTCGACCGCGCGCGCTGCCATGGAGACGCCGACCGTACCGCCGACCTCCATGTTCGAATGGATCGCGATCGAGACACGTGGGTCGGCTTGAAGATTGGCCAGCTTCTGGCTCTCGCGACCGGTAACGAAATACAGGTTCAGGCCTTCGTTCACATAGCCGACGGTGGTCACCTGGGGCCAGCCATCGGGCCGATTGGTCGCCAGGCTCATCAGCCGCTCATGCTCCAGCAATCGCGCGATGGTTTCCACTGCCGCACCGTGAATGGGCGGAGAGGGTTCAACTGTCATGGGGGGCGCTCCGGCGATCAGCCGATCTACCGCTAGCTAAGGTCGACAACCTTGATCTGGCGCAATTTCCGACGGTCAGACCTCTCCGGAGGCGTGCTGACGAAGCCGTTCCGGGCGTTCGACGATGAGTTCATTCTGCGACGGTATGGAGATCAGACCCTTGACCTTCATTCGGGTCAGCACGCGGCTGACCGTCTCGATCGTCAGCCCCAGATAGTCGGCGATCTCGCCGCGCTTCATCGGCAACCGCACATGTCCCGGCGCGCTGGGGCGGGCAGGGTCGTGACCCGGCAGGTCGAGGAGGAAAGAGGCCATCCGCTCGATCGCGGTCTTGCGGCCCAGCAGCAGCATCTGGTTCTGCGCCGCCGCCAGCTCGTGCGACGTCCGGTGAAGCAGCATATGCTCGAGCGGTGGCGAGCTCGCGACCAGAACGCGGAACGGACCTTTGCGGAAACGGCAGACAGTCGAAACCTCCATCGCCTCGGCCGAGAAGACATAGGTCTCGCCGATCGCCAGGCCCAGAAAGTCGCCGGCGAAGAGGAACCCGGTGATCTGTCGGCGCCCGTCCGGCAGAAGCTTGTAGACCCTCAGCGAGCCGCTTGTGATGTTGAAGACATGCGGCGCAAGCTCGCCCTCGCGGATCAGGACGGCACCGGATTTGAGCTTGATGACCTCGGCCAGGCCGCCGAGTCGCTGAAGGTCCGGGTCCTCAGCAGCACCGCAAACGCTCAGCGCACGTGCCCCGCAGCTGTCGCAATCGCTGCTTTTCGGTCGATCGACACAGCCTGACAGGGGCGGGGGGCGCGGCGCAAGCGAAGGCTTCAGAGCAACGACCATGCCCCAGTGTGGACTAGAATGCAGGGTTTACCGAGTCGGTTTATTGATTTGAGTCAAATATGATCGCAAAACGGCTAAGCTAAAAGTTGTGAGTTTGGTGTGAATCACCGAGATGAATGCGTCTGAATGCTTTTAAGATAGGCGATCAAATCTGAATTTTCCTCTGCGGACATGATGAACTCGGGCATCGCCGCGTGCGCTGTGTCGATCCCTTCGGCAAAGGCCTCGGCCAGGTCGTCGACCGGATAGCGGAGAGTGAGGTCCCTGAAATGCGGTGCGCTCGCCAGCGGGCTTTTATCCGTCCAGTTGATCGCGTGGCAGCCGGCGCAGTTCGCTCTGGCATAGGCCGCTCCGCGCTGCTCCGTAGTGATGTTCGGAATCGCGGCAGCGACCAATGACTCCCGGGCAACCGGAACGATCGGCTGAACGGCACAGCTCGGCGCCCCGATGAGCAAGGCGAGGGCGACAAGATACTTCATGGACGGGCTCCTGACCTGCAGCCAACCTCCCATGCAGGTCCGTCCAGGTCGTTGATCAGGATCAAGGCGCCGATCGTGGTCACGCGGTTTGATTGCAGCGAACAGGATAGATGACACGCGTTTCGCCAGCCTCGGAAGCCCTCGTACTTCCGGAGAAAGTGCGGCGACATTCAGGTCGCGATGCATGTTCACCGCGCCCTTGTGGAGGGCGAGCAGATCCAGGTCGAGGGCGAGCGGCAGGGGGTGCACATTACGAGGCGGCTGAAGTTCCGGGGCGGGAAAGCGTGGTTGAGCGGCGAGGCACCGAAGCGCAGCCGGAGGAGCCAGGCCCTGATCAAGGCGCTGAAGCGCAGTCACTGGCTTCTGGCCACAGGGTCCGATGCAGACGGAGAACTGTAGCAGGTGCCGTCAATCAGGCTCCCCGCTGGCGCAATTTCGCGCTGTCACCTGCCTTCAACGGCGGACATCGGACGCGGGAAAGCCCGCACGGAGCGGGCCGGGCCGTACCGTGCTGTATCAATAGAGAAAAACGATGGCGGAAGAGGTGGGATTCGAACCCACGGACGGGTTTCCCCGTCGCCGGTTTTCAAGACCGGTTCCTTAAACCACTCGGACACTCTTCCTGACAGCGACGCCGCGATCGCCCGGAGGCGTTCGCGCTGCGGCGGGTCCATAGCAGGCCTTGGGCCGATTAACCAAAACGGAAATGTCTGACGGCACAATCCGGGTCTCGCCGGGCGCTTCCGGCCGCCGGAGAGCCGTTCATGAGAGCCGCCTGGACACGGGGTGCGCTGATCCTGGCCCTGACCGGGTTGCTGGGCGCGTGCGCCGGCCTCGGTGGGGCAGGGGGCGGATCACGGGTCCCGGTCGTCCGCGACCCTGCGCCCATCGTCGCCGGGACCATGCGGCCCTATCAGGTGCGCGGGCGCTGGTACCGCCCGGCCGAACAGCCGAACTATGACGAGACCGGCATGGCCTCCTGGTACGGAGCCCAGTTCAACGGTCGCCCGACCGCCAGCGGCGAACGGTTCGACATGACGGCACTCAGCGCCGCCCACAAGACCCTGCCTCTGCCGGCCCTGGTCGAGGTGACCAACCTGGCCAACGGCCGCTCGGCCGTCGTGCGGGTCAATGATCGCGGGCCCTTCGCCGAGAACCGCATCATCGACCTGTCGCGCGCCGCCGCCGAGGAGATCGGCCTGCTGGCCCGAGGCGTCGGCGAGGTCCGCGTCCGCTATATCGGGCCCGCGCCCCGCAGTGGTGGTGCAGGCCTTCAGTACGCCTCCTCTCGCCCGGCCGAACCGGCTCGATCGCGCGGCCGCGACGCAGACGACCGCTTCTGGGTCCAGGCCGGATCATTCTCCAACAGCGACGCCGCCCATCTGGCCGCCGAATCGCTGGGCGATCGGGCCAGGGTCAGCGCCGCCCGGGTCGATGGTCGCCGCTATTTCCGCGTCCTGGTCGGACCCTGGGACGACGCCAACGCCGCCGAACAGGCCCGGCAGGGCATCGTGGCGCGCGGCGTGCGCGATGCGCTGTTGATATCCGGCCGCTGATTTCGTCCCCGGGGTTGGCCCCGGGCGTCCCCGCCGTCATTGTGCCCCGATGCGCGGACGGTTCATCACATTCGAAGGCGGCGAGGGGGCCGGCAAGTCCACCCAGGTCGCCCGCCTGACCGAAACCCTGCGCAGCCAGGGCATCGACGTCGTCCGCACCCGCGAGCCCGGCGGCTCGACCGGTGCGGAGCAGATTCGCGACCTGGTCCTGAACGGCGCGGCCGAGCGCTGGTCGCCGATGACCGAGACCCTGCTGATGTACGCCGCCCGCGCCGATCATCTGGAGCGGACCATCCGGCCGGCCCTGGCCGCCGGCCGGTGGGTCCTGTGCGACCGGTTCGCCGATTCCAGCCGCGCCTACCAGGGGGCCGGAGGCGGGGTCGATGCGGCCTTCATAGAGCAGATGGACGCCGCCGTCGTCGGTGCCGACCAACCCGACCTGACCCTGATCTTCGACCTGCCCGTCGAGATCGGCCTGGCCCGTGCGCTGGGCCGGGGCGATGCGTCCGAAGTCCGCTTCGAATCCAAGGGCCAGGCCTTCCATCAGCGCCTGCGCGAGGGTTTCGCCGCCATCGCCGCCGCCCACCCCAACCGCTGCCGCGTCGTCGACGCTCAGGGGGATCCCGACGTCGTCTTCGCCCGGGTCCAGGCGGCGATCCAGCCCCTGCTGACCGCCGTGGCGGCATGAGCGAGCATCCGCGCGACCGCTTCGACCTGCAGCCGTCGCCGGACGCCGAACGGGCCTTTGAGGACGCGCGGACACGCGGCCGTCTGCACCACGCCTGGCTGCTGTGCGGGCCCGAGGGCGTAGGCAAGGCGACCTTCGCCTATCGCGCCGCTCGGCGATTGCTGGGTGCAGCGCCCGACCCGTCGCGCGGCCCGCTGGGCAGCCGTCCCGACGATCCGGTCTGCCGCCTGATCTCGGCCCAGTCCCATCCCGACCTGCTGGTGCTGGAACGGCTGGTCGATGGCGGCAAGACCAAGAAATCCATCTCGGTCGATCAGGCCCGCGACCTCCCCGAGTTCTTCTCCAAGAGCCCGTCCCAGGCCCAGGCCCGCGTGGCGATCATCGACGCCGCCGACGACCTGAATCTCAACGCCGCCAATGCCTTGCTGAAGATTCTTGAGGAACCACCCGAGCACGGCGTCCTGCTGATGGTCACCCATGCCCCGGGCCGTTTGCTGGCCACCATCCGGTCGCGCTGCCGTCGCCTGGCCTTTCCTGTCTGGTCACAGGATGCCCTGCGCCGCCTCGTTCTCGACCGGTCCGACGTCGACGAGGACGAGGCCGAACGGATTGCCGCCATGGCCGCGGGGTCACCCGGCGCGGCCCTGGCCCTGTCCGGCGGCCCCGCGCTCGACGCTGACCGTCTGGCCTGCCGCTGGGTCAAGGATGGTGCCGTCGATCGCGCCGAACAGCAGAAGATCGCCGACACCTTCCGGGGTCCCGAGGGACAGGGCCGCTTCGACACCCTGATGGACCGGCTGATCGCAGCCGTGAAGGCCCAGGCGCTGAATCAGCCGCCGGGGCAGGGGAGCGACTGGGCCGATCTCTGGAGTCGCCTGTCGGAACTACCCGATCGAACCGCCGGGCTCAACCTCGACCGGGGCGATGCGCTGGCCGGGGCCCTGGCCGATCTGGCGCGGGTCAAGATCAACAGCCGGGCCATGGGGCGAGGTAGAGCCGCCTGATGCTGATCGACAGCCACGTCAACCTGCACGCCCACCAGTTCGACGAGGATCGCGACGCCGTCATCGACCGCGCGCGCGCCGCCGGCGTCGGCCTGATGGTCGAGATTTCCGACAAGCTTTCGACCTTCGAGGCCACCCACGCCTTGGCCATGGCCCATGACGACATCTGGTGTACCGTCGGTGCCCATCCGCATGAGGCCAAGGACCACGCGGACATGACGGCGGAGAATCTGGTCACACTGTCCAAGCGCCCGCGCGTCGTCGGCATCGGTGAATGCGGCCTGGACTTCCACTATGACCTGAGCCCGCGCGACCTCCAGGCCGAGGTCTTTCGCCGTCACATCGACGCCGCCCGCCAGACCGGCCTGCCCCTGGTCGTCCATACCCGCGAGGCCGACGACGTCATGGCCGAGATTCTCAGCGAGGAACAGGCGAGGGGGCCCTTCAAATTCCTCATGCACTGTTACACCAGTGGCCCAGAACTGTCTGTTCTGGCTGCGGAACTCGGCGGATGGTTCTCGGTCTCGGGCATCGCCACCTTCAAGGCCGCCGAGGACGTGCGTCAGGTCATTCGCGCCATGCCCGCCGACCGCATCATCGTCGAGACCGACTCTCCATACCTGGCCCCGATCCCGCACCGGGGCCGGCGCAACGAACCCGCCTATGTCGGTCACGTCCTGACGAAGCTGGGAGAGATCCGGGGCTGGTCGCCGGAGGAGGCCGACCGCCGCACGACCGATGCCTTCTTCGCCCTGTTCGACGCCATTCCAGACCCCCGCCGGAGCTCAGACCATGTCTGAGCTGGAGATCACCATCCTCGGCTGCGGTTCGTCGGGCGGGGTGCCGCGCGGCGACGGCGACTGGGGGGCCTGCGATCCGGCCGAGCCGAAGAACCGGCGCAGCCGCTGCTCCATGCTGGCCCGACGGCGTGGGCCGGAGGGCGACACCGTGGCCTTGATCGACACCTCGCCGGACCTGCGAACCCAGATGCTGGCCGCCTCGGTCACGGCCATCGACGCCGTCCTGTACACCCACGACCACGCCGACCAGACACACGGCATCGACGACCTGCGGGTCTTCGCCATCCGCAACCGCAGGCGCATTCCGGCCTGGATGGACCCGCCGACCCACGCGGCCATGACGCATCGGTTCGACTACATCTTCGAGAGCAGGCACGGCTATCCCGCCATCCTCGAGGCCCGGGCCATCCCGCCGCACGGCGAACCTTGGTCCGTCGACGGGCCCGGCGGCGCGATTCCAATCGTGACCTTCGACCAGGCGCACGGGCCGATTCGCTCGGTCGGCTACCGGCTGGGGCCGGACCGGGTCGGCGGCGTCAGCTATTCCAGCGACGTGTCCGATCTGGATGACGATGCCCTGGACGCCGTGCGCGGTTCCGATCTCTGGATCGTCGACGCGCTGCGCTGGACGCCGCATCCGACACACGCTCACGTCGACCGCGCCCTGGACTGGATCGCACGCGCTGAGGTGAAGCGCGCCGTCCTGACGAACCTGCATATCGATCTCGATTACAATGACTTGAAGTCGAAAGTTCCGGGCAATGTGGATGTCGCTTACGACGGCTGGTCCACGACCATACCGCTCTGACCCTGTCCACTATTTCGCATAATATATCTTAGGCGCAAACTGCATTCATGTCCGACGTCCTGCCCACCGCCACCTCGGCACCCGTCTCACGCGACTGGACGGCCCACGCCGTGCGCAGGATCGAGGCCGACTACAACCGCTCCGCCGACACCCATCTGATCCCCGTTGACCTGCCGGCCCTGGCCGACATCGCCCTGTATCTGAAGGACGAGTCCAGCCATCCGACCGGAAGCCTGAAACACCGCCTGGCACGGTCGCTGTTCCTGTACGCCCTGTGCAACGGCTGGATCGGCGAAGGCATGACCATCATCGAGGCCTCCAGCGGCTCGACGGCGGTGTCGGAGGCCTATTTCGCCCGGATGCTGAAACTGCCCTTCATCGCCGTGGTCCCGCGCTCCACGGCGCCGGAAAAGATCCAGGCCATCGAGTTCTACGGCGGCCGGTGCCATTTCGTGGACCGTCCCGGCGACGCCTATGCGGCCTCTGAGCAGCTGGCCCGCGACTTGGGCGGCCACTACATGGACCAGTTCACCTATGCAGAGCGGGCCACCGACTGGCGCGGCAACAACAATATCGCCGAGAGCATCTTCGCCCAGATGTCGCGCGAGCCATGCCCAACCCCGCGCTGGATCGTCTGCGGTGCCGGCACCGGCGGCACCTCGGCCACCATCGGCCGTTTCGCCCGCTACAATCTGCATGACACCCAGGTCTGCGTCGCGGACCCTGAGGCCTCCGTCTTCCACCGCCACTGGGCCGACCGCACGGTTCAGACCACGTCTGAAGCGCCGTCCCGCATCGAAGGCATCGGTCGCGCCCGGGTCGAGCCCTCCTTCATCCCGGGCGTCATCGATCGCATGATCGCCGTCCCCGACGTCGCCTCTATCGCCGCCGCCCGTGTGCTGAGCCGCCGTCTGGGTCGGCGCGTCGGCGGCTCAACCGGCACCAATCTGTGGGCCTGCGCCCTGCTGGCGACCGAGATGGCCCAGGCCAGTGAACGCGGCTCGATCGTCTCCATCCTGTGCGACCATGGCGACCGCTACGCCTCCAGCTATTTCAACGACGACTGGCTGTCGGCCCAGGGCTTTGACGTCGGGCCGTACGAGCGCAGAATGGACGCCTTCTTCGCCGATGGCCGCCTCCCGGCCTGATGCAGCATACGCCCCCTACCCTCTGATCCTGTTCATATTTCTAACGGAACCCCACATGGCTGGTCTCAAGGACAAGCGCGGCTTCATCGACAAGGACCGCCTCGACCTGTCGGAACGCCAGGCCGTCGAATACTGGATGAAGCGCTGGGGCGTGACCCGCGACCAGATCACCGCCGCCCACCGCAAGGCCGGCCGCATGGTCAAGGACATCGCGGCCGAACTGGGCAAGAAGCGCTGACGTCTCAGGGCTTGCGATCCTCACGCACGGCCACCATCCTCGGCGGGCTGTTGTAGCTGCGGGCGCTGGCGGCGACGTAGTCGGCAAAGGCCTCCGGCGTCTTCAGCACCTCGCCCTCGCTCCACCCGGCCGCCAGCATATAGCGATAGGTCCCGTCGGCCCGCGCCGGGATGCGATAGACGTGGTTGCCGCCACGCGATTCCACGAACTGATACCGACCCCCGGCATCGTCGGGTACGATCAGGGCCGTGCCGGCGTACAGGATCGGTGCCTGCTGTTGCAGCCCCTCGACATCGTCCGGGTTGCGCAGCGCCTCGGGGGCCGCCGTCACCACCATATTCCCCGCCTGCCGCACGAAATTCTCGCCCGGCCGACGCCGCACCCCGACCGCGAAATCGGCCCCCGCCGCCCCCGGCTGCCAAGTCGGAAACCGCACCTCGGCGGTCGTGTAGTTCTGGCCGGCATAGGCGGTATAGGTCTGTTCGACCGCGTATCGCCCCTGCCCCGTGTCCCAGTTCATCGTGCGGATCCGCACCATGCTCCGCAACGGTCCGTTGACCAGGACCTCGAAGCTGTAGCGCGTATCCGCCTGCTGGCCCGCGTTGAACCGGTGTTCCAGATCGGCCCCGGGCGAGAAGCGCGGCCGGGCCAGCACGTCGCCTTCGAACACCCCGATCCCGCCGCCGCCGAAGCTGTCGTCCACCGACTGGATGTCGGCCCCATAGTCCGGATTCTCGGCCGAGACGCCGTATCCATCCAGGTTGCCCATATAGAGCCGGTTGGACATCAGCAGGGGTTTGCGCTTTGCATAGATGTCGATGTCGGTCGGAAACCACAGCTTCCACCCTACATTCTCGCTCTCCCAGAACGGCACCGTGTGCCGCATATAGGAGCCGATCGCCGCATGGGTCCGGTGCGGGTTCCAGCCGCGCTGCTGGAACCCCCTATAGACATAGAAGGTCCGCCGCTCGCCGGCCTTCAGGTCCGCTACGAAAAACAGCTCGTCCCAGACCCCGTCGCGATCCAGGTCGTCGAACTGATAGTCGATCGCCCGCCCGTTCGCCTCGCCCCGCCGCTCATGCGGCCCCTGACGCGCCAGCAGAGCCGGCGTCGGCTCCGGTCGGGATTCGCCTGTGGGGTCCACCAGGGTCGCGGTCAGCTCCTGGATGTCGGCCAGCATCGGCAACTGGTCGCGCCGTATGACGATGGGCTGATCCTTGCGATCCTCGTCCAGATCGTTGGCGATGACGATGGCGACGCGCTCCACCGGCACGAAATCGCCCTGAGTGTACCAGCCGTCCTGAGCGAAGGCCGAGCCCCCTGCTCCGGCTGCAATGAGCCCGATGGCCAGCGCCGCTGATACCTTGACCATGATCGTCCTCCGTCGGTCTCAAGCCGAATTGTCGGACGAATGTCGCGGCTCCGGAGCGTTTTGTCTACCGGTGTCAAATGATCCTGCGGGTAAAAAGATCGTTCGGGCAAATTGCGTTTGGACCACGGCGCAGAGCACATGGGCGAGCAGAGCGCCCAGGTCAGCGACGACGGCTTCAACTCGTGCCATTTCAGCCAGTTGTCCAAATCGGCGGCGGGACAAGCTTGCGGGTGTCGGGGGACCTGTTAACGCTGCTGCAAGCCGGGGGAGATTGATGGCTGATCCGTACGCATTCGATAGCCTGCTAGCCGAACGTGAAGCGGCTTACTGGGCGGCCGTTTCGGCATTTGCGACGGTATTCGGGCTTTTCGTAAACGTTGCTGCTGTTGGGGGGCTGATGTGGCAGCTACGGCAGAACCGCAGGGCTATTGAGGCGTCCACGTTGAGCGCTGGTGCTGCGGCTGAAGCCGTTCGCATCACGCGGGCGGAGGTTCGTCCTTGGATCAAGCTCGAGGTATTTGAGCCTACAAACGTCGATTTTCAGGCGAACGGGCAGACCATGCTGCGAGTTCCTTACAGGCTTACAAATGTTGGATCTCTGGTAGCGCTCAACGTGAGATTCTGGCCTGTCCAATGTGATTATCATCAGACAGATGAAATGAGAGCGATGCTACTCCAAGAGCGCACCAACCTGCACGGGGACACAATGTTCCCCGCTGAGGTACGTCCCTCGGAATCGATAATGGTGGCCATCAGAGACTTCAATGGTCGGCCTCAACTTCTCGGCAGAGTCTTTTACAGAGTGCCGGGTGAATCGTTCGACCGACGAACCTGCGTGATGATCTGGGGTTGCGTGCCGGAAAACCCCGCATTCTGGGGTCAACCGTCTTGGCCAGTTCTCCTCACAACCACGTTGCCCGAAATGCCAGAAGAACCGATTACCTGACTTCAGCCGTCGTTGAGAAGAGGACCCTCGAGTCTGCTGAGTCCTACAGGTGGATCGTCCGCCCATACGCATCCAGCGCCGCCTCGTGCATGGCCTCCGACATGGTCGGGTGCGGATAGACGATGCCGTGGATGTCTTCCTCGGTGGCTTCCATGGTGATGGCGGTGACATAGCCCTGGATCATCTCGGTGACCTCGTGGCCGATCATGTGGGCGCCGATCAGGGCGCCGGTCTTGGCGTCGAAGATGACCTTGACGAAGCCGTCGATCTCGCCCGCCGCCACGGCCTTGCCGTTCACCCGGAAGGGGAAGCGGCCGATCTTGACCTCGCGCTTGGCCTCGCGGGCCCCCTGCTCCGTCACCCCGACCGAGGCGACCTGGGGTTGGGCATAGGTGCAGCCGGCGATCGGCGAGACGACGTTGGGGGTCTTGTAGCCCGCGATATACTCGGCGGCGTGGATGCCTTCGTGGGACGCCTTGTGCGCCAGCCAGGGTGCCCCGGCGCAGTCGCCGATGGCGTAGAGGCCCTTCACGTTCGTGGCGCAGTGGCCGTCGATCTTGATGTGGCCCCGGTCCAGCACGACGCCCAGCGCCTCCAGCCCGATGCCGTCGGTATTGGCGGTGATGCCGACCGCAGAGATGCAGACCTCGGCTTCAAGCATTTCCGCCTTGCCCCCGGCCTCGATGGAGACGTGCACGCCCTTGCCGGCCTTCTTGACGGCGGTGACCTTGCAGCCGGTGCGGAACTTGATGCCGCGCTTCTCGAACGACTTCTGGGCGGCCTTGGAGACCTCTTCGTCCTCGACCGGCATGATGCGATCGACCGCTTCCACCACGGTCACTTCAGCACCCAGGGCGCGATAGAAGCTGCCGAATTCGATGCCGATGGCACCCGATCCGATCACGACGATAGAGGCCGGCATCTTTTTCGGAGCCAGGGCTTCGCGATAGGCCCAGATTCTGTCGCCATCGGCTTCCAGGCCGATCTGCGGGATGGCCTTGGCGCGGGCGCCGACGGCCAGCATGACCGCCTTGGCCTCGATCGTGCGCGATCCGCCGGCCTTCAGCGCCACCACGACCTTCGGGGCCGCTGCGCCCTTCTCCAGCTTGGCCGAGCCCTCGATCACCTCGATCTTGTTCTTCTTCATCAGGAAGGTGATGCCCTTGCTCATCGTCGCTGCGACCACGCGCGAGCGCTGGATGATGGCGTCGAAGTCGAAGGTCGCCCCCGATGCGGACAGGCCGTATTCCTTGAGGTGGCTCAAGGATTCGAACTTCTCGCCCGACTTCAGCAGGGCCTTGGTCGGGATACAGCCCCAGTTCAGGCAGATGCCGCCCAGGTTCTCGCGCTCGACGATCGCGACCTTCTGGCCCAGCTGGCTGGCGCGGATCGCGGCGACGTATCCGCCCGGACCGGAACCGATGACGATCAGATCAAACTCGGCCATGGCTCGGTCTCCGCAAAAGGGTGGTCGGTGCTTCTAGCGCCGGATGGCGCGGATCGGAACCCATTGGAATGAGACGGTAACCAGCCGTGACCTGACTCATGCCTGCATGAATTCGAGGAAGGCGTTGAAGTCCATGGCCGTGATGGCGACGACGATGGCCGCCGGCGCGAGGACCAGCAGGAAATACAGCCCGGTGTGAAGACCGACGCGCCAGATCGTATCAACCCATCCAAGGCCGTAGAACCGCTGCGCCGCGATCGCGACATAGGCAAGGTAGGGCGGCAACACCAACCACACCGGCAGACCCCCACCCCATTTGTTGACCAGGGCCAGACCGATCAGCAGGATGAAGGCGGTCGAATGGGCCCACATGCTGAACACGAGGTGTTCCACGAACAGCCGCCGGCGTCCGAAGAACAGCGCCAGCCACCCCGCATAGGCCGGCATCAGCAACCACACGGCGTTCGGCAGCCAGGCCGCCAGACGTTCCGAGACCACCGACTGCTCCCTATCGGCCTGGATGTCGTACTCCAGGTTCTCCCGGTCCATGGCGGTTGTGGCGCGCGCTGCGGCTTCGGTCATCGCCCGGGTGATCCGGGGATCGATGTCGGGCGTCACCCGGCGTTGCATCCACCGGACTTCCTCGACGGTGGCAGTAACGTGGACGGTCACACCATCGGGATCGGCCGTGGCCACGATCGTCCCCTGCCCCGGCAAGACCTCGCGAACGTACTGGTAGATCATCACGCCGCTGAAGTTCAGGGTCAGCAGGAACAGGGCGGTCGTCACCACGAAGATCTTGATCGGCGTGACGTAGCGGCTGCTGGCACCCGAGCGATAGGACCCCAGTAGCCGGGCCGGCTCCACGACCAGCGCCGCAGCGGTCCTGGCCAGCTTGCTGTCGATCACGCTGGTCTCGGAGAGGATTTCCAGCACCATCTGTCGCAGCGGACGCGGTCGGATGCGGGTGTCCTGCCCGCAGTCGTAGCAATATCGGCCCATCAGTGGGACGTTGCAGGCGGGACAGGGACCGGGGTCGGACTCAGACACGGTAACGATGGCCCTCCCCGCCGCTTTTCGACCCCCGTTATAAGAGGCGGGCGATCTCGGCTTCAAGCGAGCCAGGCGTGACCTGCGGGGCAAACCTGCCGACGACCCTGCCCTCTCGATCCGTCAGGAATTTCGTGAAGTTCCACTTGATGGTCCGTGAACCCAGAAAGCCCTTCTTCTGTTCGGTCAGCCAGGCATAGAGCGGGTGACGGTTCGGCCCGTTCACCTCGACCTTGTCGAACAGGGGAAAGGACGCTCCGAAATGGGTGGTGCAGAAGGTTTCGATCTCGTCCGCCGACCCGGGCTCCTGCGCGCCGAACTGATTGCAGGGGAACCCCAGAACTTCGAAAGGCTGGTCGGCGAAACGGCTGTGGAGGTCTTCCAGGCCGCTATACTGACCCGTGAAGCCACAGCGCGAGGCCGTGTTCACGATCAGGAGCGCCTGCCCCCTGAACCGGTCAAGCGAAATGTCGGCGCCATCGATGGCCCGGGCGGTGAAGTCATATACCGTTGTCATACCGCAAGCCTAAAGGCCCGCCGCAGCGGGGTCCACTCGGACGATCCGCGCCGGCGCCCTGCGATGGCGGTTTCAGCCCCGGAGAGCGTGAACACCGCCTGGGCGATGCTCCCGGTCAAGGGGCCGGTGCCACCAGCAGATCCGCCAGAGGCATCACGCCAGCATCGTCACCGGGTCTTCGATCAGGGGCTTGAAGGCTTGCAGGAACCGCGCGCCCGTCGCGCCGTCGACGACGCGGTGATCGCAGGTGACCGTGACGGTCATCACGGTCGCCACGGCCAACTGACCGTTCTTCACGACCGGCCGCTGCTCGCCCGCCCCCACGCTCATGATCGCGCCCTGGGGCTCGTTGATGATCGAGCTGAAGGCCTTGATGCCGAACATGCCCAGGTTGGACACACTGAAGGTGCCGCCCTGGAATTCCTCGGGCTTGAGCTTCTTCTCGCGCGCCCGCTTGGCCAGATCCTTCGATTCTACAGCGATCTGCGACAGGGTCTTGGTTTCGGCCTTGAAGATGATCGGAGTAATCAGCCCGCCGTCGATCGCCACCGCCATGGCCACATCGGCATGGTGATGCATGGCGATGCCTTCGGGCGAATAGCTGGCGTTGGCTTCGGGAACGGCCTTCAGCGCCATGGCGGCGGCCTTGATGACGAAGTCGTTGACCGAGACCTTGACGCCGGTCTTCTCCAGCAAGGCGTTCACCTTGACCCGCGCGGCCAGCAGGGCGTCGATCTCGACGTCGATGGTCAGGGGGAAGTGCGGCACCTGCTGGATCGAGCCGACCATGCGGCGCGCGATGGCCTTGCGCATTCCGTCCAGCGGGATCAGGTCATAGCTGCCGTCCGGGATGCCCATCTGGGCCAGGCTCTGGACCTTGGCCGGTTCGATGCCCGAGGGCGCAGCGGCCGGGGCCGAGGCGGTAGTCCCACCCTTGCCGGCGGCCTCGACGTCGCGCTTGACCACGCGGCCGTGCGGCCCGGTGCCCTTGACCGATTTCAGATCGACACCGGCTTGGGCGGCCAGACGGCGCGCCAGGGGCGAAGAGAACACGCGCTCGCCGGATGCAGCCTTGGCGGCGGGTACCGCAGACGGAACGGGCGCGGCGGCGGGCTTGGCGGGTTCAGCGGCCTTGGGGGCTTCCGCCTTCAGGGCCTCGGCAGCGGGCGCAGTCTTGGCCGCCGGCGCAGCCGCCCCGCCCTCTTCGGCCAGACGCGCGATCGGGGTGTTGACCTTGACCCCCTCGGTCCCTTCAGCGACCAGGATGTCGGTGATCGTGCCCTCGTCCACGGCCTCGACCTCCATCGTCGCCTTGTCGGTCTCGATCTCGGCGATGACGTCGCCGGCCTTGACCACGTCGCCGGCCTTGACGTGCCACTTGGCCAGAACGCCCTCTTCCATCGTGGGCGACAGGGCGGGCATCAGGATGTCGGTCATTGCGACGCTTCCTTCAGGGAGTTCGTCTTGAATGGTTCGGTCTGGGTCTGGACGTTGTCCGCCTTGATGACAGCGTTCATGCCTTCCAGGATGCGGAAATAGGCCGTTCGCTCGTCCACGCCTTTGCGCACCGCATAGGCATGGCCCATGTGTTTCGCCGCCTGGGCCAGCATCTCGCCGTACTTCGCCGGATCGTTGAAGGCCGGCATGATCGACATGACCGGCTCGTTCTTCGACCACCACATCCGGGTCACCTCGATGGCGTCCGGGTCGGCGGCGACGCTTTCGGGCGTCTCGATCCTGAACTCCTCGCGTTGGCTCACGCCATCACCGCCTTCACGGCCGCGACGATCTTGTCCACGCCCGGCAGGGACAGGATTTCCAGGTTGGCGGCATAGGGCAGAGGCACGTCCTCCTGGTGCACCCGCAGCGGCGGCGCATCCAGATAGTCGAACGCGTGTTCGATCACCCGCGCCACGACCTCTGCGCCGACGCCCATTGGGCCCCAGCCTTCCTCGGCCGAGACCAGGCGGCTGGTCTTCTTGACGCTCTCTACGACGGTCTCATGGTCCAGCGGACGCAGGGTCCGCAAGTCGATCACTTCGCAGCTGATGCCTTCGCCTGCCAGTTGCTCGGCGGCCTGCAGGGCGAAGCCGACCATGCGGGCGTGGGCCGTGATGGTGACGTCGGTCCCTTCGCGGCGAACCTTGGCCTTGCCGATCGGCACGACATAGTCCTCGACGTCCGGCACATCGAACTCGATGCCGTACATCATCTCGTGCTCGAGGAAGACGACCGGGTTGGGATCGCGGATCGCGGCCTTCAGCAGCCCCTTGGCGTCAGCGGCGTCATAGGGGGCGACGACCTTCAGCCCGGGGACGTTGGCGTACCAGGCGGAATAGTCCTGGCTGTGCTGGGCGCCGACGCGGCTGGCGGCGCCGTTTGGACCCCGGAACACGATGGGGGCCCGGATCTGACCGCCCGACATGTACAGGGTCTTGGCCGCCGAGTTGATGATGTGGTCGATCGCCTGCATGGCGAAGTTGAAGGTCATGAACTCGACGATGGGCCTCAGGCCCGCCATCGCCGCCCCGACGCCCAGACCGGCGAAGCCATGCTCGGTGATGGGCGTATCGACGACCCGCTTGTCGCCGAACTCCTGAAGCAGTTCGCGAGAGACCTTGTAGGCCCCCTGGTACTGGGCGACCTCCTCGCCGATCAGGAAGACGTTCTCGTCCCGGCGCATTTCCTCGGCCATGGCGTCGCGCAGGGCGTCGCGCACGGTCGTCTTGATCAGCTTGGTGCCTTCCGGGAACTCCGGATCGCGCAGCTCGACCTTGGCGGCGGCAGGCGCAGCGGCCGTGGCCGGTTCGGCGGAAGCCGCCTCGGCAGCCGGCTCGGCCGCAGCAGGAGCCTCGGCCTTGGCCGGAGCGGCCGCGCCTTCATCCCCCGATAGGCGCGCGATCAACGCATTGACCTTCACGCCCTCGGTCCCCTCGGCGACCAGGATTTCGAGCACCTCGCCCTCGTCCACGGCCTCGACTTCCATCGTGGCCTTGTCGGTCTCGATCTCGGCGATGACGTCACCGGCCTTGACCGTGTCCCCCGCCTTGATGTGCCATTTGGTCAGCGTGCCCTCTTCCATCGTGGGCGAGAGCGCCGGCATCAGAATGTCGGTCATGCACAATCCTTGATGATCTCGGGCAACGCGAGCGGCGCGCCGTCGGCCGCGAACGGCCGGTCGAATGTAAAGGCGTCGGGGCCGTCGCCCTCGGCGTCGAGTTGTCTCAATCGGCTGACGGCCTCGGCGACGGTCGGTACGTGACCCTCGTCGATCCACCACAGGACATAGTAGGCACCGCCGAACGACGGAAACCATTTGGACCGCCGCGCCATTACCGCCGCGTGGGCGGTCTTGTAGACGAACTGTCGCAGCGGTTCGATCCCGGACCACACCGACATGTTCACCAGAACGTCGTCGAACCCTTCGGCCCGCACGTCGGTCGCGTCGTCGCCGTCTCCGACCAGCCGCCAGACAAATCCCGATGAACGCTCCGCAAGAGCATTGATGTTGTCCAGGGCCGCGACGAAGTCGGCCATCTCCGGCCCGTCCATCGGGTGGGTCAGGCGCGCGAGATTGAGCTGGGCGAGGTGCCGACCCAAGGTCACGCCTCCAGGTACACGTCGGTATAGAGCTCGGACGGGTCCGGCTCCGGGCTCTCCTGGGCGAACTGCACGGCCTCGGCCACGATCGCCTTGATCTCGGCATCGATGGCCTTCAGCTCGTCTTCCTTGGCCCCGGCTTCGTCGAGCAGCATCTTGATGTGGTCGATCGGGTCGCGGGTCTTCTTGACCTCATCGACCTCTTCCTTGGACCGGTATTTGGCCGGATCGGACATCGAGTGACCGCGATAGCGATAGGTCTTCACCTCCAGGATGAAGGGACCGCCGCCTTCACGGGCGCGCGCGACCGCACGGGCCACCGCGTCCTTGACCGCCAGCACGTCCATTCCGTCGACCTGCTCGCCCGGAATGCCGAACGAGGCACCACGCATATAGAGTTCGGTCGTCGACGAGGACCGCTCAATCGAGGTCCCCATGGCGTACTGGTTGTTCTCGATGATGTAGATGGCCGGCAGCTTCCACAGCTGGGCCATGTTGAAGCTCTCGTAGACCTGACCCTGGTTCGAGGCCCCGTCGCCGAAATAGATGAAGCTGACCGAATCGTCGCCGCGATAGCGACCGGCAAAGGCCAGACCGGTGCCCAGCGCCACCTGCGCCCCCACGATCCCGTGCCCGCCATAGAAGCCGGTCGGCACGTCGAACATGTGCATCGAGCCGCCCTTGCCCTTGGACGATCCGCCCGAGCGACCGGTCAGCTCAGCCATGACTTCCTTGGGATCCATCCCGGCGGCCAGCATGTGGCCGTGGTCGCGATAGCCGGTGATGATCTTGTCGTGGCCCTGTTTGACGCTCTCCTGAACGCCCACGGCCACCGCTTCCTGACCGATATACAGGTGGCAGAAGCCGCCGATCAGACCCATGCCGTACAGCTGGCCCGCCCGTTCCTCGAACCGGCGGATCAGCACCATCTCACGATAGTAGCGCAGCAGATCCTCTTTCGACGCGGTCGGCGTGTTGGGGATTTTGGCGGCGGCTTTGGGGGCGGTCTTCGCGGGGGCTTTCGCCATCCAGGATCTCCCGAATGAGCCACGGCGCCACGACGGCGTCAGGCTTCTTATCGTTACGGAATGGGGCTTTAGCAGCCTTCGATCCCGTAAGGCAAAGCGACCGGTTCCGCCTGTAACAATAGTTCAGGACGTGACAGGTTTTGTGAGCGGTACCACAGGTGCGCTGACCCGCACCACATAGTCGCGTGGATCAGCGAAACCCAGCACGACGCGGGCCCGCTCCTCCAGCAGGTCGCGCGACAGACTGCCGGTGCGCATATAGCGGGCACGGACTTCCAGATCGGCTCGGGCTTCGGTCAGTTCGGCCAGCTGGGCCTGACGCTGTTGCAGCAACTCATCGCGCGCAGACCCGCTCAGGAGTCCACGCTGCCCCGTCAGGGCCTGGACGCCCAGATAGACGACCAGCAACAGCAGGAACGCGGACAACGAATACGGCTTCATCCGTTCGGGCAACTCGAACGCTCCTTCTGAGCGTGGATACAGTTGACTGATCCTGACCGAAAATGCCTAACAAAACCTAGCTGAGCCGTACGCCTTGCCCGCGTTAACCCTGTTATTTCAACAGCATTCCGTCGCCGAAGTAGGCACCCTGGTCGCCCAGCATCTCTTCGATGCGCAGCAGCTGGTTGTACTTGGCCGTCCGGTCGGAACGGGCCAGCGAACCCGTCTTGATCTGTCCACAGTTGGTGGCGACGGCCAGGTCAGCGATGGTTGAATCCTCGGTTTCGCCCGACCGGTGGCTCATCACCGAGGTATAGCCGGCGCGGTTGGCCATATCGACGGCGTCCAGAGTCTCGGACAGGGTGCCGATCTGATTGACCTTGATCAGGATGGAGTTGGCCAGCCCCTCGCCGATGCCGGCCGCCAGACGCGCCGGATTGGTGACGAACAGATCATCGCCGACCAGCTGGATCCGGTCGCCGAGGCGCTCGGTCAGCATCTTCCAGCCCTCGAAATCGTCTTCTGAACAGCCGTCCTCGATCGACACGATCGGGAACCGTTCGCACAGGTCGGCCAGATATCCGACCATCCCGTCCTGATCCAGCGACTTGCCCTCGCCGGTCAGCTCGTACTTGCCGTTCTTGAAGAACTCGGTCGAGGCGACGTCGAGACCCAGGTGGAAATCCTCACCGGCCAGATAGCCTGCCGCCTGCCCAGCCTTGGTGATGAAGCTCAGCGCCTCCTCGGCCGAGGCCAGGTTGGGGGCGAAACCGCCCTCGTCGCCGACGTTGGTGTTGTGACCCGCGTCCTTCAGCTGCTTCTTCAGCGCGTGGAAGATTTCCGAACCCATACGGAGGGCTTCGGAAAAGCTCTCGGCACCGGTCGGCAGGATCATGAACTCCTGGATGTCGATCGGATTGTCGGCATGCATCCCGCCGTTGATGATGTTCATCATCGGCGTCGGCAGCACACGCGCAGACACCCCGCCGACATAGCGGTGCAGCGGCAGTCCGGCCGAGATCGCGCTGGCCTTGGCCACCGCCAGCGACACGCCCAGGATCGCATTGGCCCCCAGACGCGCTTTGTTGTCGGTGCCGTCCAGGGTGATCAGGGCCTCGTCGATGCGGCGCTGGTCCTCGGCGTCCATGCCCGACAGGGCGTCGAAGATCTCGCCGTTGACGGCGTCGACCGCCTTCATCACGCCCTTGCCGCCCCAGACGCTCTTGTCGCCGTCACGCAGCTCGACCGCCTCGTGCGCCCCGGTGGAGGCCCCCGACGGCACCGCCGCCCGGCCGAACGAGCCGTCGTCCAGGGTCACGTCCACTTCCACCGTCGGGTTGCCCCGGCTGTCGAGGATCTGGCGGGCGACGATGTCGGCGATGTCGGTCATGGGGCGCTCTGGCTGAAATGTGTGCCGCAGCGTTTAGCCCGCGACGGCCCCGGACTTCAAGGAACAGCGTGGTCTTTAGGAACAGCCCTCGACCAGCTGGATCGACGGACCGCCCGCCATCACCGTCATGACCTTGCCGTCCGAACCGATCTCGTAGCGGACGCCTCGGGCGCCCGGATCCTGCACATAGTTGGTCGACCCGCCGCGGCTCCAGGCGAACAGGTCCTCGGCCGGCGCGTCCTGATATTTGTGCGGCTGGGCGATGACGGCGCCGCCATAGGCCTGTTTGATCGCCGTCGCGGTGTCGCCCACCCCGAACCCACGCTCGGTCTTGACCGTCGCGTCCCGGCTGGCCGCGATGCGGGTCAGGCGCCCCTCCTCGATCATCACCCGCACGCCGGTCGGCGCATTGGCAGGATGATATTCGTCGCAGGCCTCGGGCTTGGCCCCGCCGACCGCATCGGGATTGGCGTCCGCGCCCCACGCGGCGGTCACCTCGGCCGTCGTCATCCCGATCTGCACTGGCCCCAACCCCTCGGCCGTCAGCACATTCGGATCGGCGGCGGGGGCGGGTGTTGGGGGTGCCGCAGGCGCACTGGCCACCGGCGGCGCGGAGGCGGGCTCCCGGGCCTGGTCACAGGCGGCGAGCGCCAGAACGGCAAGCGGGGCGAGACAGGCGAGACGCATCATGAGGTGTCCTTCGTCAGCGAACGATCCCATCACAACGCACGAAAACGGCGCGCGAAGCCATCGCGCGCCGTCATCAATGACGAATAAGCCGCCTGAACGGGGCCTAGTCTTCCTTGGGCGTCAGGACCTGGCGGCCGCGATAGGTGCCGGTCTTCAGGTCGATGTGGTGCGAACGACGCAGTTCACCCGTGTCCTTGTCCTCGGTGTAGGCGTTGGTACCCAGGGCGTCGTGGGCGCGGCGCATGTTGCGACGCGAGGGCGATACTTTGCGCTTCGGAACAGCCATGTCCGTCTCAATCTTTTAGGGCTCGGCGTCCGGCTGGACGCGAAAAACAAGCGGCGGCCCATGTCTGAGCCGCCTTGCGAGCGGGGGCTTATGCCCGAAAGGGTCGCCGATATCAAGGCCGCAACGGCGGCATCTTTTGGACCGTGGTTCGCGTTCTGATCCCGACTGTCATTGAAGGGAAGCCTCCCATGCCCGCCGACGCCACCGCCCCGGTCATTACCGGTCGGGCCAGACTCAAGCTCTTCCTGATCCTTGATTCGGTCTTCACCGTGCTGGCCGCGCCGCTCGCCCTGTTCTGGGGCATGATGTCGGTGATGGCCTCGACCACGACGACCGATATGGCCTGGGCCAACACCTACGCCCTGATCAACCTCAGCCTGCCGGTCGTCATGGTCCTGTGCGTGATCGGCGGCTGGATCGCCTATGGGCTGCGCCGCCAGCGGACCGCCTGGATCAGCATCTTGCTGCCTCTGCTCTGGCTGGCGGCGAGCCTCGCCATGATGGCGATGTGGCCCTCGCGCTAACTGCGACCCCACGTCTCCCGGTCCAGGCCGAAATACAGACTGTCCTTCCACTCGCCTCCGATGTTCCAGGTCCGCTCGGCCGACCCCGTCCGGACGAAGCCGAGCCTTTCCAGTAGTCGGATGGAGGCCATGTTCTCAGGGTCGACGTCCGCAGTCATCCGATCGATCGGACGATGCGCAAAGACATGGTCCACGGCCGCCCCCACCGCCTCCCCGGCCAGCCCCTGGCCCCAGTGGTCGGGGTGCAGGATATAGCCGACGTCCGGCAGCCGCCAGAACCCCGCCTTGCCGATGACGATCCCGTCCCGCTCGATGACGAAGTCGTCGCTGCCCCCCGCACTGCCCGCGATCATGTCCTCCAGCCAGGCCTGGGTCTCGGCGACCGTTACATGCGGCAGTGTCGACCACCATCGCATGGCGCGCGGATCGGACAGGACGGCATGCAGCTCCTCAAGATCGGTCGGCCGGGCGTGGCGCAGGACCAGCCGTTCCGTCCGCAGGATCAAATCGCGTCGCCCAGCAGCCGGTCCGCCACCGCCTCGCCGATCGCCAGCGAACTGGTCAGCCCCGGGCTCTCGATCCCGAACAGGGCCATCAGCCCGGGCAGGCCGTGGACCTCTGCGCCGTCCAGCTGGAAGTCCGGCTGCGTCTCTCCCGCCCCGTGCAGCTTTGGCCGTATGCCGGCATAGTCGGGCGTCAGCGCCCCTTCCGGCAACCCCGGCCAGAACCGCCGGATATAGGTCGCGAAGCCCTCGGCCCTGGCCGGATCGACCGAATAGTCCTCGGTCTCGACATATTCCAGATCCGGTCCGAACACCGCCTGCCCGCCCAGATCCTTGCGATAGTGCGTCCCCAGCGCCCCCGAGATCGGCGGCGGATAGATCAGCCGCTCGAACGGCGCCTTGCCCGTCAGCCGGAAATAGACCCCCTTGCCGAAATGGCCCCTGGGGATGCGGTCGGCGGGAAACCCCTCGATCCGCCCCGCCACGTCCTGTGACGACAGTCCCGGCGCCGTGACCAGTAGCCGCGTCGTCACGACCGCGCCGCCTTCCCCTCCGGCCGTCACCGTGAATCCGCCGCCCGGCAGCGTCTCGGCCCGCTCGAACGGCGTATCGACCACGACCGAACCGCCCGCGTCCTCGATCTCGCCCTGCAGGGCCAGCATGTAATCATGGCTGGCGAAGATGCCGCTCTCGGGCGACAGGATGGCGGCGTGGGCGTTCAGCGCCGGCTCCAGGGCCCGCGCCTGTTCACCCGTCAGATGCTCCAGCCCCTCGACGCCGTTGGCCACCGCCCGCTCGAAGATCGCCTCGATCGACGCCACTTCGTCAGCGTTGGTGGCGACGACCAGCTTGCCGCATTTGCGATAGTCGATCTTGCGGCTGTCCAGATAGGTGTACAGAGCCCGCCGCCCCTCGACGCAGAACCGCGCCTTCAGCGATCCCGTCGGATAGTAGAGCCCGCCGTGGATGACCTCGGAGTTCCTCGACGACACCCCCTGACCGATGTGGCCTTCCTTCTCGAGCACCAGCACGACCAGCCCGCGCTTAGACAGCGCCCGCCCGCAGGCCAGGCCCACGGCCCCCGCCCCCACCACGACCGCGTCGAAATCGAAGGCCGTCATGTCTTCGTCCCGTACCGCCGCGCCGCCTCGGCCTCGAAGCTGGCGATCAGCTTTCCAACCGCCAGATCGAAATTGGCGTGCAGCATGGCGTTCAGGATCGGGCTCCTGAAGGCGAAGTCGATCATGAACTCCAGCCGTGTTCCCTCTGGAATCGCATGAAAATCCCAGCGGTTCTTCAGATGTTTGAACGGTCCCCGGATCAGCCCGACCTCGACCCGCGGCAGGTTGCGGTCATGCCGCACCCAGGTCGAGAACCGCTCCTTCAGGAACGAGAACCCCACTTGCGCCTCCGCATCGACCAGATCGACCCCGGGGGCCTCCTCGCGCGCGTTCCAGGTCCGCATTGAGCTGACCCATTTCACGAACTGCGGATACGACCCGATGTCCGCCACCAGCTCGGCGAGCTGCTGCGGGGTGTAGGGAAGGACGCGGGTCACACGATGGATGGCCATCAGACGCGATGCCTTGTCATCCCGGCCGGAGCGAAGCGAAGAGCCCGGATCAACGCCGGTTCTGACCTTCCCGCGCCGCCTTCAGCCGCGCGAAGTCATCGCCCGCATGGTGCGACGACCGCGTTAGGGGCGAGGACGACACCATCAGGAACCCCTTGGCCCGCGCGATGGCCTCATAGGCCTTGAACTCTTCGGGCGTCACGAACCGGTCGATGGCGGCGTGTTTGCGGGTGGGCTGCAGGTACTGGCCGATGGTGATGAAGTCGACACCGGCCGAGCGCATGTCGTCCATCACCTGCATGACCTCTTCCTTGGTCTCGCCCAGACCCACCATGATGCCGGACTTGGTGAACTGGTTCGGATCGCGCTCCTTGACCATCTGCAGCAGTCGCAGCGAGTGGAAGTAGCGGGCACCCGGCCGGATCTTCAGATACAGCCGCGGCACGGTTTCCAGGTTGTGGTTGAACACGTCCGGGGTCGCATCGATCATGACCTCCGCCGCCCCGTCTTTCCTCAGGAAATCGGGCGTCAGGATCTCGATCGTCGTGTTCGGCGCCTGCAACCGGATCTGGCGCACCACCTCGGCGAAGTGGGCCGCGCCGCCGTCGGCGACGTCATCGCGGTCCACCGAGGTGATGACCACGTGGTTCAGCCCCAGTTGCGACACGGCCAGCCCGACCTTGGCCGGTTCTTCGGGATCGAGCGGCTGTGGCAGGCCCGTCTTGACGTTGCAGAAGGCGCAGGCCCGCGTACAGGTGTCGCCCATGATCATCAATGTGGCGTGCTTCTGGCTCCAGCACTCGCCGATGTTCGGGCACGCCGCCTCCTCGCATACGGTCACCAGGCCCTTGTCGCGCACGATCGCCTTGGTGGCGTTGTACTGCCCCGACCCCGGTGCCTTGACCCTCAGCCAGTCGGGCTTCCTCAGCACCGCCGTCTCCGGCCGGTTCTGCTTTTCCGGATGCCGCAGCTCCGCCGGCGTCTTCGTCAGGGTGTCGATCAGGGTGACCATGACCGGTATTTCGTCGCTCCTGCCCCATTAGGCAAGCCACGGACGGTTACGGGGGGTGACGGGGCGAAGTCGCCAGGGAGGGGCAGCCCGATTTGGCCGGTGCAGTCTTCGTGTTCTTCCTCCGTCCTTTACGGGGGAAAGCGGTCCGTCGATCGCGCAGCGATCCAGGACCGATGAGGAAGGTTCCCCGACTCCCTTCGCACAGCCCCCATCGTCGCTGCCTTCGCTTCGCTCAGGGACGCGACACTTCCCCCGCTGCGCGGGAGAAGAAGACTCTCTCGGCTTGTCCGACGCCTCCAGGTTTCAAACTTCGAGCGGCCAATCCCTTGCCCCGCAACGGATTGCAGATTTCTGACCCCCTCGAACACGCCCAGGTCCCCACCCCCGCTATACTGCTCTTCGTCCCGTCGCGGGGAAGGGCGCAAGGCCTTGCGATCTTGTTGCGGCGGGGGTGTGTGGAGCGGGATTGGACCGGGGGATGCCGGCGCAGTTCTTTCGGGGACTGCGTCGCCCCGGATCGTCAAAGGGCCTGGCGCAGAGAGTCGGATCGTTCAGGGGACGGGCACGCAAGGCGCCCGCCTTCCCGCCGGGGGCGCGGTAGCGGCAAGGGTTAACACCCCCGCTGGTTCGAGCGATCGAGCCGTACAGCTCCTGCGAAAACCACATGCGCGGAGCGTCTGTCTTTCGCCGAAACGGTATTTTCTATTTCTTTCCGGGCGAGGGCCCGGACGCTCCGCCGACCCTTCCCATCGCCTCAGCGAGAGATCGCGTGAGGGCGAATAGGCGTGTGTGGTCAGTGGTCAGTGGTTAGTGGCTCGTGATTGCTGCATCTGGCGACGCGCCGGCTGGCGGCCATGGGCGCTGCGTCGAGGATGCGACAACCACGAGCCACAAATCACCAACCACTCTTCCACCCAACCTTATCGTTGTTAACCCGCACCGCCTTCGCTAGGCGTCATCGCGAACACCACGGAGCATCCGATGTCGCGGACGACCGACCGGTTCGAGGGCACCTCGAACTATATCGCCACCCAGGACCTGAAGATCGCGGTCAACGCCGCCGTCGCCCTGGAACGGCCCCTGCTCATCAAGGGCGAGCCCGGCACCGGCAAGACGGTGCTGGCCTATGAGATGGCCAAGGCGCTGAACGCGCCACTGATCACCTGGCACATCAAGTCCACGACCAAGGCCCACAACGGCCTGTATGAATACGACGCCGTCAGCCGCTTGAGGGACAGCCAGCTCGGCGAGGAACGCGTCCACGACGTCCGCAACTATCTGAAGCCCGGCAAGCTGTGGGAGGCCTTCACCTCGCCGGTCCGCCCTGTCCTGTTGATCGACGAGATCGACAAGGCCGACATCGAGTTCCCCAACGACCTGCTCCAGGAACTCGACCGGATGGAGTTCTTCGTCCAGGAAACCGGCGAGACCATCCGCGCCGCCGTCCGCCCGGTCGTGGTCATCACCTCCAACAACGAAAAGGAACTGCCCGACGCCTTTTTGCGCCGCTGCTTCTTCCACTACATCCGCTTTCCCGACGACGAGACCATGAAGGCCATCGTCGAGGTCCATTTCCCGGGCATCAAGGGCCGGCTGGTCTCCGAAGCGCTGAAGACCTTCTACGAGATCCGCGACACGCCGGGGTTGAAGAAGAAGCCCTCGACTTCCGAACTTCTCGACTGGCTGAAACTCCTGCTCGTCGAGGACATCGATCCCGAAACCCTGCGCGAAAAGACCCCCAACAAGCTGATCCCACCCCTGCACGGCGCCCTGCTAAAGAACGAACAGGACGTCCACCTGTTCGAGCGCCTGGCCTTCCTGACCCGTCGCGAAGGGTCCCGCCCCGGAACCTGAGCCGGTAGATCCGAACACCGTGTCGAACAGGTTTCGTCACGGCGATTACCGCGATTTCACTGGAATACGCGCGACCAGAGCGCATGATGATCTCATGAGACCGACCCTGCCATCGCGCATTGCGCTCCTGGCCTCCTGTGTGGGGGCCGTCGCCCTGATGGCGGCGTGCGACGATGGAGTGCGCATTTCCTCGACCCGGTCCAGCACCGAGGCCAAGGGCGTGCTCAAGGTCATCGACGCTCTGCAATGCCCCGAAACCCTGGGCTCCCTGACCCGCAAGGGCTCGGCCCAGGCCGACGGCACGGTCTGTACCTATGCCGGGCCGCGCGGAGCAGAGGTGTCGCTGCATCTGGTCCAGCTTGGCGACGACCCCATCGACACCGTCCTGAAGCGGTTCGAGACCCTGCTGTCCGACTCAATGCCGCGTACCGTCGCACAGCTGGCGGCGGCGGCGGCGAAGTCGGACGCCGAGGTGGCCCGTGCCGATGCCGAGGCTGCCCGGGCCGACGCCGAGGCGGCCGGAGCCGACGCCACGGCCCAGGCTGCATCCACCGAAGCGGCCTCTAGCGGTGACTCCGCCCACATATCGGCCCCCGGCATGCAGATCGACGCCGAGGGCGACCGTGCCCGGGTCAGCCTGCCGGGCATCCACGTCGACGCCGACGGCGACAAGGCCAATGTCCGAATCGGCGGCTTCACCATCCGCGCCGATGACTCCCAGGCCCGCATCTCGGGTACGGGGCGTGCTCCCGGTTCATCGACCGAAGAGGCCGTGAGTATCCATGCTGTCGACAATGCCGCGGAGTTCCGGTCGAGCGCTCCGGGCGAGGCGACGCGCCAGACCTGGCGTCTGAACGACGACACCCCCTCGGACGCCGGCTGGCGCATGGTCGGCTACGAAGCGCGTGGTCCTCGCGGCGGCCCTATCGTCGTCGCCACCGTCCGCGTCCGCGAGCGCCGCTCCGACGACGTCTTCGACGACGCCAGGGACCTCGTCGCCCTCAACGTCGGGGAATGACCCGGCCAGACGTCATCACATACTTGATCGCCACGACGGGATGGGTCACCTGACCGGCCAACCACAGGAACCTCCCAACTTGGCCGCGCCGTCGCTGAAACCATCGAACAAGGCGCCTCGTGCCTGGCAGCGGATGCTGTCGGGCCGTCGCCTCGACCTCCTCGACCCCTCGCCCCTCGACATCGAGATCGAGGACATCGCCCACGGCCTGGCCCGCGTCGCCCGCTGGAACGGCCAGACGATCGGCGAACACGCCTTCTCGGTCGCCCAGCACTCCTGCGTGGTCGAAGAGATCGCCGCCCACATCAGGCCGGGGCTGGAGCCGAAATGGCGCCTTGCCGCCCTGCTCCACGACGCGTCCGAATACGTCATCGGCGACATGATCTCGCCTTTCAAGGCGGCGCTGGGCATGAACTACAAGGGCTTCGAGGCCCGACTGGAAGACGCCATCCACGTCCGCTTCGGCCTCCCGCCCAAGTCCCCGCCGCCGATCAAGACCCTGATCAAAAAGGCCGACCGCGCCTGCGCCTTTTTCGAGGCGACCCAGCTGGCCGGTTTCGACCGCGCCGAATCGCTGAAGATCTTCGGCAGCCCCCCGCCCGGCTACGACCTGACCATCGAGCCCCTGCCCGCCCCGGTCGCCCAGGCCCGCTACCTCGAACGCTATCGCGTCCTGGCCGAGGCCGTCGGTCTGATCCCCGCCCCCGACGCCTGGCACACGGAATAGCGCCGGTGTCGTTCGGCGCGGAAAACGGTGTCCGGATCGGCCTCTCCGCTGTGGTCATGGCCATCCGCGACCGTCGCCTCTGCGTCCTGACCACCACGGCGCCGGGAGGCGAGATGGCCCTGCCCTTCGGGCCGTTCGATCCCGCCAACGATCGGACCTTTGAGCTGTCGTTGCGCGCCTTCGTCACCGCCCAGACCGGCTTTCGCCCCGGCTTCGTCGAGCAACTCTACACCTTCGGCGACGCCGGCCGCGCCTCGCCCCGCCCGACTCCGGGGCCCGAACGCCAGCGCGAGATCTCCGTCGGCTATCTGGCCCTGACCCGCGACGCCGCCGGCGCCTCCCTCGCCGACGCCCGCTGGACGCCGCTGTACGACATCTTCCCGTGGGAGGACCGCCGCACTCAAGCCGACCCCGCCATCCCCGACGCCCTGGCCGCCTGGACCGCTGCCGACCCGCGTCGTCCGGCCCGCGCCGAAAGCCTGTTCGCCTTGGGCGGCGCTCTGCGCTGGAACGAGGAGCGCGTGCTGGAGCGCTACGAACTCCTCTACGAAGCCGGCCTCGTCCCCGAGGCCCAGCGCGACGACGCGGCGTCGGCCGGCACCGCCGATGCCTTCCCCGGCCGCACAATGGTGTCCGATCACCGTCGCATCCTCGCCACCGGCCTCGGCAGGCTGCGATCCAAGTTGAAGTACCGACCGGTCCTGTTCGAACTTATCGACGGCGCCTTCACCCTGTCCGAACTCCAGGCGGCGGCCGAGGCCGTGGCGGGCCTCACCCTGCACAAGCAGAATTTCCGCCGCGGCGTCGAACGCACCGGCCTGGTCGAGCCCACCGGCCGCCTTTCGACCGGCACCGGCGGCCGCCCGGCCGAGCTGTTCCGCTTCACCGGCACCGACGCCCGCGACGGCCAGGCCCCCGGCCTCGCCCTCCCCGCGCAACGCTGACCAAAAAAGGATACGAACCCGCTTGCGGCGACGCCCCCACCCCATTAGGTAGGCCCCTCGCTCGACCAAGCGTACTTACGGCCCCGCGGAGAGGTGGCAGAGTGGTCGAATGTACCGCACTCGAAATGCGGCGTGCCTGGAAGGGTACCGTGGGTTCGAATCCCACCCTCTCCGCCATCGTTTGTCTTCTTAGTTATCAATGATTTGAGACCGCCTTGCCCAGCCCGCGCCTTGCGGGCTTTCCCGCGTCCAGACGCGACAGGACCGCGAAGGGACCATGGTCCGGTGCCAGCCGGTGCAGGGTCTCGATCACCCAGCGCTCCACGGGCAGCGCTGGCAGACGGTAGATGCCCTCGGGCCGCCACTAGCCCCGACCGCGATTGACGCTGCTGGACAGATAGTAGCGATGCGCAGCCCCCGACTTGCCGTAAGTGTGGGCCGGGGTCATCGAGATGCCGTCGCAATCGAACACCAGCCCCTTGAGCGCCACAGGACCCTGGTCCGGGCCACCGCCTCCAGGATTAGACGTCAAACAACGGCCTCTGCCGGCCGACGACGCATGAGACCAATCACTTGCAGATCGTCATTGGATCGTCACGGTCGCGGTATGAAGTTTTCGTAATGATACGGACTAACGGCGTCGATCATTTGACGTCCGCTGGTCGGGTGTCAAAGATGACGCCAGCGCAATCGAGGGCCTCGTCACGGAGCCCGGCAGAACCCTGCGTATTGTGACGGGCAATCTGGTGGAGAACAGCCTTGGATCGACGTTCATTCCTCGCCGCATGCGGCATCGGCGCCGGAGGCCTTCTTGTACCCGGGTTCTCCGGCCGGGCCATCGCAGCGGAACAACTGGTTGAAACCATCGATCTGGGGGTCAAGAAGCGTCTCGCCGACGCTGGGCTCAGCGCGGCTGCGGCTGCGGGTGCGTCCTATTACGACGTGCGCGTCGGTCGCTACATGCGCCAGTTCGTGATCACCCGCGAAGCCAACGTCCAGAACGTCGTCAACACAGAATCAACGGGCACGGGCGTCCGCGTCATCGCCGACGGGGCATGGGGCTTCGCCGCCACGAACGACATGACGGCAGAAGCCGTGTCCGCCGCCGCCAGACTGGCCGTCGCCATCGCCAAGGCCAATGCCAAGCACCAGACTCAGCCGGTCCGACTGGCTCCGACGCCGGGCGTCGGCGAGGTCTCCTGGAAGACCCCGATCCGTCGCAACGCCATGGAGGTGCCGATCGCCGAAAAGGTCGCGCTTCTGCTGGGCGTCAATGCCGCGGCGATGAATGGCGGCGCCAACTTCGTCAATTCACAGCTCTTCCTGGTCAATGAGCAGAAGTATTTCGCCAGTTCGGACGGCTCCTACATCGATCAGGACGTGCACCGGATCTGGGCACCCTTCACGGTCACGGCGATCGATCAGGCCACCGGCAAGTTCCGCACCCGGGACGGCCTGTCGGCCCCAATGGGCCTGGGCTACGAATATCTGGACGGCAACGTCGCCGATCAGATCGTCGCCTCGAACGGCGTGGTCAGCTACGGCATGTCCTACGACATGACCAAGGACGCGATCGCCGCCGCCCAGCAGGCCCGCGAGAAACTGACGGCCACCTCGGTTCGTCCGGGCTCCTACGACCTGGTTCTGGACCCCAACCACCTGGGCCTGACGATCCATGAGTCGGTCGGTCACCCGCTCGAACTCGACCGCGTGCTAGGCTACGAGGCCAACTACGCCGGCACCAGCTTCGCCACCCTGGACAAGCGCGAGGCGCGTTTCCAGTACGGCTCAGAGATCGTCAACCTGTTCGCCGACAAGACTCAGGTCGGCTCGCTCGGCGCGGTCGAGTACGACGACGAGGGCGTCAAGACCAAGTCTTGGGACCTGATCAAGGACGGCAAGCTGGTCGACTATCAGGCGACGCGCGACCAGGCCCACATCCTCGGCAAGACCGAATCCGACGGCTGTTCCTACGCCGACAGCTGGTCGACCGTGCAGTTCCAGCGGATGGCCAACATCTCGCTGAAGCCCGGCACGGCCCCGATGAAAGTCGACGACATGATCAAGAACGTCGAGAACGGCATCTACATCCTTGGGCGCGGCTCCTTCTCGATCGATCAGCAGCGCTACAACGCCCAGTTCGGCGGAACCCTTTTCTACGAAATCAAGAACGGCGAGATCACCAAGCCGCTGGAGGATGTCGCCTACCAGATGCGGACCCCCGAGTTCTGGAACGCCTGTTCGGCGATCTGCGACGAGAGCGACTACCGGATGTTCGGCTCCTTCTTCGACGGCAAGGGCCAGCCCAGCCAGGTCTCGGCCGTCAGCCACGGCTCGTCGACGACCCGCTTCGACGGGATCAACGTCATCAACACCGCGCGTTCGCTCGGTTGATCGGACCCCGCTGACAAACAATGGGAAAAATCACATGAGCATCATGACGCAAGACGAGGCCAAGACGATCCTCGACAAGGTGATCGCGCTGTCGACCGCCGACGAATGCACGGCCCAGTTGGGCGGCGGAACTCAGGGCAACATCCGTTTCGCCCTCAACAATGTTTCCACCTCGGGCGTGGTCTCGGACACCCAGCTCAGTGTCCAGGTCGCCTTCGGAAAACGGGTCGGCACGGCCGCAATCAACGAATTCTCGGACGAGGCCCTCGCCCGCGTCGTGAAGCGGGCAGAGGAACTGGCCAAGCTCGCGCCGGAGAATCCCGAGTTCATGCCGGCGGTGCAGAAGCAGGCCTACCGCGCCAGTGACACCTTCAACGCCGCCACCGCTGCCATCACGCCGGAGAACCGGGCCGAGATCGCCCGCGCCTCGATCGATCCCTGCAAATCACAGAAGCTGATCGCCGCCGGCTTTCTGAATGACGGCGCGGGTTTCACCGCTTTCGCCAACTCGAACGGCAATTTCGGCTATCAGCGCGCGACCAGCCTCAACTACACCTGCACCGTACGCACCGAGGACGGCCGGGGCTCCGGCTGGGTGGGCCGCAGCCTGAAGGACGCCGGCGACTTCAACGTCGACAACGATATCCAGGTCGCCATGCGCAAGGCCTCGGCCTCTTCCGAAGCCCAGGCGCTTGAGCCCGGCAAGTACACGGTCATACTGGAGCCCGCCGCCGCCGCCGGCCTGATCTCGTTCATGTTCAACTTCTTCGGCGCCCGTCAGGCCGACGAGGGCCGGAGCTTCCTGTCCAAGGCGGGCGGCGGCAACAAGATCGGCGAGCAGGTCTTCGATCCCCGCGTCACCCTCACGGCCGATCCCTGGCACGACGAGGTGCCCGTCCTGCCTTGGGACGGCAGCGGTCTGCCGCGCGAGCGGATGGATTTCGTCCGGGACGGCAAGATCGCCAACCTGAATTACGACCGCTACTGGGCCGACAAGCAGGGCAAGGCCGCCAATGCCGGCCCCGGCAACCTGATCATGTCGGGCGGCACCAAATCGATATCGGAACTGGTCCGCGAAACCGAACGCGGCATCCTTGTCAGCCGTACCTGGTATATCCGGATGGTGGATCCGCAGACCGTTCTGCTGACCGGCCTGACCCGGGATGGCACCTTCTACATCGAGAACGGCGAGTTGAAGTATCCGCTCAAGAACTTCCGCTTCAACGAGTCCCCGGTGATCATGCTGAACAACATCGACGAGCTGGGTCGTCCGGTCCGGGTCGGTGGCGACGAGACCAACCTGTCGATGATGATCCCGCCGATGCGTCTGCGCGACTTCACCTTCACCTCCCTGTCCGACGCCGTCTGACCGGAGAGGGTGCGTGTCGGGTTCGAGTATGACACGCGCCGACGCCTTGCGATTTCTGACCGGCGGCGCGCTGGGGGCCCTGCTTGCAGGCTTCCCGCGCGCCGCCGACGCGCAGGCCACCTACGATTTCTGGTTCACCCGCCTGCGCTACGATTCCGGAGACTGGGACGTGGACCAGCGGATGCCGGCCAATATCCTGACCTCCCTGGTCGACTACACCAACCTGCGGGTCGATCCCGAAGAGCGGGTCGTGGCCCTGGCTGACCCGGCGATGCTGACGGCCCCCTTCTGTTATCTGGCGGGCCACAAGCTGGTGGAGTTCAGTACGGCCGAGGCCCGCAATTTCGAACGTTATGTCCGGAACGGTGGCTTCGTTTTCGTCGATGACTGCAACCACGACATCGACGGCCTGTTCGCCGTCACCTTCGAGCGCCAGATGGCCGAGATCTTCGGTGCCGAGGCCCTGAAGAAACTGCCCAACGACCACGGCATCTATCGCAGCTTCTTCGAGTTCGAGGACGGCCCGCCGGCGACCAGCTTCGAGCTGAACGGCTGGGGCGACGACCTCATCCACGACTACCTTAAGGGCATCGAAATCGATGGCCGGCTGGGCGTGCTCTACTCGAACAAGGATTACGGCTGCGAGTGGGACTACGACTGGCGCAACAAGCGCTTCCTGGCCGAGGACAACACCAAGTTCGCGGTCAACATCATCCTTTACGCCCTGACTGCCTGAATTTGGCCGCCTGACCTTTTCGCCTCCCTCCTCCCCGGAGTTTCGATGACCACGCCCACCCAATCCGAGATCGACACCCGGCTGGCCCAGCTCGGCAAGCTGAAGGCCGCGATCGGCCAGGCCATCGTCGGTCAGAACGAGGTCGTCGAACAGTTGCTGATCGGCCTGCTCGCCGGCGGTCACTGCCTCATCGAAGGCGTGCCCGGGCTCGGCAAGACCCTGCTGGTCCGCACCCTGGGTCAGGCCCTGCATCTGGAGTTCCGGCGGGTCCAGTTCACCCCCGACCTGATGCCGTCGGACATCCTCGGCACCGAGGTGCTGGAAGAGGATCACGGCACGGGCCATCGATCCTTCCGCTTCCAGCCCGGCCCGGTCTTCACGAACCTCTTCCTGGCCGACGAGTTGAATCGCACCCCGCCCAAGACCCAGGCCGCCCTGCTGGAAGCCATGCAGGAACACACGGTTTCCTACGCCGGGGTGACCCATAAACTGAACGAACCCTTCTTCGTGCTGGCGACCCAGAACCCGCTGGAACAGGCCGGTACCTATCCCCTGCCCGAGGCTCAGCTGGACCGCTTCCTGCTCAACATCCGCGTCGGCTATCCGACGGCGGAGGAGGAACGCGCCATCCTGGTCGCGACGACGGGGTCGGGCATCGGCACCGTGCCCCAGGTCATGGTCGGCGAGGACATCGTCGCCCTGCAGAAATGGGTCCGCGACGTCTACGTCGGCGACGCCCTGCTCACCTGGATCACCTCGCTCGTTCGCGCCACCCGTCCGTCAGCCGACGCCCCCAAGGCGGTGCAGGACTACGTCCGCTGGGGTGCCGGGCCCCGCGCGGGTCAGGCGCTGGTTCTGGCCGCGAAGGCGCGCGCCCTGCTGCACGGTCGCCTCGCCGCGACGCGCGAGGACGTGGTCGCCCTGGCCGCCCCGGTCCTGCGTCACCGCATCCTGCTGTCCTTCGCCGCCGAGGCCGAGCGCAAGACGGCGGACGATGTGGTCGCCGCCCTCATGGCCGCCCTGCCCGCGCCCAGGCCCGACTGACCCACGGCATGTCTCCGCTCGACCTGCCCCCGGAGTTGCGTAGTCGCCTTCGTCGTCTGTCCATCGTCCCGCGTCGCGCGGCGGTGCTGGCGAGCGCAGGCATGCACGACAGCCGCAACAAGGGCGGCGGGCTCGAGTTCGCCCAGTACCGGGCCTATGAGCGGGGCGACGATCTGCGCGCCATCGACTGGAAGCTCTACGCGCGGTCCGACCGCTTCTTCGTCCGCGACGCCGAGCGTGAAAGTCCGGTCGCCATCTGGATCGTCCTGGACGCCAGTGCCTCGATGGCCCAGGCCGATCTCGCCCGCCCCGACTGGTCCCGTTTCGACGCCGCTCGACGACTGACGACGAGCCTGATCGAGATCGCCCTGTATCAAAACGACCGGTTCGGCGTCGTGGTGGAACGCGCGGAAGGCCCCATGGTCTTGACGCCCCACGCCGGCGGCCGCCATCGCGACCGGGTTCTTCTGACCCTGGCTCCGCTGGAAGCATCGGGCGTCGCCGACTGGACCCGCGACGTCGGCGTCTTCGGCGAGCAGATGGGCGCGCGCGACATCATCGTGATTCTGACCGACGGCTTCGACGACGGCTGTATCGCGACCGCCGAACGGCTCGCCGCATCGGGCCGCGACATCTGCCTGATCCAAATCCTGACCGGCGACGAACGCGACTTCCCCTTCGACCAGGGCTACCGATTCCATGATCCGGAAACGGGCACCGAGCTGATCGGCGACGGCCGTTCCCTGCGCGCCGACTACCTCACTCGCTTCGCCGCCGCCAGCGCCGCGCTCGCCGCCCGCCTGGAAACACGAGGCATCCGCCACGTCGAACACTTCATCGACGAGAGCGCGGACACGCCCATCCGCACCCTGTTCCGCGCGCCCGGTCGATGAGCCCGGCCCTGCTCCTCCCCGCAGGCTTGGCGGCCCTGCTGACCCTGGCGATCCCGGTCGTCATCCATATCGCACGCCGGACCGAGAGCCGGACCGTGGACTTTGCCGCCCTGCGCTGGCTCGACGCCGCGCCAAAGCCCCGCCGCAGTCTGATGATCGACGAGCGCTTCCTGCTCGCCGCACGACTCCTGCTGCTGGCGATGATAACTCTCTGGCTGGCCGCGCCTGTTCTGCGGAACGCCGTCGACACCAGGCCCGTCGTCGCCGTCGCGCCCGGCGCGGATACCGAAACCGTCGCCGCCGCCACGGACAAGGGCGACCACGTCGTCTGGCTCGCTCCCGGGTTCCCCGAGCACGGCACCCTCGCCCCGCCAGCGTCCGATGACATCATCAGCCTCCGCCAGCTCGACGCGGAACTGCCGGCCGACGCGCCGGTCAAGGTGGTCGTCCCCGCGACCCTCGAGGCCGTCGATGCCGAACGGCCGAAACTGTCCCGCCGCGTCGACTGGACGGTCGGTGCCGAGGCCCCCGTCCGCCGCGTCGACTGGACGGTCGGTGCCGAGGCCCCCGTCCGCCGCGTCACCGCTCCGGACCCGCTCGGGCTGTCCGTCCGTTACGCGCCGGAAGCCGAGGATGCCGTCCGCTATTTCCGCGCCGCCGCCACGGCCTGGACCCCGGTGAACGCCGAACCCGCCTTCGACGCCGCCGCGATCGGGCGCGCCGTGCCGGGTAACTCGCGCCACCTGATCTGGCTCGCATCCGGTCCGGTCCCGGAGCCCGTCGAGGCCTGGGTCCGCGGCGGTGGGGTTATCCTGGCGGCGCTCGAGGCCCGCATTTCCGTAGAGGGCGAGACCATCCCCGTCTGGCGCGGCACGGCGGGCGAACCGCTGGCCGTCGCCGGTCGCCTGGGTCGCGGCCGCGTCATTCGACTGACCCGCGTGCTTGAGGCCGCCGCCATCCCGCAACTGGTCGAGCCCGATTTCCCCGACGCCCTCCAGACCATGCTCGACCCCCGCCCCGCGCCCGCCCGCGTCGCCGCCGTCGACCACGCGCCCCTCAGCGGCGCCGCCCCCTACGACCAGCCGCCGCTCGACCTGCGCCCGTGGCTGGCCCTGCTGATCGCCATCATCTTCGCCGCAGAGCGCTGGCTTGCGACCCGCCGAGCTCGGGCGGCCGCGCCGTGACCGCCGTCCCAGTACTGCTGAAGCATCAGAGCGCCGCCCGCGCCCGTGCTGGTCTCGACACGGTTGCTCTTGGCTTGCCCGCCGTCCTCGTCGTCGCGGCTCTGGGCTGGCGACTGTCCGGCGCGGCTGGTGCCGCCGCCGTCGCCGTCCTTGGCATCATCGGCCTCGCCGCCGTCGCCGTCTGGCGCTCCCGGCGCTTTGACCGGCGCTGGCTGATCGGCGAACTGGATGCCCGCATTCCCCGCTTCGAGGACAGCGCCTCGCTGTTGTTCCGCGATCCCGCCACGCTCGCCGGTCTCGCCGCCCTGCAACGCGACCGCCTCGAAGGTCGCGTGCCCGAGGCCGCTACCGTTGATTTGCGCCCCGGCTGGTCCCGGCAGCCCATCCTGATCGCCTGGGGCACCGCCGTCATCATGGTCGCCGCCATCCTGCTCTGGCCCGCCACGAACGGCACCGAGGTTCCCACCGCCGCACCCGCCCGCTCCGCCGTCGGTGCCGCAGCGCCCATGCTGACCGGCGCTCGCCTGCGCATCACGCCGCCCGCCTACACCGGCCTGCCCGTCCGAGAGCAGACCGCGCTGGACGCCCGTGTGCCCGAGGGGGCCCGCGTCGACTGGCTGATCGACTTCTCGCCCCAGCCGTCCATGGCCGGGCTCGACTTCCCCGAGAACACCCCGGTTTCCCTGATCCGCGACGGCCAGCGCTGGAGCGGTGCCCGGATCGTGGACAGGTCCATGCTGTACCGCATTACCGCCCCGGGACTAACGCAACAGCGACTGAACCGTCTCGACGCCGTCGCAGACGCCGAGCCCGTCGTCCGCCTCGTCGATCCACAGAGCCAGTTGATCCAGCTGACCCCCGGCCAGCGCGCCTGGACCCCGGTGTTCGAAGCCAGCGACGACTACGGCGTCATCGAGACCGCCACCCTGCGCATCACTGTCACTCAAGGCGACGGCGAGAACATCACCTTTAAACAGCGCTCCATGCCCCTGCGCGGACAGGGCACGGCCAAGCAACTGCGCTTCTCGACCACGCTCGATCTTGCCCGCGAAGGCATGGCGGCGGGCAGCGACCTGATCGTCCAGCTGGTCGTCACCGACAACCGCAGCCCCGAGCGGCACACAGTCGAGGGCCCCAGCGTCATCCTGCGCTGGCCCGCCAATCTCGCCATGGCCGAGGGCCTGGATGGCATGGCCATGCGCGTCATGCCCGCCTATTTCGCCAGCCAGCGCCAGATCATCATCAATGCCGAGGCCCTGATCGCGCGCCGACGCACCCTGACGGGCGACCCCTTCACCGACGCCTCCAACGTCATCGGCGAGGAACAGGCCGCGCTGCGCCTCCGCTATGGCCAGTTCATGGGCGAGGAGGCCGAAGGTGGCGGATCGGGCGGTGGCATCATCCTGCCCACTGCGGACGCCCCGGCGGCGCCCGCCCTGCCGACCGCCGACGCGCCCGCGCCCCGGACCCGCCCTGAGGAACACCATGACGATCACGAAGGCGAGGACCACGCCGACGAACCGGCCGCCGGCAGCATGGGCGAAGAGGTCGACGTGCTGCACCAGTTCGGCCATGCCCACGACGACCGCGACGTCGCGACACTGTTCCAGCCTCAGACCCGGTCGGCCCTGGCCCGCGCGCTGGACGCCATGTGGGCCTCGGAGCGGGAGCTGCGCCAGGGCCGCCCCGAGGCCGCGCTGCCTCACGCCAACTCGGCGCTCGAACTGCTGAAGGAGGCCCAGCGCGCGACCCGCATCTTCCTGCCTCGCGTCGGTGCCGACATTCCGCCGGTAGATTTCTCGCGCCGCCTGACCGGAAAGCGCGAGGACATCGTCGCCGACGATCCTGAACCACCCGAACGCCCCCCCCCCGACGCCGTCGCCGCCGACGCCTGGCGCGCGCTGGAGGAGCGGCCTGGTTCGACGTCGCGGCCTCTGGCCTTGGGCGCGCTCGATCGCTGGGTGCGCGCGAACGGTGCTCGGTTGGCCGATCCTCTGTCGCTACGTGCCGCCATCGACACCGTCCGCAACGAGCCGGCCTGCCTGGACTGCCGCCGCCGTCTGCGCGCCCTGCTGTGGACCGCCCTGGAGCGTCCGGTGCCCGCGCCCGGCCGTCGCGGGGCTCCCGGTGCCCGGGGCCAGCGCTATCTGGACGGCCTGCGATGAGCCTCGCCAGCCCCGCTTTCTGGACCGCCCTCGTCATTCTGGCGGCCGTCGTCCTCGGCATCGTCCGCCTGATCCTGTGGCAGCGCTCCGCGGGGCCCGCTCGTGCCGCTCGCTGGCGTCTGATGACCCTGATCGGGCTCCAGGTCCTGGCTGGCGCAATGCTCTGGCTGACCCTGCATCCTCCCGCGTCCCCCATCCGGACCGGCACGATGATCGTCGCCACCGCCGGTTCCCCCGCGACCATCGCAGCCGAGCCTGGCGACATTTTGATCGCCCTGCCCGAGGCCGGCCCTGTAACCGACGCAACCCGCGTCCCCGACCTCGCTACGGCCCTGCGCCGTTATCCGACGCCCGCTCGCATCCGCATCATAGGCCAGGGTCTGACGCCGCGCGACCAGTCGCCCCTGCCCGTCCCGGTCGAATTCTCCGCTCCGCCTCTGCCACGTGGCCTGATCGACCTCGCCCTGCCGGAGCCTACTGCGCCCGGCGCCACCTTCGTCGTCGGCGGACAGGTCGGGACCCTGGCCGCCGGGACCCTCGAACTGGTCGATCCCGCCGACGTCGTCGTCGACCGCGCCCGCATCGCTTCCGGCCAACGTTTCGCCCTGATGGCCGCTGTTCACGCGCCCGGCCTGGCCCTGTTCGATCTCCGCCTGCGGGACGCATCCGGCGCCGTCGTCGAACGGATCGCCGTCCCGGTCGAGACCCTTGCCCCAACCCCGCCTCGCGTCCTGGTCCTCGCCGGTGCCCCGAGCGCCGAGACCAAATACCTGAAGCGCTGGGCCGAGGAATCCCGGATTGCGCTGACCCTCGACATCGACATCGGCGGCGGCATCCAACTCGGTGACGCGCCCATCGCGCTGAACGCAGCGACCCTCGACAGACTCGACCTTGTCATCCTCGACGACCGTCGCTGGGAGAACCTCGCCGGTGGCCAGCGCGCCGCCCTGACCGCGGCCGTAAATAACGGCATGGGCCTGCTCCTGCGCCCCACCGGTCCGCTTTCGGCGGCGACCCGCCGCGACTGGGCCGGTCTCGGCCTGAACCTCAGCGGCGGGGACGACGCCGTCCCGCTGCGTCTCGCCCCCACAGCCCAGACCGCCGCGCCCGACGACACCGCCCCTGTCGAACCCACGGACGATGCCGAAGCATCGCCCGAGCTCGCCCGTCGCGATCTGACCATCACGGGCTCTGAAGCCATCGCCCTGCTGCGCGACGCCGATGGCGTCGCTCTGGCCAGCTGGCGTGCCAGGGGGCGCGGGCGTGTCGGTGTCTGGACCGTCACCGACAGCTATGCCCTCGTCCTGACCGGACGCCCGGACCAGTATGGCGAGATGTGGAGCGCGCTCTTCTCGCAGATCGGGCGCGCCGGCGAGGACAGCCGGGCGGAACTCTCCGGCGTCGCCCGTGTTGGCACGCGTGTCGCCTTGTGCCATCTACTCGGCCAACCCCGTGTTCTGGGACAGGACGGCCGCGTCCGCAGCTTGCGGATCGATCCGGCCGCAGGCGATCGCGCCTGCGCCGCCTACTGGCCCAATCAGGCCGGCTGGCACGTCGTCCAGGATGACCAACGCCGAGAGACGCCATTCTATGTCCATCCGATCGAAGACGCGCCGTCCTTGGAGGCGGCCAACAGACGATCGGTCACCGAGGCGCTGGCCAGCCTGACGCCGGCCCGCACCGCGCCTGACTCCACCTCTCATGCCCCCGGATCTCCTTGGCCCTGGTTCTGCGGCCTCCTGTTCGTCCTTTCCGGACTATGGTGGCTCGAGCGGAACAGGGATCCGGGCGTCGTCGCGCATGCGGTGCGATTCTGGTTGAAGCACAGAAAAGCGGTGTGACAATGCGCGCGTCTCCACTCCTGGCCCAGACCTACGGCCCGACACCGTGACCCGCCCAAAGCTCGCCAATATTGCATGGCGTTCAGGTGACGCCGGCGGACGCAGGGCCTAAGGCTGGATCACAAGATCATGACACGGAGTACCCCATGCATCGGCGAAACCTTCTCATCGGCGGCGCAAGCCTGATGGCCCTGACCGGCTGCACGACCATGGCCGACGCGTCCGGACCCTCGATCCAGGGCGGCGCATCCGCCGCCGGGGTCGCCGAAGAAGCGCGTATCGCGCGCGCGGTCCTTCCGAGCACGTCGCCGCGCGCCGAGTTGCTCCAACCCTGGACCGGCCCCTATGACGGCGTGCCGCCCTGGGACAAGGTCACCCCGGCCAAGCTGCGTGAGGCGGTGCTGGAAGGCATCGAGCTCCAGCGCGCCGACATCGCCGCCATCGCCGACAACCCCGAGCCCCCGACCTTCGCCAACACTCTGGTCGCGCTTGAGCTGGCGGGCGGGGCGCTGGATCGCGCCAACAACATCTACGGCGTGATGACGTCCAACATCGGCGGCGAGGCCTATGACGCCGTCGACACCGAACTGTCTCCGATCCAGTCGGCCGCCGGCGACGAGATCACTTTCAACGCCAAACTGTTCCAGCGGATCAAGGCCGTCGCGGACGGTGCCGACGCGGCGGGTCTGAACCCCGAGCAGAAACGTCTGGCGGAACGCCGGCGCGACGCCTTCATCCGTTCGGGTGCGAACCTGGACGCAGCCGGCAAGGCGGAACTGGGCCGCATCAATACCGCCCTGTCCAACGCTTTCACTCGTTTCGGCCAGAAGGTCGTCGCCGACGAGAACGCCTGGACGGTGATCCCGACCGAGGCCGGAACGGCGGGCCTGCCGGCCTCAAACAAGGCTGCGGCCGCAGCCGCCGCCCGAGCCAGGTCGATTTCCGGCTGGATCATCATGAACACCCGGTCGAGTGTCGATCCGTTCCTGACCTTCGCCGACGATCGGGCGATGCGCGAGCAGGTCTGGCGCAAATTCGTCAATCGGGGCGACAACGGCGACGCCAACGACACCAATGCGACCATCGCCGAGATCGTGGCGCTGCGGGACCAGCGAGCCAAGCTGCTGGGTTACCGCAACCACGCCGAACTACGCATGCAGGACACCATGGCCCGGACCCCCGCCGCCGCCAAATCGCTGATGGACCGCGTCTGGGCTCCCGCCAAGGCGCGCGTGGCCGAAGAGGTCGCGGACATGAAGGCGATCGCCGGCTTCGACATCGAGCCCTGGGATTACCTCTACTTCGCCGAGAAGGTCCGCAAACAGAAGTTCGACCTCGATCAGAACGAGCTGAAGCCCTATTTCGAGCTGAACGCCGTCCGGGCGGGATCTTTCTACATGGCCGAGCGGCTCTACGGCTTCCAGTTCAAGAAGCTGCCCGCCGGCACGGTCCCGGTGTTCGAGCCGGACGTCTTCGCCTACGAAGTCCACGACAAGGCAACGGGCCGCCTGATCGGTCTCTATTACACCGACGACTATGCCCGTCCCGGCAAGCGGTCGGGGGCCTGGATGACCACCTACCGGGCCTTCTCGACGCTGGAGGGATCCAAGGTGATTCTGGCTTCCAACAACAACAACTTCACCAAGCCGGAGCCGGGTCAGCCGGTTCTGCTGTCGCTCGACGATGCCGAAACCCTGTTCCACGAGTTTGGCCACGCCCTGCATTATCTCAGCTCGGTCGTGACCTATCCGTCGTACGGCAATACGCCCCGCGACTTCGTCGAGTATCCGTCCCAGGTTCATGAGCACTGGGTCCTCAGCCGCCCGATCCTGGACGGCTTCATGAAACACCATGAGACCGGCCAGCCGATGCCGCAGTCGCTGGTCGATAAGGTCGACGCCTCGGGCACCTTCAACCAGGGCTATGCGACCGTCAGCTATCTGTCTTCGGCCCTCGTGGACATGGATCTGCATACCCAAGCCATGGCGCCCACCGACATCGACGCCTTTGAAAAAGCATCGCTGGATCGTCTCGGCATGCCGCGTGAGATCGTGATGCGGCACCGGCTGCCGCAGTTCAATCACCTCTTCACGTCCGACGGTTACTCCGCCGGCTACTACAGCTACCTGTGGTCGGAAACAATGGACGCCGACACCTGGGCCTATTTCGAAGAGTCCGGCGACGTGTTCAATCCGGACATCGCGGGACGCTTCAAGTCGATCATCCTGGCCCCCGGCAACACGACCGACCGCGCCGAGGCCTATCGCCGGTTCCGGGGCCGCGACGTCGATGTGTCGGCTCTGCTGAAGGTTCGGGGCTTTCCGACGACCTGACACCGCACAGTCGTCGATCACGGGCGCGACGCCAGGATACGCGTCGCGCCCTCGCTCCCGTTCGGAGGCAGACCCCTTCGGGCAACCCCTGTGCGGTACTGAAGAGCTGACCCGCCGGGCCGACTGATCCGTCACGATCCACTGTGCCCCGAAGGGGTTCTGTCGGTCCAAACCGACCGCCTCCCAGGCCTCGGACCCATTCATGTGATGCGCTCGATCTGACTCAGGCTCTGCGAGGAGACCTGATATCAGCGAGCTTGATTGGCTGACGGACGGGCTGATGGCGCAGTAGCGCACGCGCTTCCCCAATAGCCACGGCAAGCCCAGGGTGAATAATCGCCAGGTGCTGAGCGGGATCACCTTCGTCAATCGCAACGGGCTTCGCTGGCGTGACGCGCTGGCGGCCTATGGCCCACACGAGCTGGGCTGTGATTTGAAACTCATCAACCACGGCTCACGCTCCCAGCGATCCACGCGACCTTCAATGCAGGGCGTACGCCAAGGCCTCGCCGCCATTTCAACTTCCGCTTCGATGGGGTCCGTCGGCGTCATGAGTTCATTGGCGCTAAATAGCTCCTTGCGCGACAATCCCTATTGCAATCGATTGCATTCGTCGTTTAGGTAGATGAAGGGGTCCGCCCCGTCGGTTGAGTCAGAAGGCGGTTGGCGTCCATGTCGAATAGATCACGTGATGTAGTCGTCTCAGATCCTGTCCGCGATCACCGGTCATGGTCGGTCTTCGAGGCGCGATTTCAGGACATCTACGGCTCTGGCCCTGAAAGGACACCAGTGCTGGCGCGCATCGCCAGTCGCCTGGCCGCCGCACTGCGAACGCGTCCTGCCGCACTCGTCGAGTTGGACCGGGCCAGAGCCGTTCCGCCGAATGAGACCTCTCTGTCGGGCAACGTGGTCTACACCTTCTACGTCGATCGATTTTCACAGGATCTGGCAGGACTGATCGACAGGCTCGACTATCTCCAGAGCCTCGGCGTGCGCTGGTTGCATCCGCTCCCGCTGCTCAGATCGCGACCCGGCGATAGCGACGGCGGCTTTGCGGTCGCGGACTTTCGCCAGATCGAGCCTCGTCTGGGGCACATGAACGACCTGAACGCCCTGACTACAGCCCTTCATGAGCGGGGTATGGGCCTGTTGCTGGACGTGGTGTGCAATCACACCGCCCGCGAGCACGCCTGGGCGGCCGCCGCCCGCGCCGGCGATCCCGCGTGCCGCGACTTCTACCGGGTCGAACCAACCGAGGCGGCGGTCGCCGGCTGGGAACAGCATCTGATCGACGTGTTTCCCGACACCGCCCCGGGCAGCTTCACCCACGAGCCCGAGATGGGCGGCTGGGTCTGGACCACCTTCTACCCTTTCCAGTGGGACCTGAACTACGCCAATCCGGCCGTCTTCATCGAGATGCTGGACGTGCTGCTGTTCCTGGCCAATCAGGGGATCGACGGCTTTCGCTTGGACAGCGCGCCCTTCCTCTGGAAGCGCGAGGGGACCTCGTGCCGCAATCAGCCCGAGGCCTACCGGATCGTCGAGGCCTGGCGCGCGGCCCTGTCGATCGTGGCGCCGGGCATCGTCCTGCTGGCCGAGGCGATCGAGAGCATCGACGACGTCCTGCCGTTCTTCGGCCAACAGTCGCCGGGCTGCGACCTGGCCTACAACAACGGGGTGATGACAGCCCTATGGGGTGCGCTGGGCGACGAGGACGCGGGCATCGCCAGGACCCTGATCGAGGCGGCGTCGGTGCGGCCGGCGCACGCCGCCTGGCTCAACTATGTTCGCTGCCACGACGACCTGATCTGGAACGCGCTCGCGGCCTATGCGGAGCCCCGCGACCTGAAACGCTGGTCCGACTTCTATGCGGGCGGGGGTTTCTCGGGCGGGCGGGCCTTCCAGACCGCGCCGGGGGGCGTGCCCTCTACGAACGGCATGGCAGCGGCTCTGGTCGGTCTCGGGCGCGACGGCGTCGATCAGGACCTGGCCGCGCGTCGATTGACCCTGCTGTACGGGATCATCCACGGTCTGGACGGATGGCCGCTGATCTATATGGGCGACGAGGTGGCGCTGGGGAACGACGAGGCCTTCGACCAGGACGCCGCCCGTCGAGACGAGGGTCGGTGGCTGCACCGGCCGGTCATGGACTGGAGCGTGGCGGAGGGGCGTGACGACCCCGACCGGGTCCAGGGGCGGACCTTCGCGGCGCTGCGGCGATTCGGCGACCTGGCCCGGTCGCTGGATGGGCTCGACATTTACGGGCCGGCCCGGCCGGTCGCCCTGACCGAGAAGGCCGTGCTGGCGTTCGAGCGGGTGGAGGGGTCGCGTCGGCTGCTGGTTCTGGCCAATCTGTCGCCCCGTGGCGTGGCGGCCGATCTTCCGCCAGGGTGGGCCGGTGGAGGCCGCGATCTGGTGTCGGGCCGAGACCAGAGCGGACCGTCGATCATGCTGGAGCCCTACGACATCCTCTGGCTGGCGGATCGGGCATGAGCCGTTTCGCCGGCATCGAACTGGGCGGCACCAAGGTGATGGTGGCCTTCGGCTCGGGCCCGGACGACCTGTCGGCGCCCGTGCGAATCCCGACCACGACGCCGGACGAGACATTGGCCGCCGTGGCCGACCTGCTGGCGCTAGAGCACGGCCGGCAACCCTTCGACGCGATCGGCGTCGCCACCTTCGGACCCGTTCGCCTTGATCGCCAGGCCCGGGACTGGGGCCACATCCTGCCCACGCCCAAGCCCGGCTGGACCGGCGCGGACCTGATCGGACGCTTGCGCCGCTTCGGCGTGCCCATCGCCTTGGAAACCGACGTGTCCGGTGCCGCCCTGGCCGAGGGGCGGTGGGGCGCGTCACGGGGCCTGATCGACCACGCCTACGTCACGGTCGGCACTGGGGTCGGTGTCGGGATCATCAGCGGCGGTCGACCCGTGCACGGCCTGATGCACCCCGAGGCCGGCCATGTCCCGGTGTCGCGCGATCCGGCGCGCGATCCCTTCACAGGGGCCTGTCCCTTCCACGGCGATTGTCTGGAAGGGCTGGTGTCCGGACCGGCGCTGGCGGCCCGGCTGGGCCGGCCCGGCGAGACGGTCGCGGCGGACGATCCGGTCTGGAGCCTGATCGCCGACTATCTGGCGCAACTGGTCGCGACCCTCACCTACGTGGCCGCGCCCCGGCGGATTGTGATCGGCGGCGGGGTCGGCGGCAATCCGGCCCTTCTGGAGCGTGTCCGCACAGCCCTGAAGCAGCGGCTCGGAGGCTATCTGCCGGCCCTGGACGATGCCGCGGCCCTGACGGCCTATCTGGTCCCGCCCGGCCTGGGCGAGCGATCGGGCGTTCTGGGCGCGATCGCCCTGGCCGCCGACATCTTTGAACAATCGAGACCCCGCAAGACGGCGACCGCACCGGCGGCCGACCGGGGGTCCGTGGAGGACGACGCCCGTGACCCAGACCACGACCGCTCCTGACCGGGCGCTGAACACCCGCCTCATCAAGGGGCTGACGTTCATGATGTTCATGATGTTCGCAATGACCACGGATTCGGTCGGCGTGATCATTCCGGAGGTCATCCGCGAGTTCGACTTGGGCATGACCGCAGGCGGCGCGTTTCACTATGCGAGCATGAGCGGGATAGCCTTGGCCGGGCTGATGTTGGGCTTCCTGGCGGACCGGATGGGGCGGAAGCCCGCCATCATCCTGGGACTGGCCCTGTTCGCGGGCGCGGCCTTCCTGTTCGCGGTGGGGCGGTCGTTCGAGTTCTTCCTGGTCCTGCTGTTCGTCTCGGGGGCGGCGATCGGGGTGTTCAAGACGGCAGCCCTGGCGCTGATCGGCGACATCTCGACCTCGACCAAGTCGCACACCGCCACCATGAACACGGTCGAGGGCTTCTTCGGCGTCGGAGCCATCATCGGCCCGGCCATCGTCGCCGCCCTGTTGGCCGCTGGAGCCTCGTGGAAATGGCTTTATGTGATCGCCGGCGTGCTGTCGGTCGGCCTGATCCTGACGGCGTTGATGGTGCGCTATCCGACGGCGGTGAGGACCGCCGCGCCGCCAACCGACCTGAAGTCAACAGTGCGCATGATGCGCGACCCTTACGCCCTGGCCTTCAGCCTGGGTACGATGCTGTATGTGGGTGTGGAGACGGCCATCTACGTCTGGATGCCGACCCTGCTGCTGGGATACGACGGGCCCGCCGTCTGGGTCGCGGTCTATGCCCTGTCGATCTTCTTCGTGCTGAGGGCGGCGGGCCGGTTCCTGGGCGCCTGGATGATGAGCCGGTTCCGCTGGACAACGGTGCTGGTCGTCGCCAGCCTGGCCATCCTGGTCTGTTTCGCCGGATCTATCGCCGGCGGACGCGGCGCGGCGGTGTGGCTGCTGCCGCTGTCGGGCCTGTTCATGTCGGTGATCTATCCGACCCTGAACTCCAAGGGCATCAGCTGTTTCGCCAAGGCGGAACACGGCGCGGTCGCAGGGGTGATCCTGTTCTTCACCTGCGTCAGCGCGGTCCTGGCGCCGCTCGCCATGGGCGCGGTCAGCGACATCTTCGGCGCGCCGATCTATGGCTTCGTGCTGGCGACGGTCCTGGCGGCGATCCTGTTCGGGGCGCTGGCGGTCAACGCGGTCCTGGACCCCGCCAAGGCGCGCCTGGCCCGGTTCGACGACAGCCAGTACGGGGTTTAGAAGCGCGCGATTTCGCGATCTCGAATGACGCGATCTCCGCCATTCACGCCATGTCGCCTCAGGCCGACTGACGCACGATCAGTTCGGGGGGCAGGATGACCGAGTCCGTCTCCTCGCCCGCGAGCCGCCGCATCAGCAGATCCACCATGGCGATCGCGCCCGCGCCGATGTCCTGACGGATGGTGGTCAGGGCCGGGGCGGCATGGATGGCGATTTCCAAGTCGTCATAGCCGACCACGGCCACGTCGCCGGGCACCGACAGGCCCCGCTCGGTCAGGGCACGGATCGCGGCCATGGCGATGATGTCGGTCGCCGCGACGATGCCGTCCACGCGCGCTCCGCCGTCCAGGAACTCGCCGATCGTCTCATAGGCGGTCTGGGGCGTCAGGTGTACGGCCAGCAGGTGCTCCGGCGGTGCCGCCCCCGCCTTGCGATGCGCCGACAGGAACCCCTCGTAGCGCTCGCCCAGTTCCGGGAAGTCCGGATTGCCGAAGAAAGCCAGGTGTCGCCGTCCACCGTTCAGCAGATGCAGGGTCGCCATCTCTCCGCCTGTGCGGTTGTCGGTGCCGACGGTGCATTGGACCCGTCCGGGAAAACTCGCGCCCCAGATCACCAGCGGCGGATAGCGCTGCGCGACCTCCTCGATGGTTTCGATCTGGTCCGACTGGCCGATGATCAGAACCCCATCGACCCGGCCGGAGTCGGTCATGTTGGCCAGCCAGTCGTCACCCGACGGAATGACCCGCGAGAGCAGCAGATCATAGCCCCGCGCCGTCAGGGCATCGGCCAGATGCCCCAGCAGGGTGATGAAGAACGGATCCGACACCGGCTGTCCGACGTCGTGACCCAGCGGCAGGATGACCGCGATGGCCTGAGTCCGCCCTGTCCTGAGATTGCGCCCCACCACATTGGGCCGATAGCCGTACTCGCGGGCCAGGGCGGCGATACGCTCGCGCGTCTCCCGACGGATTGCAGGATTGCCGGCCAGGGCACGCGACACCGTCGAGGTCGATAACCCCGCCAGGCGCGCCAGATCGGCCAGGCTTCCGACGGTTTTCTTCGTAAGCGACATGGGCATTGAATGAGCCGTCCCAACTTGCGGGTCAAAAAGAAAAAGCGGCCCGGTCGAAACCGGGCCGCGAGTCGCATCAGCCGTGCCGTCGGAGGGTTGACGGTCGGCGGGTTCAGCTCAGGAAAGCTAGAAGGTGTACCGCAGGGTCACGCTGGCCGTGCGCCCGTTCAGGGTCCGCGCCCGCAGGACATTGGCCGCCCCGGCCGTAATCGAGCCTTCCTCGCTCTCGGTGACCGCGAACTCGTCGAAGACGTTGTTGACGTTCAGCGACAGCGACAGGTCCTCGGTCAGGTCATAGCTGGCGAACGGATTGACGATGACATAGCCGGGCAGGACCAGCTGGTTGTCGAACTGGGCATAGGAATCGGTCGTGCCCACGACGTTGGCCCCGACCCGCAGGGCACCCCAGCTATAGGATCCCGTCGCCTGATAGACCCAGTCGGCCTGACGCCGGGGCGTGTTGCCGACGTTGGCGGGGTTCAGGCGATCGGCGGTGATTTCCGCGTTGGTCCAGGTCACGCCACCCGAAAAATCGAACCCGCCGTTGCGATAGAAGGCCTCGACCTCGATCCCCTTGGCCTCGTACTCGGCGTCGGTGAAGGTCTGACTGGTGGCCTCGAAATTGGTTTCCTCGGTCCTGGCCAGGAAGGCCGTGGCGAACAGTTGCACCGGGCCGCTGCGATAACGGACGCCCGCCTCGTACTGATCCACCATGTCGACGGCGGCGTCCGAGCTGCGGATGTTTCCGTTGGCCAGGATGGCCGGGCCGAACAGCAAACGGTCGGCGTTGGCGCGACCGCCCCGGCTGGCGCGACCGAACACGGCCATGTCGTCGCTGACCTGATAGTTGGCCCCGATCGAATAGGAGGCGTAGTTCCAGTCGTAGTCGACGGGCTTGGTATTGGCGAAATCGATCACCGTGACCTTGGTCTCGGGAATCTGGATCACCCCGTCGCCGGAGATGTCGCGGGTGGCGACGATGCCGTCGGCGAAGGTCCCGCTGGCGGTCCCTGAATCGTATCGCAGCGAGCCATCGATGATCAGCGGGCCGGCCTCCCAGCTCAGCGCCACATAGGGGGCGTCGATGTCATAACCGACGTCATAGGACCGCCGGCAGCAGTTGCCGAAGAAGGTCGCGCCATAGCCGACCAGACCGTTCTGCGTCTGCTTCACGCCGGCGCTGCTGAAGACGTCGACCAGGGCGGCGTTGTCGCCCTTGACCTCGAGCAGGTATGAATTCCAGAGCCAGTCCATGTCGATCTGCTGGCTGGAGCGGTAGTAGCCGAAGGTCGCCTTCAGCGTGCCCGTCCCGGCGGCGAACTCGCGTTCCAGCTTCAGGTCGTTGGCCATGTTGCCGAAGTCGTTGATGTCGACGTCGAACAGGACGATCTGGGCCAGCAGGCCGTTGCCGTTAGCGGTCGTGGGCACGATTTGGCCCGCATTTGCGCCGTTGGCATAGCGGGCCACCGAGCCCGCGCCGCCGATGCCGGCGGCGATGGCGCTCGGCGTTCCGGTTCCGGCGGTGAAGGGCGAGACAAACCCGCCCGTGGCCCTGGCGATGCGGAACTTGTCGGTCAGGGTCCAGCCGGCACCCAGGTCGAAGCTGGCCTCCAGGCCGCCCGAAAGGACTTCCGGGTGCATGCCGTCGACGATGTCGGAGACGCGCGGGCCGTTCGATCCGTCGAGACCCGGGCTATTGCGGAACAGGGCCGAGTGCAGGGTCTGGCTGGAGGCGTCATAGCCCGGCAGCGGACCCCAGCTGGGGTCGCTGTTCGTGCCCGTCACCCGGATCGGCGACGGCAGATAGCCGATCGCGCGGTCGTTCAGATATTTGGCGCTGAGCCGGACGTAGCCGGCCTCGAACTCGCGGGTCAGCGAGGCGCGAACCTGGCCGCCCTCTTCGCCGGTATAGCCCGCGTCACGCGCGCCTTCGCCCGCGCGATAGAAGCCCCCGATCGAGCCGAACATGCTTTCGCTGATGCGGCCGCCGAACTGGAAGTCGCCGCGCGTGGTGTCGAAATCCAACCCCCGGGTCAGGGCGAAACTGCCGCCGTCGCGCGAGCCCGTCTGAGTGATCAGGTTGATGACGCCGCCCGGCGAGTTGGAGGCGAAGGTCGAAGCCGAACCGCCGCGCACCGCCTGGACCCGCGCCACGGTCGCGTCATAGCGGGTGAAGATGTCGGCGTTGCCGAAGGCGATGTCGCCGAACTCCAGGACCGGCAGGCCGTCCTCCTGGATCTGCAGGAATTTGGCGCCGCCCGTCGAGATGGGCAGGCCGCGCACGGCGATATTGGCATTGCCCTCGCCGCCCGACGATTCGGAGCGGATGCCCGGAATACTGCGGAAGATTTCGGCGGTGGAGCGCGGCGCCAAGTCCTCTACTGTCTCGGCGCTGAGGGTCGTAACCGAGACGCTGGAGCGCAGGGTCGTGCTGGAACCTGCCACAGCCGTCACAACGATCTCGTCAACAGTGGTCGCTTCAGGTTCCGCGGGCTGGGAGCCCGCCGTTTGGGCCAAGGCCCCGGTGGTGCCTAGCGCCGCCATCAGCGCGCCTGCGCAAACAATCGTCATCCGCTTCATTGTCGTCCCTTTTCCCTCAGACCTCTGATCGAGCCCGTGATAGAACTATACATGCTCTGCAATCGATTGCTACAATCGATTGCATGGCCGCTAGCGAGGCTAGGGTCGCCTGACAAATCTTGCCTGCGAACAGAACAGCGTGGGGTCGGCTCAACTCACGTATCGATGGTTCAATCGGTGCTTCAGACCAGGGTTAGCGGGACATCGAGGCGCGGAATTCATTGCTGGATTCCTATGGTACTGTGATCTGGGCACCGCCCCTGCGCTGTAAGGGTGTATCCGGACTGTGGTGACGCTCTGTCGGGCTTCATCTGGCCGGCAGTGGTGATGTCTGTCAGGCCAGCGCTGACACGCCCGGTGTCTGCACGCGGCCAAGCCGAATCTCGCACAATCCGGGACTCGGCACCTCGCGTAGGCGTCCACTGAGACGAGGGAGAGTGCAGGCCCTGCCAGTGGCGCTCCCATCAGATGGGATTGAGTTCAATAGCGGCGCATCCTCATCCACAGCCCCACGCCGGCACAGCCCAGACCGTGTTCGACCAAAGTCGATCTCCCGTATGAGGCCAAACACGGCCACAGATCGACCTGACGCCCGTTCAGGGGCGACAGAACAGCCGATGAACGGCGAGATCTTCTTGGGAGGCTAACGAATGACCGACAGCGCCGTGGGTGCGCCCGAAATGGACCAGAAGGCTCTCGACAAGCGATCCCGCCTTGTCATCCTCGCCTCGTCCGTCGGTACCGTGATCGAATGGTACGACTTCTATCTGTATGGGTCGTTGGCCGCGATCATCACGACCCAGTTCTTCTCAGGCGTGAACGAGACGACCGGCTACATCTTCGCCCTCATGGCCTTTGCCGCCGGCTTTGCGGTCCGTCCGTTCGGGGCCATCGTGTTCGGGCGCCTCGGCGACCTTTGGGGACGCAAGAACACCTTCCTGGTGACGATGCTGCTTATGGGGCTATCGACCTTCGTCGTAGGCCTGCTGCCGCCCTATGCTGCTATCGGCATCGCGGCGCCGATCATCCTGGTGGCCATGCGACTGGTGCAGGGCCTGGCGCTGGGCGGCGAGTATGGCGGGGCGGCAACCTATGTCGCCGAGCATGCGCCGCACGGCAAGCGCGGCTTCTACACCTCCTTCATCCAGATCACGGCGACGGCGGGCCTGATGCTTAGCCTGATCGTCATCGTCGGCGTCCGCTACACGATCGGCGAGGCGGCCTTCGCCGACTGGGGCTGGCGCATTCCGTTCCTGGTTTCCATCCTGCTGCTGGGCGTGTCCCTGTGGATCCGGCTGAAGCTGGCCGAAAGCCCGGCCTTCCAGAAGATGAAGGACGAAGGCAAGGGCTCCAAGACGCCGCTCAAGGACAGTTTCGGCAAGTGGCCCAACCTGAAGATCGTGCTGATCGCCCTGATCGGCCTGGCAGCCGGACAAGCGGTGGTCTGGTACACCGGCCAGTTCTACGCCCTGTTCTTCCTGGAGAAGATACTCAAGGTCGACGGTGGCTTGACCAACATCATGGTCGCGATCGCGCTTCTGCTGGCCACGCCCTTTTTCGTCTTCTGGGGCTGGCTCTCGGACAAGATCGGTCGCAAGCCCATCATTCTGGGCGGCTGTTTGATCGCGGCCCTGACCTATTTCCCGCTGTTCCACGCCCTGACGAACGCGGCAAACCCGCAACTGGCCGCCGCGACGGCTTCGTCGCCGGTCACGGTCTATGCAGACCCCGCCGACTGCAATCTGCAGTTCGATCCCATCGGCAAGACCGTCTTCAACCAGTCCTGCGACCTGGCCAAATCCTACCTGGCCAAGGCCGGCGTGACCTACTCCAACATCGCGGCTCCGGCCGGGACGGTGGCCGAGGTCCGTGTCGGATCGGTCGTGATCCCCAGCTTCCGGGGCGAAGCCCTGTCCGCTGCGGACTTCAAGAGCCAGAAGGCCGACTGGGACAAGGGCCTGGGAGCGGCGCTCAAGACCGCAGGCTATCCGGCCAAGGCGGACAGCGCCCTCGTGAACAAGCCGGTCGTGATCGGCATCCTGTTCATCCTCGTCTTCTATGTGACGATGGTCTACGGGCCGATCGCGGCGGCACTGGTCGAGATGTTCCCGACCAATATCCGCTACACCTCGATGTCCCTGCCCTATCATATCGGGAACGGCTGGTTCGGCGGCTTCCTGCCGACGACAGCCTTCGCCATGGTGGCCGCCACGGGCAACATCTACTACGGCCTCTGGTATCCGATCGTCATTGCGATCGCGACGGCAGTGCTCGGCTTCCTCCTGGTCAAGGAAGGCAAGGACGTAGACATCCACCATTGATCGGCCTGTGATCGACATCGTGTCGGCACCGGATATGAGCCTTCGCGGAGCGGATCGGTCGAAGGACCGGTCCGCTCTTCGGCTTGCGTCCTGGCGCGTTAAGCGGTCTGTGAGGCCTTGATGTACGCCCTGATGATCCTGGCGATGGTCGCCGTCTACATGGCGGTGTTGTTCGTCGTCGCCTGGCGGGGCGAACGGCCTGGCGTTCGCAGGCCCCGGCGTGGCCTTGGCCCCTGGGCCTATGCGCTCAGCCTCGCCATCTACTGCACCTCATGGACCTACTATGGTGCGGTGGGTACGGCCGCGCGCCAGGGTTGGGAATACCTCCCCATCTACCTCGGGCCGATCATCGGGATCGTGGTCCTGTTCCCGGTCTGGAAGCGGATCGCCGCCGCCGCCAGGCGAGAAAACGCAGGCTCCATCGCCGACTTCATCTCGTCCCGCTATGGCAAGAGCCAGGGTCTGGGGGCCTTGGTGGCCTGTGTCGCGATCGTAGGCTCCCTGCCCTATATCGCCCTCCAGCTCAAATCGATGTCCATGGCCTGGACCCTGGTCACGGCGGGAACCCAGATGGCCGGGTCCGAGCAGGTCACCGTCAGCCTGATCGCCCTGGCCCTGGCAGGCTTCGCGATCCTGTTCGGGGCGCGCCGGCCCGACCTGACGGAGCATAACCGTGGCCTGATCCGGGCGATCGCCGTGGAGTCCCTGGTCAAGCTGGCCGCCCTGGTCGCGGTGGCGGGCTTCGCCGTGATCCTGTTGCTGGGTGCGCCCGACACCACCGACGTCGCGGTCGCCCTGGGCGAACTTGCCGTACTGCCCGAGATCGACGCCCGCTTCGTCGCCATCCTCCTACTGGCGACCCTGTCGATCTTTTGCCTGCCACGCCAGTTTCATGTCGGCTTCGTGGAGTCGGGTGAGCCCCGGGACGTCCGGCGCGCCCGGTGGCTGTTTCCCCTCTATTTGATCGTGACCAGCCTGGCCGTGCTGCCCCTTGTCGCGGCAGGCGGGTTGTTCTCCGGGATCAGCGATCCGGATATGCTCGTGCTCGATATCCCTTTCCGCCAGGGCGAAAGGCTCCTGACCGCCATCGTATTCGTCGGTGGGTTCTCTGCGGCAACGGCAATGGTCATCGTGGAGACGGTGGCTTTGTCTGCGATGGCGTCCAACAGCCTGATCCTGCCCCTGGTTGCCGGGGCGCGCTGGCGGCGGCGGGGAGACGCCTCTGACATTTCCCGGACCATCCTTCAGGTCCGACGGATCGTCATCTGCGTGATCCTGTTTCTGGCATGGCTGTACTTCCAGACCCTGGATCAGGCGACCGGACTGGCGTCCATCGGTCTGACCTCCTTTTCGGCTCTGGCACAGTTGGCACCCGCCCTGTTCGGAGCCGTGTTGTGGAGAGGCGGCCATGCGCGCGGTGCAGTCGCAGGGATCATTTGCGGCACAAGCGTCTGGCTCATCCTGCTCGCCCTGCCGCAGATCGGATCTGCGCTCGGCGCGGGGACGATCCGTCCATTTGGTCTCGACGACCCCTTGCCGCTGGCCGTCTTTCTCAGCCTGGGTCTCAACGTGATCGTCTATCTTCTCGTCTCGCGCGCTGCCCCACCGCGACTGATAGACCGGATCCAGGCCCACGCCTTCGTCGATCGCCTCGGCCCGGACTGGCGTGAGCAGTCCGCGGTGCCCTTCGGGGCGTCGGTCGGAGACCTGAAAGTCCTTGTCGCCCGGTTCGTCGGCGACCCCGGTGCCGAGAGGGCCTTCGCCGCCTTTGGACGGGAGACGGGCAGAGCCCTCAGGGACGCAGAACCTGCCGACGCCGGCCTGGCGCGCGCGGCGGAGCGTATGCTTGCGGGGGCCGTCGGGGCGTCGTCGGCCCGTCGGGTCATCTCGGCGGCCCTGGCCGGAGGCGGCCGTGCGCCCGAGGATGTGGTCCGGATGCTGGACGAGGCGTCCCAGGCCGTCCAGTTCAACCGCGAACTGCTTCAGGCCACCCTCGACAACATCGACCAGGGCGTCAGCGTCGTCGATGAGGACCTGCGTCTGATCGCCTGGAACGCCCGCTATATCGAGATGTTCGGCCTGCCTGCGGGCTTCGTCCATGTCGGTCAGTCGGTGGCCTCGGTTTATCGTCTCAACGCCGAACGGGGCGAGGTCGACCCGGGCGATCTCGATGCCTGGGTCGAACGTCGGCTGGAGGCGCTCCGGCGTCGCGAACCCCATGATCACGAAAGGGCCCAGCCCACCGGCCGCATCCTGAAATCGACCGGCGCACCGATGGCGGGCGGCGGCTATGTCACCAGCTACACCGACATCACCGAGCTCCGTCGCGCCGCCCAGGCGCTTGAGGAAGCCAACGAGCAGCTGGAAGCGCGCGTGGCGGACCGCACCGAGCGGCTGGTCGAGGCCAGGCAAGCGGCAGAAGACGCCAACGCCTCCAAGACCCGATTTCTCGCCGCAGCGAGCCACGACCTGCTCCAACCCCTGCACGCGGCCCGCCTGTTCATCGCCGCCCTCAAGGAAGGCCAGGGCGCAAAGGAGCCGGAGACCCGCAGGCTGGTCGAGCATGCCGACCGCTCGATCGAGTCGGCGCACGGATTGCTGAAGGCGCTGCTCAACCTCTCGCGACTGGAGGCCGGGGGCGTGCGCCCCGTTGTCCGTGCTCTCTCGGTCGAGGCCTTGTTCGACGACATCCGCCGTGAGTTCACACCTCTCGCGCTCGAAAAAGGACTACAACTGACTGTCGTCGGTTCCAGCCGGTGGGTCGCGTCGGACCCCGACCTGCTGAGATCCCTGCTCCAGAACTTGACGGGCAACGCGGTCTGCTACACCGACAGTGGACGCATTCTGGTGGGCGCACGCCAGGTCGGACAGTCCCTGAGGGTCGATGTCATCGATACCGGGCGCGGGATCGCCGAGGACCAGCAGGAGGCGATCTTCACCGAGTTCACGCGCCTCCCGGGACAGGGCGGTGACGAACCCGGGGTCGGCCTCGGTCTGGCGATCGTGCGCAAGGTTGCCAGCCTGCTCGACCATCCCCTGGGCCTTCGCTCACGCCCGGGCCGCGGGTCGGTCTTCACCGTGACGGTGCCCCTGGCGGCGGCCCAGGCCCCGGAGACGCGCTCGCCCTCTCCTCCAGCGGCGACGCCGGCAGGCCTGAGAGTGCTTTGCGTCGACAATGAACCGGCCATCCTCGAAGCCCTGAGCGCTCTGCTGTCCCGGTGGGGTATGAGCGTCGTCACGGCCTCAAGTGCGACCGCGGCGCTGGCTATCGATGGGCCATTCGACGCTGCGCTCGTCGATCTTCATCTCGGGCAAGGTCCCGATGGTCTGAGCGTGATCGAAGCGCTTAAATCGCGCGGCATCGGCCATCTCGCCCTGATCAGCGCCGACGCCGACCCCACCCTGATGGCTCGCACGGCGGCACTCGGCGTCATCCTGATGGCCAAGCCCGTCAAGCCCGCGATCCTGAAAGCCTTCCTGTCCAGCCCACGGGGGACCTGAACCCAGTCAGGCCATTTCAGACCTCTGTGGTCAGCGCCTGGGCGGCGATCACGGCCTGGGTCCGGTTATGAACGCCCAGCTTTCGGAAGACGCCGGTCAGATGCGCCTTGATCGTCGCCTCGGTCACGCCGAGGTCAAAAGCGATCTGCTTGTTCAGTCGTCCCTGTTGCAAACCGATCAGGATCTTGAGCTGCGCAGGCGTCAGGCTGGCGATCCGGGATTCCATCGACTCTCCAGGCTCCAGCTCCGACAAGGCCGGTGCCCAGACGTCGCCACCCAGGATGGACCCCAGCGCCTCCGCCATGGTTTCAAGCGTGGCTGATTTGGGAATGAAGCCTGCTGCGCCGAACGCAAGCGCCCGGCGAACGGTGCCCTCGTCATCGCTCGCGGAGACAACTGCGACGGGCGCGGCGGGGAAGTCGGCCCGAATGCCGGCCAGTCCGGCGAAGCCTTCGCTGTCCGAAAGCTTCAGGTCCAGCAGCAGCAGATCGACCGGACCGGTCGCCAGCGCCGCCCGCGCGCCGGCCAGGCTGGACGTTTCCTCGATCACTGCATCGGGCGAAGCACGCGCCATCGCCGTTGAAAGGGCGGCGCGAAACAGGGGGTGGTCATCGGCGATGACGATTCGGTCCATGATGTTGCCTTCTCCCGAGCCGCGCTCTGGCGTCGCGTGCCCTGCGCCATAGTGGCGCGCCCCGACCTTGGTCGAAACTAGACCAATGGCTAATGGCCCCAAAGCGGTTCCGCACGGCATGTCCGGTCTCAGGCTCGCATCAGACGAGTTCCCCGGGAGAAAGCCATGCTCAGAAACGTTTTATTGGCCGGAGCCGCGACGGCCGCCTTGTTCGCAGCTCCGGCCCAGGCGCAGGAGAATACCGCCGCGCTGGAGGCCCGGATCGCCTTGCTGGAGGCGCAGTTGAACGCGTTGAAATCTGACGTCCAGGCGTCGCACATCCAGCAGTCGGCCCAGGCCCAGGAAATAATCCGCATCGATCAGCGCGCCGCAGCGAACCCGCCGGCACCTCCCCCTCCCGCACCGACGGACGGCTTTCGCATCGGCAACAACGTCCTGAAGATCGGCGGCTATGTGAAGGCCGACTTCATGGCCAGCCAGTACAGCGACGGGGACCCGGCGAACGGGGACCTGATGCGGGACTTCTACCTGCCGGGTGCGATCCCCGTGGGCAGGGCCGACGAAAGCACGGCGACCGATTTCAATGCCCGGCAGACCCGGTTCTGGCTGACCACGGACGGACTGATCGGGGGCCACAAGGTCGCCACACGGATCGAGATGGACTTCCAGGTCCTGCCCGGGACCGGCGATCAACGGACGACCAGCCCCTCGACCCCCGCGCTGCGCCGCGCTTTCGTCACCATCGACAACTGGCTGTTCGGCCAGGAGTGGACGAATTTCCAGAACCTCGCCGTCCTGCCGGATACGGCGGACTATGTGGGGTCTTCCGAAGGCACGGTCTTCGCCCGCCAGGCCCAGATCCGCTACACTCGCGGGCCCTTCTCGATCGCGCTGGAGAACCCCGAGACGACGGTCACCCCCCATCTAGCCGCGACCCGGATCATCGCCGATGACAACAGTCTGCCCGATCTGACCGCCCGCTATGCGATCAACCGTCCTTGGGGCGAGGCGTCCGTCGCAGGCCTGGTGCGCCAGCTGAAGTACGAGACGACGGGCGCGGGTGCCATCGGATCGACCACGGTTGGGTGGGGCCTGTCCGCCGCGGCCAAGATCAAGGTCGGGCCCAAAGACGACCTGCGGTTGATGCTGTCCGGTGGCGAGGGCATCGGACGATACGTCGGCCTGAATTTCGCCAACGACGCCGTTCTGGACGCGCGGGGCGACCTCCAGGCCATCAGCCTGATCGCCGGCTTCGCCAGCTATCGGCACATCTGGTCGCCGCAGTGGCGCTCGAACCTGACCTGGTCGGCCCAGAGCGTGGACAATGATCGATCTCTGATCGGGCTCTCGACCAACAAATCGGCCCAGAGCCTGCGGGGCAACCTGATCTGGACGCCCGCCCCGGCGATGGATATCGGCATAGAGCTCATGTACGGCGAAAGAGAACTCGAGTCCGGTGTTTCTGGCGATCTGACCCGGTTACAGGTGTTCGCGAAATATGGCTTCTAGCGCCGTGAAGGTCCCTTTGATGTCCGATTCCGAACTCTATCCCGTTCCCGCCGGCTGGGCCGAGCGCGCCCATATGGATGCAGAATCCTACCTAGCCGCGCGGACGGCGGCGCGAGAGACGCCAGACGCCTATTGGGCGCAGGCGGCCAAACGCCTGGACTGGATCACCCCGCCGACGGTGATCAAGGACGTCTCGTTCCAGAAGGACGACTTCCGCATCCGCTGGTTCGCCGACGGGGTGCTGAACGTCTCTTACAACTGTATCGATCGTCACTTGGCCACCCGCGCCGACCAGACCGCGATCATCTACGAAGGTGACGACCCGTCGGTGTCCGGCTCCCTCACCTATGCCGAGCTTCACCGCGAGGTCTGCCGCATGGCCAATGTGCTCAAGGGCATGGGCGTCATGAAGGGCGATCGGGTCACGATCTATCTGCCGATGATCCCGGCCGCCGCCATCGCCATGCTGGCCTGTGCCCGCATCGGTGCGATACATTCCGTGGTGTTCGGCGGCTTTTCGCCCGACAGTATCGCCGGGCGGATCGAGGACTGCGGTTCGGCCTTCGTCATCACCGCCGATGAAGGCTTTCGGGCCGGCAAGCGTATCCCCCTGAAGGCCAACGTCGACGCCGCCCTGGCCAAGATCCCGGCCGGGTTCAATACCCAGCAAGTCCTGCTGCTCACCCATAGCGGTGCTGACGTGAACATCGTCCGGAACCGGGACGTCCGCTACGACGACGCCGTCAAGACCGTCTCCGACGACTGCCCGTGCGAGCCGATGAACGCAGAAGATCCGCTGTTCATCCTCTACACCTCGGGTTCGACGGGCAAACCCAAGGGCGTGCTGCACACCACGGGCGGCTATCTGTTCTGGGTCAGCTACACCCACGAACTGGTCTTCGACTATCGGCCGGGCGAAGTGTTCTGGTGTACGGCCGACGTCGGCTGGGTCACCGGCCACAGCTACGTCGTCTATGGAGCCCTGGCCAACGCCGCGACCACATTGATGTTCGAGGGCGTGCCCAACTATCCCGCCAATGACCGGTTCTGGCAGGTGGTGGACAAGCACAAGGTAGAGATCTTCTACACCGCCCCGACGGCGCTCCGGTCCCTGATGCGCGACGGCGACGAACCCGTCCTCAAACACTCGCTCTCGTCCCTGCGTCTGCTCGGCACGGTCGGCGAGCCGATCAATCCCGAGGCCTGGCGCTGGTATCACGAGGTGGTCGGCAAGGGCCGCTTGCCTATCGTCGACACCTGGTGGCAGACCGAGACCGGCGGTGCCCTGATCGCCCCCCTGCCCGGCGCGACGGCGCTCAAGCCCGGTTCGGCGACCAAGCCGCTTCCCGGCGTGGAACTCGAACTGGTCGATGCCGAAGGGGTCGTCCTCGACGGTGCCACCTCCGGAAACCTGTGCATCACCGACTCATGGCCCGGCCAGATGCGCACCGTCTGGGGCGATCACGCCCGCTTCTTCGAGACCTATTTCTCGACATATCCGGGGAAGTATTTCACCGGCGACGGATGTCGCAGGGATGAGGACGGCTATTACTGGATCACCGGCCGGGTCGACGACGTCATCAACGTCTCGGGCCACCGCATGGGCACCGCCGAGGTTGAAAGCGCGCTCGTCCTGCACGACGACGTGGCCGAGGCCGCCGTCGTTGGCTTCCCCCACGATATCAAGGGCCAGGGAATCTACGCCTATGTCACCCTGAACGCCGGGGTCGAGCCGCACGACGACCTGAAGAGGGCCCTCGTCGCCCACGTCCGCAAGGAAATCGGGCCCATCGCAGCCCCCGACGCCATCCAGTGGGCCCCCGGCCTGCCCAAGACCCGCTCCGGCAAGATCATGCGCCGCATCCTGCGCAAGATCGCCGAGAACGACCTCGGCTCGCTCGGCGACACCTCCACCCTCGCCGACCCGTCCGTCGTCGAGGACCTCGTGAAAAACAGAGGGAGCTGAGCCGCTTTCGACAAGCCCGGCGACAGTCCGCGTTTAGCTCAACCCGAAGTTCCACTGACCGACCTCGACAGCCTTGGCTGTCGAGGCACGATGGGCACATGACTGGGCGCGGCCGCAAGAACTCTGGTCGATGAGCCAGAGCGCGCTGGTGTGCCGGAGTCATCCGTTCTGTCCCGCCCGACCCGCACGACTCCTCAGGCCGCTCGTTCCAGACGCAAAAGGTCCTCAGCCGTGTTGATGTTCGCGATCGGACGCGGGAGGTCGATCGCGATGGCTCGCGTGGACGCCGCCCAGGCCCACACGGCGCGGCTGGGGCCGGTAGCGAGGAAGCGGTCCAACTCCGGTGACAGGACTGCCGGCCACAGACCGGAGATCGGCAACTCGCGCAGATAGCTTACCGGTCCCGCGCACTGAAGGCGAAGTACCAGATCGGCGGGGAGCATCGGCGTGTCGCATCCGGCGCTGACGACCGCCTCATAGCCGTGATCCAGGGCGTGGCGCAGCGCCGCCGCCAGCCCTCCCAGCGGGCCCAGGTCGGGACGGGGGCGATCAGGGAGGCAGAGCCGCTTTGCCGAGGCGCGCCCGCAAACCACGACGGTGTCGACCTGATCGGACAGGGCATCCACGGCGTGGTCCAGCAGGGAGCGGCGGTCAAGCAGGGCCAGGGCCTTGTCGGAGCCGAACCGACTGGACCGCCCCCCGGCCAGGACAGCGCCGAGGATACGCCCGGTCATCGCGCTAACCCCAGGGCCTTGGCCCACGCCTCGGTCCGGACGGCGATCTGGTCGGGCCGACCGACGGCATGGCCGATCAGCAGCAGGGTCGGCGCATCCTCGGCCAGGGCGACGACGCTGAGCGGCAACAGGTCCAGGCGGGTGAACAGCAGCCGCTCGCCCGGCAGGCTGACATTGACGGCGATGAGCACCGGCGTCTCGCCCGGCATCCCGCGTGAAAGGAGTTGGCGCGTCAGTTCCGGTGCCGCCGTTCGGCCCATGTAGACGCCCAGAGTGGCGTTGGGATCGGCCAGCGCGTCCCAGTCGAGATCGAGCGTTTCCCCCGCGCGGGCATGGGCGGTGACGAACTGGATCCGCCGCGCCAGGCCTCGCAGGGTCAGGGACACACCAGCACGGGCGGCCGCCGCGCTGGCGGTCGTGATCCCCGGCGCGACCTGAACCCGGACGCCATGAGCAGTCAGATGGGCGATCTCTTCCGTCGAACGCCCGAACATCGAGGGGTCGCCGCCTTTCAGCCGCACGATCCGTCGCCCGCCTAGGGCTGCCGCCAGCAACAGGGCGTTGATCCCGCCCTGTTGCTTTGAATGGGCCCCTGCCCGCTTGCCGACGCTGATCCGTTCGACGCCTGCCGGGATGAGGGCCAGCACGCCTGGCCCCACCAGCGCGTCGTGGAAGACGATGTCGGCAGCGCGGATCAGCCGCTCGGCCTGACGGGTCAACAGATCTGGATCGCCCGGACCGGCTCCGACCAGCCAGACCTCTCCGGGCACGATCAGGTTGGCGGCATCGGCGGGTCGGCGGGGCGCGGTGTCGAAAGGCATGGCGGTCCTCCTCAGGCGGCGATGAGTCTGGCGATGGCGGGACGGCACGAGCCGCAGTTGGTCCCGGCTGACAGGGCGGCACCGACCTCGGCGACCGTAGTCAGGCTCTGGGCGGCGATGGCCGCGAGGATGGTTCGGGCACCGACATCGAAACAGGCACAGACGATGGCCCCGCGGTCCACCGTCGCTCCGGGTGCGCGGCCTGCCAGCAGGCCCACGGGCGCGACGGCCTCGGACAGTTGCGCGATCAGCCAGTCGCGACCGGGCAGCGAGCCGTCACGGGCTACGAACAGCGCGCCCTGCAACTGCCCCTCGACCAGCACCGCCGTGCGCAGCGACCCGCGGGCCGGATCGACAGCCGTCATCCGCGCCCCGTCCGGCAGCAGGGCCTCAAGCATTGCAGCATCACCGTCGCCGGCCAGTTCGATCAACCGTCCGCCGGGCACGGCCGCAGTCGCCCACCAGACGCAATCAGGCTCTACGGCCGGTGTACCGCGCAGGATCAGAAAGGCCCGCCATTCGGTCGCCAGCCTGGACAGGGTCATCGCCGTCAACTTAAACCCCGGCTGACCCGAGAACGGATCGACGGCATTGCCAGGCAACAGCCCGGCCCGACCGCCGGCCCCCGTCCGATCGGTCCAGTGGATCGGCACGAAGGCTTCGCCGGGGCGCTGAGCATCGGTGACCGCGACACGGAACACGCTTGCGCCCTGCGCGGTCTCCACCGTCGTCAGATCGCCCTCGACCAGGCCGTACCGTGCCGCGTCGTCGGGATGGATCTCGACCAAGGGTTCGCGCCGATGCTGGGAGAGACGGGGCGACAGGCCGGTGCGGCTCATCGTATGCCACTGGTCACGATAGCGGCCGGTGTTCAGGGTCATGGCGTTGGCGGCAAGCGGGGCCTGCGTCACCGCGATCATCCGGGCGCGCCCGTCGGCGGTCGAGAACCGTCCGTCGGCAAACTCGCGATCCTCGCCCCAGCGCGTGGGTTGCAGAGCCGCGTACTCGGCCTCGCCCAGACCTGTCAGGGGGGTGAGGTCCAGGCGACGGGCGCCTTCGTTTTCGAAAGCGGTCAGGCGGCAGTGCTCGTCGAACACTTCGGCCGGTGTGGTCCATCCGAAGGCCTCGCCGTGACCCATCCGACCGGCGACATCGGCCAGCGTCCGCCAGTCGGCGCGGGCCTCGCCTGGGGCTGCAAAGAACGGCCGCTGGCGGCTGATGACGCGCTCCGAATTGGTGACCGTCCCGTCCTTTTCGCCCCAGGCCAGGGCCGGCAGGCGGACGTGGGCGAACCGGCCCGTGTCGGTGTCGGCCATGACGTCGGAGACCACCACGAAAGGACAGGCGGCAAGAGCGGCCCGCACCGCGCCTGCGTCCGGCATGCTGACGGCCGGGTTCGTGGCCATGATCCAGATCGCCTTGATCCGTCCCTCGCCGACCGCCTTGAACAGATCGACAGCCTTCAGGCCGGCAGCAGTCGCCGTGTTCGGCGCGTTCCAGTAACGGCGGACGCGATCGACGTTGTCGGCTGCGAAATCCATGTGGGCGGCCAGGGTCGAGGCCAGTCCGCCGACCTCGCGGCCGCCCATGGCATTGGGCTGGCCCGTGATCGAGAACGGCGCCGCACCCGGCCTGCCGATCCGCCCTGCGGCCAGATGGACGTTGATGATGGCGTTGGCTTTGTCAGTGCCTTGTGTCGATTGGTTCACCCCTTGACTGAACAGGGTGACGGTCTGCGGGTGAGCGGCGACCAGATCGTAGAAGGCCTCCAGATCAGCGGCGGGGACGTCACACGTCGCTGCGGTCGATGCTGTGTCGAAGTCGGCGGTCAGCGCGCCCCAGAAGCCGCGCGGAACCGCGACGTGGGCGGCCATGTAGTCGGAATCGAGCGCGCCACGGGCCTGCAATCCCGCCAGCAGACCGTTGAACAGGGCCACGTCGCTGCCGGGGCGGAGAGCCAGATGCAGGTCGGCCAGATCAGCCGTCTCGGTCCGGCGCGGGTCGATGACGACCAGTTTGGAGCTCCGCGCCGTCCGCGCCGCCTCGATCCTCTGCCAGACGATCGGATGGCACCAGGCGGTGTTGGACCCGACCAGCACGATCAGGTCGGCCTGATCCAGGTCGTCGTAGCAGGCAGGAACCACGTCCTCGCCGAAGGCCCGGATGTGTGCAGATACCGCGCTGGACATGCACAGGCGCGAATTGGTGTCGATGTTTCCCGATCCGATGAACCCCTTCATCAGCTTGTTGGCGACGTAGTAGTCCTCGGTCAGGATCTGTCCCGAAACGTATAAGGCGACGCTATCGGGGCCGTGTTCGGCGATGTCGGCGGCGAACCGTCCTGCGACCAGATCCAGCGCCTCATCCCAGCCGGCGCGCGCATCTCCGATCATCGGATGCAGCAGCCGGCCTTCCAGCCCCACCGTCTCCCCCAGATGGGTGCCCTTGGAACACAGCCGTCCGGCATTGGCGGGATGGGCCGAGTCGCCCGCGATCTGGACCGTCCGCTCGCCGGTCACCGTCGCCACGACACCGCAGCCGACGCCGCAGTAGGGACAGGTGGTGGCGACCGCGCAGGCCATCTCAGGCCGGAACCGGCTGGGGCGGCGCGATCAGGATGCGGCCGTCCTCGACCCTGACCAGGATCGTCGGCGTGCAGCCGCTGTCCGGACCCTGGGCCAGACCCGTGGCCAGGGCGATGTTCCAGTTGTGCAGGGGGCAGGCGACGCTGTGGCCATGGACGATCCCCTGGCTCAGCGGGCCACCCTTGTGTGGGCACCGGTTGATCAGGGCGAAGACGGCGTCGTCGCCGGCGCGGAACACGGCGATCTCGTCACCACCCTCGACGACGACGGTGCGGGCCCCGCGCGGGGGAATGTCCTCGATCCGCCCCACGTCGATCCAGCGATCGGCGGTCATCACGCGGTCTCCATCAGGCTGAGCGGTTGATGCTGCTCGCTCTCGGCACCCTTGGCCCGCGCCGCCCAGGGGTCGTCCTGACAGAAGGTCTGGGAGTGCAGGAACCGGGCGGCCAGGGCGTCCCGGCCCTCCGCGTCCTCGACGATCCGCGCCTTGATCCGCTCCAGCCCGACCCGCTCGATCCAGGGCGCGGTGCGCTCCAGATAGCGGGCCTCTTCGCGATACAGCTGGATGAAGGCGGCGCAGTAGTGCATCGCCTCGGCCTCCGTCTCGACCTTGCACAACAGGTCGGTGACCCGGACATGGATGCCGCCGTTTCCGCCGACGTGGAGCTCGTAGCCGCTGTCGACGCAGATGACGCCGAAGTCCTTGATGGTCGCCTCAGCGCAGTTCCTCGGACAACCCGAGACCGCGATCTTGAACTTGTGCGGCATCCATGAGCCCCACGTCATCCGCTCGGTCTGGATGCCCAGGCCGGTCGAGTCCTGGGTCCCGAACCGGCACCAGTCGGACCCGACGCAGGTCTTCACCGTCCTCAACGACTTGCCATAGGCGTGACCGGACACCATCCCCGCCGCGTTCAGGTCGGCCCAGACGGCGGGCAGATCCTGTTTCTTGATGCCGAAGATATCCAGTCTCTGACCGCCCGTGACCTTGACCAGGGGGGCGTCGTATTTTTCGACGACGTCCGCGATGGCGCGCAGCTCGCGCGGATTGGTAACCCCGCCCCACATGCGCGGCACGACCGAGTATGTGCCGTCCTTCTGGATATTGGCGTGCATCCGCTCGTTGACGAACCGGCTCTGCTGGTCGTCGACATATTCCCCCGGCAGGGCGCACAGCAGATAGTAGTTCAGCGCAGGTCGGCATGATGAACAGCCGTCGGGCGTGGACCAGTGCAGCTTCTGCATCACCTCGGGGATGGAGCGCATGCCTTGCGCCACGATCTCGCGGCGCACGTCGTCGTGACCGAAGCTGGTGCATTTGCACATCGTCTTCACAGCGCGCTCGCCGCCGTAGTCGTCGCCCAGGGTCAGGGCCAGCAGGTTCTCGACGACGTTGGTGCAGGATCCGCACGACGCCGACGCCTTGCAAGACCCTCGCACCGCGTCCAGCGTCACCGCTCCGCCGCCGATACAGGCGACCACCTTGCCCTTGGACACGCCGTTGCAGCCACAGATCTCGGCGTTGTCCGAGAGGGCCGCAACGGCTGCCTTAGGGTCCGTCTGCCCCCCTCCAAGGGCGAAAGCCTGACCGAAGATCAGCATGTCCCGGACGGTTGAGATGTCCTCTCCCCGCTTCATCAGGTCGAAATACCAGCCGCCGTCGCCGGTATCGCCGTACAGGACCGCGCCCACGATCCGGTCATCCCTGACGATGACCCGCTTGTAGACACCGCGCGAGGCGTCCCGCAGCACGATGTCCTGGGCCCCCTGCCCGCCCGAGAAGTCACCGGCGGAAAAGACGTCGATGCCCGACACCTTGAGCTTGGTCGAGGTGACCGAGCCGCGATAGCCGGTGTGCCGCTCGGTCAGGCCGTCGGCGAGGGCCCGGCACATGTCCCACAGCGGCGCGACCAGGCCGTAGACCTGCCCGTCGTGCTCGACACACTCACCGACCGCCAGGATTGCCGGGTCCGATGTGACCATGTGGTCGTCGACATGGATGCCGCGCCCGACCGCCAGCCCGGCCTCCTTCGCCAGCCAGACGCAGGGCCGGATGCCGACGGCCATGACCACCAGGGACGCCGGGATCAGCCGTCCGTCCTTCAGGCGCACGCCCTCGACGCAGGTCTCGCCGACGATCTCGGCGGTGTCGGCACCGGTCAGTATGGTCTGGCCCCGTGCCTCCAGCGCCGACTTGAGCAGCCAGCCCGCCGCTTCGTCGAGCTGGCGCTCCATCAGGGTGGGCATCAGGTGGATGACGGTGACCTTCATGCCGCGCAGCGACAGACCGTGCGCCGCCTCGAGCCCCAGCAAGCCTCCGCCGATAACCACGGCCTCGCCGCCGGCGTCGGCCGCCGCGATCATCCGGCTGACGTCCGCCATGTCGCGAAAGCTGATGACGCCGTCGAGCGTATGCCCCGGCACCGGTATGATGAAGGGATCGGACCCCGTGGCGATCAGCAGACGATCGTAACCGACCACCCGACCCGACCGCGCCGTCACCGTCTTGGCCCCGCGATCGATGGCCTCGACGGGGTCCGAGAGGATCAGGTCGACGGCATTGTCGTCGTACCAGGCGCGGTCGTTGATCACGATCTGATCGAAGGTCTTCTCGCCCGCCAGAACCGGCGACAGCATGATCCGGTTGTAGTGCACATGGGGCTCGGCCCCGAAGATCGTCACCCGGTAGCGCCCGGCGTCTCGCGCGATCAGTTCCTCGACCGCCCGGCACCCGGCCATGCCATTGCCGATGACGACCAGGTGTTCGCGGGCTTCCAGCGGAGTGACCGCCGGGCGCTCCATGATCTTCGCGAAACCGTCCATGACGAGGCCCCAGAACGAAAAAAGCCGCCATGCGGACGCTGGTTTCCCAGCGGCTGCATGGCGGCTTTGCCAAAATCGACCGGATCGACCCTACGGCGGGCGACCCGGAATATCGCGAGGCATCCTTGCCTCAAGCCTTGAAAGTGACTCGTTTCACCCCTTGCGGCAAGGGGTCATTTTGCGATGCAGCAAACGGCGTTCAGCTGTGAACGGATCGCTGGCCCTGTACATAGTCGGCGATCCGGGCGGTATCGAAATTCCGATCGTCGAAGAAGCCCTGAACGGCCCCCGCCTGGGCCCGATCCGGCAGAGATCGGTGATACAGGTCCGGCCGAAACACAGCCGCCGCAGCGGCCTGCGCCACGTCTGACGGCTCGACCACGCCCCAGCGTACGAACTGGGAATAGATCCACAGGCCGTGATCCGGCGACGGGGCGTTGGCGGCCTCGCGATGCAGCATCAGGAAGTCCGGATCGATCGTCGGGGCCTCGCCCTGGCCGAGCACGATCCGCCCCGACAGAGCCGGCAAAATCAGCTCCGCCGGTTGGTTCACATAGGTCGGAGCCGCCAGCATCGCGGCCAGAGCCCCATGGTTCTCGGACGCATCGCACCAGGCGGCCGACCGGTCCAGCGCGCCCAGCAGGGCATCCAGCGTGTCGGGATTGGCCTCGGCCCAATCTTTCCGCGTCGCCAGAACCTTTTCCACACCCCGCCGCCACAGTCGCGATCCGAACGCCGCGATCTGGCCGAGGCCTTCGGACACCGCGACACTGCTCCAGGGCTCGCCCGCCATGAAGCCGTCGATCTCTCCGGTCCGCAGGGCCTCGACCATCAGCGACGGCGGCAGGACCCTCAGAACCAGGTCCCGGTCGGGATCGATCCCTGCGAACCCCAGCCAGTATCTCAGCATCAGGGCATGGGTCGAGAACCGGTGGACCACGCCGATGATCGGCTTTCTGCGGTGCATTCCTATAGCCGAGGCGAAGTCGTGGGCGGTCGCGATCGGGTCCTGAACCCGGTTGGCCAGCACGGGGTCCAGCGCCTGGGCGAACTCGGCCGACAGGGTCAGGGCGTTGCCGTTCAGATTCAGCCGGAACGGCGCGACCAGCGGCGCGGGCTGCTGGCTCAGGCCCAGGGTCACGGCCACCGCCAGCGGGGCCAGCATATGGGCCCCCTGCACCTGACCATAGACCAGCCGGTCCCGCACCGTGGCCCACGAGGTGCTGCGCACCAGGGTCAGGTCCAGTCCGGCCTCGGCGGCGAAGCCCAGTTCCTTGGCCGCCACCAGAACGGCGCTGTCGGTCAGGGGAAGGAAGGCGATGGAGATCGGGGTCATCGGCCGGTTCCCTTGGGAGGATCGAGAAGCGCGTGGGCGGTGATAAGGGCCTCGGCCACCTCCACGATCCGGCGGCTCTGGTTCATGGCGGTGGAGCGCAACAGGGCGTGGGCCTCGGGCTCGGACAGGCCCCGGCTCTGCATCAGTATGGTCTTGGCCTTTTCCAGCGTCTTGCGGTCGGCCAGGGCGGTGATCGCGTCGTCGCGCTCGACCCGCAAGGCATTGAAGGCGTTGAAGCGGCGGATGGCCAGTTCCAGGATCGGTTTGACCCGCTCCTTCCTCAGACCATCCACGACATAGGCCGAGACCCCCGCATCGATCGCCGCGCCGATCATGGCGTCGTCGGATCGGTCGACGAACATGGCGATGGGTCGGGCCAGGGCACGGCTGACGGTCAGCATTTCCTCCAGCGCATCGCGGCTCGGGTCGCCCAGGTCCATCAGCACGATGTCCGGGGCCATCCGCTCCAGCCGCGCGACGAAGCCGCCGTGCGGCGCCACGACCTCGATATCGGTATAGCCCGCCTCGGCCAGTCCCTCTTTCAGGATGGTGGCCCGCAGCCCGCTGTCATCGACGATGGCGATACGCAATTCTGTTAGTCCCCGGCGAGACTAAGCCTTGCCGATCGGGCGAAGTCTAGGCACGGCGGGCCCAGGGACGACCGGGACGGCGAACGCGGCGATCCCTGTTGCATCCAGAGCATCACGCTCGCGCTGGGCTCGCTCCGAAACATCGGGATCGCCGGCGTACAGACGCACGACCCGTTCACCATGATCGAGATGCCCGGCAATCAGTTCGAAAACCTGCCCCGCCGTCATCGCCTCGACATCGCGGCGCGGCGCATCCCGCCTGGCCCTCGCCAGCACCTCGGCCGGAACCTCGCCGTCGTGCAGGATCACGTCCGCGTCCTGCATGATCCGCAGCGCCTTCAGGGTCAGCAGCTCGGGATCGCCCGAGCCCGATCCCAGCAGGTGGACCACGCCAGCCTCGGGGGCAGCCGCGTCCAGCAGGCGGATCATCTCGTCATGCGCCGCCTCGATCCGCCCTTCGGCGACCAGGTCGGCCGCCGCGCCGCGGAAGGCCCGCTCCCAGAACCGCCGCCGCGACATGAAGTCGGGCACGCTGGTCTTGACCCGATCCCGGATCCGCCCCGCCAGGGTCGCCAGCGGCCCGAGCGCAGCGGGCAATACCGCCTCGATCCGGGACCGAACATCGCGCGCCAGGATCGGTGCGGCCCCGCCGGTGGCGATGCCGATCACGACCGAGTCACGGTCGATCAGGGCCGGGGTCTGGAAGTCGCTGAGCGCGGGGCGATCGACGACGTTGACCTGAGCCCCCATATCGCGGGCCAGCCCTGCGATGGACACCGCCTGCGCCTCGTCGTCCAGCGCCAGAAAGACCAGACGCGCCCCGGCCAGATCTTCACGCGTCGGCGGACGAGTGATCGGGTCGGGCCCGCCTGCGGGTCTGCGGTCCCGGTCCGGCGCACCGTCGGGCGTGAACCAGACCAGCTCGGCAGGCGAGTCGACGAACAGCCTCAGCTTGGCCAGCGCCGCCTCGCCGCCGCCGACCACGATCACCCGCTCGTCCTCCAGCGGGATACCGGCCAGGAAGACACGCATCAACCCCCGCCCCGCATCATCAAAGCGCCCATTCGAGTTGCAGCCAGACCTTCTGGATATCGACCGAGAAGCCGTCGGTCTGATAGTTCGCGTATTTGGCCACGACCCCGAACTTGCCGGGCTTGTAGCCGATCTGGGCATTCCACTCGGTGCCGTAGTCGCGCCCGCCGACGTCGCTGGAGAAGTCGTGATACGCGACCAGGGCGTTCAGTCCCGGCAGGGCCGTCACCGACGGGAAACGCCGTCCGACACTGACATAGAGGTCCTGCAACCCCTGTGCGGGGGTGGTCAGAAAGACGTCTGCCCAGCCGTTGAACTTGTGCAGGGTGGCCAGCGGCGTCTGGAAGCTCCGGCCGCCGTCGGCCCCCAACAGCTCGTACCCGACATTGACCGCGAACCCCGCCACGGTCGTCCCGAGGTCCAGTGCCAGATAGTCGGCGGCGTAGTTGCCGGGGTTGAATCCCGCGTCCGTCTGACGCGCATAGCTGGCCGCCACCGTGATCGGCGCATGACCGGGCAGCGGGATCGCTCCCGTCGCGCGCAGGCCGAAGGTGTCGCTGGCGTTGGCGAACTGGATCGCCTCCTCGAAATCCAGAAGGTACCCGAACGCTTTCAGGGTCACCGGCCCGGCCACCACGCCCGCGCCCAGGAAGACGAAGTCGCCGTCGAAGCTCTCACGCGGTCCAGCGTCCACGCCAAAGATGGTGCGCTGGGCGTTGCTGTAGGCGACATCCAGTTTGACTGGTCCGAGAACACCCTCGGCCCTGACGGCGTCAAAGGTCTGTTCGCTCTGACGCCAGCCGACCGACCCCACGAACCTTTGGTCGTCCAGGTTGATCCGCTGGCGCCCGATGGTCACTGTCAGAGGCGAGGTCCTGTACTGGACCTGCAACCGGTTGAGCTCCAGATTGGCCGGATCGGCGATGACCGCGAACGGCTCGACGCCATTGCCCGCATTGGTGTCATTGTAGTCGTCGCCGAGTGCGACGAGGCCCTCGCCCTCGGCCAGCACCGACCACGCCCCCTTTCGGACCTCGAACCCGAGCCGCAGCCGGGCCGTGACGGCGTCTGCGTCGGTCAGGGGCGCATCGCGCTCGACACCCTCGTACCGCACCCGGACCTCTGCGATCGGCTTGATGCCGTCCTTGGGCGGTGCAGGCGGCGCGGTCTGAGCGAGCGCCGGTGTTGACAGAACGGCGAGCAAGGCTCCGCCGATGACGAGTTGAAGCGTCTTCATGGTATCCCCCCATGGGTGTGAAAATGTGCGGTCAGTCGCCGCTGACCGGGTAGGAAACCCGATCAGGCAGCGTCGGCTTGCGCGCCGTGTTCGTAGTCCGCGAGGAACTGAAGCACCTCCTCGCGGTACGCATAGAACTGTGGGTGGCCCAGCAGGGCCCGCCTGTCGCGCGGACGCGGCAGATCGACCTTCAGCACCTTGCCGATGGTGGCGTTGGGGCCGTTGGTCATCATCACCACCCGATCGGCCAGCAGGATGGCCTCGTCGACGTCATGGGTGACCATGACGGTGGTGACCTTGGTGCGGTTCCAGACCTCGACCAGCACGTCCTGGAGATCCCAGCGCGTGAGGCTGTCCAGCATTCCGAACGGTTCATCCAGAAGCAGCAAACGGGGCGACAGGGCGAAGGCGCGTGCGATGCCGACCCGCTGCCGCATCCCGTTCGACATATCCGCCGCCATCTTGTTCATGGCGTCGCCCAGGCCCACCCGCTCAAGATAGTAGCTGACGATGTCGGCCCGCTCGGCGCGGGTGGCGTGCGGATAGACCCGCTCGACGCCCAGACTGACGTTCTGCCGAGCGGTCAGCCAGGGCATCAGGGATGGCGACTGGAACACCACGGCCTTGTCCGGCCCGGCGATCTCGATTTCGCGGCCGTTCAGGACGATGCCGCCGTCAGTGATGGGGTTCAGCCCCGCCGCCATGGTCAGGACCGTCGACTTGCCGCAGCCCGAATGGCCGATCAGCGAGATGAACTCGCCCCGATCCATCAGCAGGTTCACGTCCTGGACCACCGTCAGCGGCCCCTTCTGGGTCGGATAGACTTTGGACAGGTTGTAGAATTCGAGATAGCGCCGGTTGATCGGGCTCCAGGCCGCGTCCTGATAGGCCTTGGGCGGGGCCAGCAGATCCAGCGGCTCGAGGCTGGGCAGGTCGATCACATTGGACGGTGCCGTTTCCTTCACCCCGCCCGCCAGCCGACCCAGATAGCCCACGATCTCGTTCCGCAGCGTCTTGTAGGCCTCGTCATGGTTGAGGTCGGTGCGGATGCGGGGCCGCTCGATGGTGACGTCGAAGATGCGGCCGATATGGGCGTTCGGGGCCGGTGTCAGGATCGCGATCCTGTCGGCCAGCAGCAGGGCCTCGTCCACGTCGTTGGTGACCAGGAAGATGGTGCGCTTTTCCTGGCCGCGGATGCGTTCGATCTCGTCCTGCAGCTTGGCCCGCGTCAGGGCGTCCAGCGCCGACAGAGGCTCGTCCAGCAGCAGGATTTCGGGCCTGATCGCCAGGGCGCGCGCCACCGCCACCCGTTGCCGCATCCCGCCGGACAGTTGCGCCGGCTTGCGGTCCAGCGCATGGCCGAGACCGACGAGGGTGACGGTGGATCGCACCAGTTCGGCCCGCTCGTCCTTCGTCATCGTCACATGGACGGCATCGACGGCCAGCCGCACATTCTGTTCGACGGTCAGCCAGGGGAACAGGGAATAGCTCTGGAACACCACGCCCCGATCCGGTCCCGGCCCGGTGCAGAGCTGGCCCTTGATCAGGATCTGGCCCGCGTCCGGCTGAATCAATCCGGCGATGGCCGAGACCAGGGTGGTCTTGCCGGCGCCCGAGAACCCCAGGACGGCGACGAACTCGCCCTCCTCGACGTCCAGATCGACGCCCGACAGCACATCGGATCGCTCGCCGGTCGCCCCGACATAGGACTTGGACAGGCCCTTCAGGGACAGGATGGGCCCACCTCCAAACGTCGGGCTCATGTCTCGTGGTTCCGCGACGCCAGCGACTGCAGCGCCATCATCAGCCGGTCCAGCAGAAAGCCGATCACGCCGATGACGATGACCGCGAACATGATCCGCGCCAGCGATTGCTCGCTACCGTTCTGGAACTCGTCCCAGACGAACTTTCCGAGGCCGGGGTTCTGAGCCAGCATCTCGGCGGCGATCAGCACCATCCAGCCCACACCCAGCGACAGCCGCATACCGGTGAAGATGTAAGGCAGGGCCGACGGCAGGATCAGCCGCCGCAGCCGCGCGAACGGGCTGAGCCGCAGCACCCGACCGACGTTCAACAGATCCTTGTCGATCGAGGCCGCGCCAACCGCCGTATTGATCAGGGTCGGCCACAGCGAACACAGCATCACCACCACGGCCGAGATGACGAAGCTCTTGGGCAGGGTCGGATCGGGATCGGTCATGGTCGCCGACACCACCATGGTCACGATCGGCAGCCAGGCCAGCGGACTGATCGGCTTGAAGATCTGCACCAGCGGATTGAAGGCCGCGTTGAATCCCCTGGACAGGCCGCAAACCAGCCCCAGCGGCACCGCAACCAGCGACGCCAGCCCGAACCCGAAGGCCACGGTGAACAGTGAGGTGAAGATCTGATCGATGAAGCTGGGCGAACCGGAATAGCGGAAATCCTGCGCCTCTGCCCCGCGCCCGGCGGCTTCCAGTGCGGCGTTGCGGGCCGACTGGGCCTCATAGAAGGCCGACTTCTCGGCCTGACCCGCCTGCCATTCCTCGACCAGGGACACCCCTTGAGTGGCCACCGCGACCGGCCCGGGTAGCGCGCCCAGCGAGGTCTTCACCATCGGCGCGGTCAGGGCCCACAGCAGGATGAAGACCACGATCCCGACCAGCGGCAGGATCACCGTCCTGGCCTTCGGCCCGACCGCCGCGAAGCCGGCGACCAGTCCGATGCCGCCCGAAGGCTTGCCGTCGGACGCCCCACCGGCCGCCTCGCCCCCCGACGGCCGCGACGACGGCGCCGTCAGGGGGGGCGCTCCGGACAGAACCGTCGGCATGGGACGTTTGATCATCCTCTGGACCGATCCGTCTGCGGACTTGAGCTCACTCATGGTCATCTCCCCTACTCCCGCACGTCGATCAGGCGGCCGACGCGCCGGCGGCGGTAACCGTCTGGCCTGTCTTCAGGCCGATCGCGAACCGGGCCAGATAGGCGTTGGGGGCCCGGCCATCGTAGGCGACGCCGTCGATGAAGCCCGTCTGCACGCCCTTGAACCCGTCGGTCGTCGGCACCGAGGCCGCCGGGATGATGCCCTGAGCCACCAGCGAAGACGCCGCTGCGGTGTAGAGATCGGCCCGGTACACGGCTTTGGCGGTGTCGATATACCACTGATCCGGATGATCCTCCGCGATCTGGCCCCACCGGCGCATCTGGGTCAGGTACCAGACGGCGTCCGAGGCATAGGGATAGCCGGCGAAATCATCGAAGAAGATGTTGAACTCCGGCGCGGGCCGGGTGTCGCCGGGCGCATAGGTGAACTGGCCGGTCATCGAGGCCGCGATCACATCGGCGTCGGCCCCGACGTAGTTGGGCCGGGCCAGGATCTGCACCGCCTCGGCCCGGTTGGAACCGGCCCCGGCGTCGAGCCACTGCTGGGCCTTGATGATCGCGCGGATCAGGGCATTGGTCGTCGCTGGATACTGGGCCGCGAAGGCCTTGGTCATGCCCAGGACCTTCTCCGGATTGCGCGCCCAGATGTCGTGGTCGGTGATGATCGGGACGCCGATCTTCTTCTTGACCGCCGCCTGGTTCCACGGCTCGCCGACGCAATAGCCCTCGATGGTGCCGGCCTCCAGCGTGGCGGGCATCTGGGGCGGTGGCGTCACCGACAGCTGGATATCGGCACCGGTCGTGCCGGCGACATCCCCCGGCAGATAGAAGCCCGGATGGATCCCGCCCGCCGCCAGCCAGTAGCGCAGCTCGTAATTATGGGTCGAGACCGGGAAGACCATGCCGAACTTCAGAGGCTTGCCCTCGGACCTGAACCGATCGACGACGGGCCGCAGCGCCGAGGCAGAGATCGGATGCGTCGGCTTGCCGTCGGCACCCTTGGGCAGGGCCGGTTCGATCTGGCTCCAGATGCGGTTGGAGACCGTGATCGCGTTGCCGTTCAGGTCGAGGCTCAGCGGCGCGATCAGCTCGGCCTTGGTGCCCAGACCGATGGTGGCGGCGATCGGCTGGCCCGCCAGCATATGGGCCGCGTCCAGCTGACCGCCGATGACGCCGTCCAGCAGCACCTTCCAGTTGGCCTGTGGCTCCAGGGCGACGTTCAGGCCTTCCTCGGCGAAGAACCCCTTCTCCTTGGCAATGGCCAGGGGGGCCATGTCGGTCAGTTTGATGAAGCCCAGCTTGAGGCTGGCCTTCTCGACCGCACCGAGCGACGCGGGCGCCGCGCCGGGAGCCGCCCGCTTGTCACCGCAGCCGGCCAGCAGGGCCGTCGCGCCCGAGGCGAGCAGCAGCGAGCCTCCGGCCATCAGAAACTTGCGCTTGTCGATCATCGTCATCCCCAGTGTTTCAAAGTCGGTCGCAAAACGGGGCAGATTGCGAACGCAGAAAAACCGCCTCGGCGCGGCTCGTGTCAGAGCGCCCCGGGCGGCTTCATTGCCGAAATCTGCTGAAGGACGGAGGCGTCTCCCATCGTTGGGGACGAACCGTTACGCGCCACGCTCAACCGCGCGACGGCCTATTGGTTACATGGAATGTTGCGACGCACAAGTGGCACGTTGAAACTTGGCGATTTCGGCGAAACCCACGACCCGGTTGCCTTCCTCCACGTCAGGCGTTGAAACATGTATCGATACCCAGAGGAGTTCCCATGACCCAGCTGAAGCGCGAAGCCTGTTTGATCGACGGCCAATGGGTCACCGGTGATCGCTGGATCGACGTCGATGATCCCGCGACCGGTCAGATCATCGGGCGGGTGCCGTCGCTGGGGGCGACGGAGACGCAGCGCGCGATCGCGGTGGCCGAGCGGGCGATGAAGGGCTGGGCGGCGCGGACCGCCAAGGACCGGGCCATCGTCCTGCGCCGCTATTTCGATCTGATGATGAAGCATCAGGACGCCCTGGCCGCCATCCTGACCGAGGAACAGGGCAAGCCCCTGGCCGAGGCCAAGGGCGAGATCGCCTATGCGGCATCCTTTATCGAGTGGTTCGCCGAGGAGGCCAAACGGGTCTATGGCGACGTCATCCCGGGCCATGCGCGCGACAAGCGGATCATCGTGCTGAAACAGCCGATCGGAGTAGTGGCGGCGATCACGCCGTGGAACTTCCCCGCCGCCATGATCACGCGCAAGATCGGGCCTGCCCTGGCCGCCGGCTGCGGCGTGGTGGTCAAGCCGGCCAGCCAGACCCCGTTCACGGCCCTGGCACTGGGTGTGCTGGCCCAGGAAGCGGGATTGCCGGACGGGCTGCTGAACATCGTCACCGGCGGATCGACCGAGATCGGCGGGGTGCTGACCGCCGGTCCGGTGGTGCGCAAACTGTCCTTCACCGGCTCGACCGAGGTCGGGGCCAAGCTCTATGCCCAGTCCGCCCCGACCATCAAGAAGCTGAGCCTGGAGCTCGGCGGCAACGCCCCCTTCATCGTCTTCGACGACGCCGATCTGGATGCGGCGGTCGCCGGGGCGATCCAGTCCAAGTTCCGGAACGCCGGTCAGACCTGCGTCTGCGCCAACCGCATCTATGTCCAGGACGCCGTCCACGACGTCTACGTCGAGAAGCTGGCCCGCGCGACCGAGGCGCTCAAGGTCGGGCCCGGCGACCAGAAGGGCGTCGAGATCGGCCCCGTCATCGACGACAAGGCCGTGTCCAAGGTCGAGGCCCATATCGCGGATGCGGTGTCGAAGGGTGCCACCGTCGTCACCGGCGGCGAGCGCTCGCCGCTGGGCGGCCGGTTCTTCATCCCGACGGTGCTGTCGGGCGTCACGTCGGACATGATCGTCACCGACGAGGAGACCTTCGGCCCCCTCGCCCCGGTGATCCGCTTCAGCGACGAGGCCGACGCGATCGCCCAGGCCAACGACACGCCCTTCGGCCTGGCTGCCTATTTCTATGCCCGCGATCTGGGTCGCATCTTCCGCGTCGGAGAGGCGATCGAGGCCGGTATCGTGGGGGTCAACACCGGCATCATCTCCACAGAGGTCGCGCCCTTCGGTGGGGTCAAGGCCTCCGGCCTGGGCCGCGAGGGGTCCAAATACGGAATCGAGGACTATCTGGAGATCAAATACCTCTGCCTGTCCCTGTGACATTCACGCGAAAATTGCTGCACTGCACACTCCCGGGCTTTCCGAAAGCGTCGATCTGGGGCAGTAGCAGCGCGTCGCGTGCGGGCGGCCGGGCGCGCCAAAGGGGGACGCCCGTTCAGAACAAAAGAGAATTTCGATGAACCTGGACGCACTTTCCATCGGCAAGCACGCACCCGACGACGTCAATGTCGTGATCGAGGTGCCGATCGGCGGCGAGCCGATCAAGTACGAGATGGACAAGGCCTCGGGTGCCCTGGTGGTCGACCGGTTCCTCTATACCTCGATGCGCTATCCGGGAAACTACGGCTTCATTCCTCACACCCTGTCGGGCGACGGCGACCCCTGCGACGTGATCGTGGCCAATACTCGCGCCCTGATGCCGGGTTCGGTCATCAGCTGCCGCGTCATCGGCGTGCTGCTGATGGAGGACGAGGCCGGTCAGGACGAGAAGCTGCTGGCCGTGCCGTCGTCATGGCTGACCGCCCGCTATGACAGCGTGAAGAACTACACCGACATGCCCGAGATCACCCTCAAGCAGATCGAGCATTTCTTCGCCCACTACAAGGATCTGGAAGGCACCAAATGGGTCAAGGTGCTGGGCTGGGACGACGCCGACAAGGCCCGCAGCCTGATCGTCGAGGGCATCGAACGCGCCAGGGCCGAAAAGGCTTGATGCTCTGACGGGGCGGCGATCTCCCGTCGCCCGCAAGCGTTGCAATAGGTCACCGACCGGCGTCATATGACGCATGACCGACACCCCGCCCCTGCCCGATCCGGACGTCTCCGACAGCCAGGGCAAGTCGTCACGAACCCAACGGGTCTCCGTCGAAGGCACGATCGCCACCGTCTCGGCCATCTCGGCCATGATCGTCGCGGTCGCCTCGATGTTCACGGCGGTCCAGGCTCTGGACGTGTCGCAGGCGGCTGCCCGCCAGAAGATCTTCGAAAGCCAGCTCGGCGTCTGCATGGCGCTGGGCGACCTGACCTCGCGGGCGGTGACGGCCAACGAGAAGAACGGCGACTTCCGCGCTGGGCCACTGGATCCCGATCAGGTCACGGACCTGTCAAAGGCCATCGAGGCCCAGAGCGAGATCCTGCGGCTGATGCACTCTCAGTATCTGCAGATGACCATGCTGCTGCCCGAGGACGTCTCGGCCAAGGCCTTCGCGGCCCTCACCAAACACACCGACCTCTACAACGTCATGGTCGAGGCCTATGACGCCGACGCCATGTCGCCTGAGAACGAGGCAAGGCTGGTCCAGCTGGCCGATCAGGACCAGGACCTGATGAACGAGGCCTCGGCCGCCTGCTCGACCTATGTGGCGGACAAGGCGGGGATCAGGGAGTAGCCTCGTTGAGTTCAGTGGGTCGCGCCCGCAAGGCCCGCTCCATTTGCGCAGCGACCTCTCCGACCCGACCGCGCGCAGAGATGTTCATCTGTCGTGCCTCGTATAGGCCCCTGAGATAGGCCCAGTCGAAATCTGTAAGCCCCGATGGCAAGGCTTCATCGGTCCGGAACAGGTTCAGGATCGACTGGAAATGGCTCATGTCCACGTCAGGGTCGATCTGGGCGAGGCCGACCATGGCGGTGTAGTCCGCCACCTGATCAAAGGGTGCCTGGCCCAGTCTGCTGATATCGACGATGATCAGGACTTGCTGAAGCTCGTCCTTGATCTCGTTGTTGATCCGCGAGGGCATCACCGTTATCCCATAGGAACCCAGATCGGACGGCCGGCTGATCGGGCCACCGGCAAAGGGCTGCTGACCCGGCAGGCGCACAGCGGCCAAACCGGTGTCCTCGTTCACCGGGAGACTGACGTGCCACCAACGGACGGGCCGATCTGAGGTCTGGAACGCCTCCAGGGCTTCTCGTCCCAGCGAGGCTCCTCCGGTGCGAACCATGAATTCGCGCGGACGTGTCCGCACCAGTTCCGACGCCAAGGCCGCGCCGTCTGACGTCGCCATCACGACCAGATTGGGCTTGCAGCCAGGGCCTCCGATCCGCAGGCCCAGCTCGGCACCAATGTCGGATATGCGATCTGCCATGAACTGGGCAGCCTCGGTCTGGAGATTGACCACGCCAACGCAGAGATCACCATCCCATCGGGCCGGACCGCGGTTTGGTGCCGGAGCCGCCACGGTCCCGACGAACCTCTGGACTTCGGACCGGATTGGCGCGCCATCGACAATGACATCCTCAACCTGCGTGACCTCGTCGGCTGGCATAGTCTGGGCATGGGCAAGCGCTGTCGACATCAGCAGTGCGACCGACAGGACCGCCGTTAGGCCGTGCCAAACTCTCAGAGCAGTCTTCATCTCACGTCCCTCCGCTCCAAACCTGCGTGACAGGCGTCAGGTTGACAACCGCTGGTCGTCGGAGCGGCGACCTAAACCAGCCGGCTCTGCACCACCGCCGCCTCGATGAAGCTGGCGAACAGCGGATGGGGCTTGAAGGGGCGGCTCTTCAGTTCGGGGTGGTACTGGACGCCGATGAACCAGGGATGGTCGGTGCGTTCGACCGTCTCGGGCAGGACGCCGTCGGGCGACAGGCCGGCGAAGATCAAGCCCTTGTCCTCGATCGCCTCGCGATAGTTGATGTTGACCTCGTAACGGTGGCGGTGACGCTCGCTGATGGCGGTCGAACCATAGATTTCCGCGATGCGTGAGCCGGCCGCCAGGGTCGAATCATAGGCCCCGAGCCGCATGGTGCCGCCCAGATCCCCGCCCTGCTGGCGCAGCACCCGCTGGTTGCCCTGTGTCCACTCCGTCATCAGGCCGACGACGGGCTCGTCGGTCGGGCCAAACTCGGTCGATGACGCCTTGGGCAGGCCCGCCTGGTTCCGCGCCGCCTCGATCACCGCCATCTGCATCCCGAAACAGATGCCGAAATAGGGGATGTTGCGCTCGCGGGCGAACCGCGCCGCCTCGATCTTGCCCTCTGCCCCACGCTCGCCGAAGCCGCCGGGCACCAGCACCGCATGGGCCGATTGCAGGCGCACCTCGCAGGCATCCCGGTCGCCCTCGAAGGTGTCGGCCTCGACCCAGTCGATGTTGACCTTGACGTTGTTGGCCACTCCGCCGTGATGCAGGGCCTCGATCAGGGATTTGTAGGCGTCTTTCAGCACCGTGTATTTGCCGACCACGGCGACGGTGACCTCGCCGTCGGGCTGGCGGCGACGCCTCGCGATCTCGGTCCAGCTCGACAGGTCAGGCTGGGGCGCATCGGTGATGCCGAAATGGGCCAGCACCTCCGCATCCAGCCCCTCGCGGTGATAGTCGAGCGGCACCGCATAGATGTCGTCGGAATCCATGGCCTGGATCACGCCCGAGGGCCGTACGTTGCAGAACAGGCCGATCTTGCGCTTCTCGTCCTCGGGGATCGGAAACTCGCAGCGGCACAGGAGGATGTCGGGCTGGATGCCGATGGAGCGCAGCTCCTTGACCGAGTGCTGCGTCGGTTTGGTCTTCATCTCGCCGGCGGTCTTGATGAAGGGCAGCAGCGTCAGGTGGACGAAGCAGGACTGGCCACGCGGCAGGTCCTGACCCAGCTGTCGGATCGCCTCGAAGAACGGCAGGCCCTCGATGTCGCCGACCGTGCCGCCGATCTCGACCAGGACGAAATCGACGTCGTCACCGTCATCGGTGAAGGCGGGTGTCAGGCAGAAGGATTTGATCTGGTCGGTGACGTGCGGGATCACCTGCACCGTGGCGCCCAGATAGTCGCCGCGCCGTTCCTTCTCGATGATGGTCGAATAGATGCGGCCGGTCGTGATGTTGTCGGATTTCGCCGCCGAGACGCCGGTGAACCGCTCGTAGTGTCCCAGGTCGAGATCCGTCTCGGCCCCGTCGTCGGTCACGAAGACCTCACCGTGCTGATAGGGGCTCATCGTGCCCGGATCGACGTTCAGATAGGGGTCGAGCTTCCTCAGACGGACCTTGTAGCCACGCGCCTGAAGCAAGGCTCCGAGAGCGGCGGACGCGAGACCTTTTCCGAGCGAGGAAACCACGCCGCCGGTGATGAACACATAACGAGCCATGGGAGGTCACCTTAGCGGGTGATTCGGGGGTGCGCCGGGGCGAACGGCGAATCCCCTGTTGAAAACCGAAACGAGCGCGGCCCGGTCCGGGGCGCGCTCGTTGAAGGCGGGTGTGGCGGGAGCGGCGGCGGGGTGGCCCGCCGTCGTCACCCTACTGCTTCGGAGCCGGTTGGGCGGGGTTGGCTGCAGGCGGGGCCACGACCGAGGCTTCGAGGTCTTGCAGCGTCGGCGCGGCAGGCTGGGCCGGCGTCGCGGTCGCCGGAGCGGTCTGGGACGGCGTTGTCGGCTGATCGACGGCGATGGAACCGACGGCGTCCGAATCAATGATCGACTGGTTGCCGCGATCGATGTTGCCGACGATGGTCAGGGAGATGGCGCAGATGAAGAATGCGCCCCCCAGCCACCAGGTCACGGTGCTGAGCAGATTGCCGGCTCCGCGTGCGCTCATGAAGTTCGAGGGCCCGCCGCCCATGCCCAGCGCGCCACCTTCGGAGCGTTGCAGCAGGACCACCCCGGTCAGGGCGATCGAGATCAGGATCATGACGACGAGGAGAATGGTCTGGAGCATGGCGGCTTACATATGTGGCGCTGGTCGCGCCGATCAAGCGGCGGCGTCTATCATCCCTCGACGCGCGCGGCAACGGCGAGGCTCAGGCCTCAGACGGCCAGCACGACCTGGGCCAGGCGGATCGTGGACCAGGCCCCGGCCACCGCGAACGCCGCCAGAAAGGCGATGACCGCCCAGTACCGGCCCGGCGTCTCGGCCCGGGTGCCGGTCAGGCCCCGATAGCTGAACCGACCCGACCGCAGGCAGAAGACCAGGGCGGCCGTGACCACCACCGTGAACAGCACAAACAGGACGAACTTGAGCATCAGGCCGCCCGGATGATGCCGAGGAAGTCCGCGGCCTTCAGCGAGGCCCCGCCGACCAGCGCGCCTCCGACCTCGGCCACGGCCAGGATCTCGGCGGCGTTCGACGGCTTGACCGAGCCGCCGTACAGGATCGGGGCGATCCGACCGCCCTCCCCCAGTCGCCCGATCATGGCGGCACGAACGGCAGCGTGGACTTCCTCGATCTGCTCCAGCGTGGGCGTCAGGCCGGTGCCGATGGCCCAGACGGGCTCATAGGCGACAGCGAAAGCCTTGCCGGACAGAGACGACGGCAGGGATCCCGCCACCTGGGCGCTGACGACGACGACGGCCTCGCCGGCCTGACGCTGGTCCAGGGTCTCGCCGACACAGATGATGGGTTCCAGCCCTGCGGCCAGGGCGGCCTCGACCTTGGCCGCGACGTCGGCATCGCTCTCGCCAAAGCCCGCGCGGCGCTCGGAGTGGCCCAGGATGACCAGGGTCGCCCCCGCATCGGCCAGCATGGCGGCCGAGGTCGAGCCGGTGAAGGCGCCCGAGGCCTCGGCATGGCAGTCCTGCCCCCCGACCTCGACGACACCGCCCGCGACGGCTTCGGCCAGACGGTGAACCAGTGTGGCGGGCAGGCACAGGGCGACACGGCAGGCGGCGGGTTCGGCCGCCAGAGCCTCGGACAGGGCCCGGGCCTCGCCCAGGCTGGCTCCCAGGCCGTTCATTTTCCAGTTGCCGGCGATCAACTTCACGGATTGTTTCATGACGCCCTCATAAGGCGCCCTCCGACCGAAAGCCAAGAGGCGACAAACCGGCCAAGCTCCCGCCGCAATGGCGAGGCACCGGAGCCGTTGCGGGCTATCCACGCCCGCAGGGCCGCTTGCCGTGCCGTCGCCCCCTGCCTATACGCCGGGGCGGCGCCCCGTCACCGGTTCCTTGGCCGCCGTCCGTCAGGTTTGTCGATGATCACTCTGTTCCGCAATTTCGCCAGGTCCAAGTTCGCCCTGATCCTGATCGCCATCGTCGGCCTGGCCGTCGTCGTCACCGGCGGGACCCAGCTGGACGTCTTCGCCAGCCTGGGCGGCAAGCATGTGATCTCGGCCGGAGACCGCAAGGTCGATCAGGCCCAGTTCCGCGCCGACTTCGACCGCCTGCGTGAGAGCCTGACCGAGCGGGCCCAGCGCCCGGTCACGATCGACGACATGGTCAAGGAGAACCTGCACGTCCGTTATCTGGAAGAACAGACCCGCCAGCTCGGCTTCCTGAACTGGGCGTGGAAGGCGGGCATCCGACCCGGCAAGGAGCTGGTGGTCAAGCAGATCCGCGAGATCCCCGCCTTCTTCAACGGCGTCACCGGCCAATTCGACGAGACCCAGTACCAGTCCAAACTGGCCGAGCAGGGCCTGACCGCCCAGCGGCTGGAACAGGAATTCCGCGACCAGTATGCCGTGAACCACTATGGCTCGGCCGCCTTTGCCGGCCTGCGCCTGCCGCGCGTCTACGGCGCCGTGCTGGCCGCCCGTGCGATGGAAAGCCGCGACGGTCGCTGGTTCGAGGTCACCCAGGCCATGGCCGGGACGGCCCCCGCCCCCACCGACGCCCAGCTTCAGGCCTTCCTGAGCGAGAACGCCGCCCAGCTGCGCCGCCCCGAGTTCCGCATGGCCTCGGTGTTGCTCTTCAACAATCCGTCCGACACCGCCGCCGCCATCCCAGAGGCCCGGATCGTCGAGCGCTTCAACTTCCGCCAGGCCGCCCTGTCGACGCCGGAAACCCGCACCTTCGTCACCCTGACCGCCCCGACCAAGGCTGCCGCTGACGCCATCGCCGCTGCCCTTCGCGCAGGCCAGACTCCGGCACAGGCCGGTCAGGCCAACGGTGGGGTCCAGCCCGCGACCTTCAACGCCACGCCGCGCGCCGCCGTGACCGATCCCGCGATCGCCGCCGCCGTCTTCGGTGCCACGGCTGGTCAGGTGACCAATGCGGTCCAGGGCCGGGTCGGCTTCACCGTCGCCCAGGTGTCGGCCGTCACGCCAGGCGCCGCCGCGACGCTGGACAGCGCCCGTGAGGCCATCATCAACGAACTGCGTACCGAGGACGCCAAGGGTGCCGTCTTCGCCCGCGTCGAGAAGTATGAAAAGGCCCGCTCCGAGGGCAAGACCCTGGATCAGGCCGCCGCCGAGATCGGTGGACGCATCATCCCGCTGCCGCCCTTCACCCAGGACGGCAAGCTGCCGGACGGCCAGCCGATGAACGCCCCGCCGCAGATCCTGCAATCGGCCTATGCCCTGTCCAAGGGTGGCGAGTCCGACGTGATCGATGCCGGCCAGGGCCAGTATTTCGTGCTGCGTCTGACCGACATCCGCCCGGCCGCCCTGCCGACCCTGGCCGACATCCGCGAGCCCCTGGCCCAGCAATGGGTGCTGCGCGAGAACGCCAAACGCCTGGCCGCCAAGGCCGAGGAACTGGCCAGCCGCGTGCGCCAGGGCCAGGACATCGCCGCCGTCGCCGCCTCGGCGGGTGGCACCCTGATCAACCGTGCGTCGCTGCAACAGAACCCGCAGGTCCAGACCGAGATCGGTCAGGGCGTGATGGAAGGCCTGTTTGGACAGGGCAAGGGCCAGGTCTTTTCGGGCCCCGCGTCCGAGACCGCCTATGTCGTCGGCCGCGTCGACGCGATCCGCCCGGCGGTGCCGGCCCTGGCCGCGCCCGTCGCCGAACAGGTCCGTGCCCGCATGGCCGAGCAGATGGGCAATGCCATGGTCGAGAACGCCCTGGCCGCCGGTGCCCTGCGCTCCAAGGCCAAGAGCGACACGGCTTTCGCGCTCCAGGCCCTGGGCGTCGATCCGGCCACGGCGACCAACCCCGCCTCCGCTCCGACCCCGACTCCGGCGCAGTGACACAGGCTGGGGGGGCAGACGCCCGGGCGGCGTTCGCGGCGAGCCTGACGGCCGGTCGTCCCGCCGTCGTGGTCAGACGACTGATCGACGACCTGGAAACCCCGGTCTCGGCCTATCTGAAGGTCGGGCTGGGGCGACGGCACGCCTTCCTGCTGGAATCGGTCGAGGGCGCCGCGCTGAACGGCCGTTATTCGATCATCACGCTTGAGCCCGACGTCGTCTGGCGCTGTCGTGGTGGGGTCGCAGAGATCGCGCGCGGGGCCGAGGCCGTCGCGGCCGACCGGTTCAGCCCTGAGGCCCTGCCTGCCCTGCAATCCCTGCGCGCCCTGATCGCCGCAACCGCCTTCGATCTGAAGGCAACGGCCTACGGCGAACTGCCCCCCATGGCGGCCGGTCTGTTCGGGGTGTTCGGCTATGACATGGTTCGGCTGCTGGAGCCGCTCGGCGAGCCCAATCCCGACCCTCTCGACCTGCCTGACGCCGTCCTGACCCGGCCGTCCCTGGTCGCCATGTTCGATTCGGTAAGGCGCGAGATCGTCATGGTCTCGACCGTCTATCCGGACGCCGGACTCGACGCCGACGGCGCCTGGACCGCCGCCAACGCGCGCCTTGAAGATTTCGAGAGCCGCCTGCGTCGCCCGCTGCTGGGCCGGATGGGTGCCGAACAGACGCCCGCTCCCGCCTTCGCCTCGCCGGTGGACGGCGAGGCCTATGGCGGCATGATCGCCCGCGCCAAGGACTACATCGCCGCTGGCGACATCTTCCAGGTCGTGCTCAGCCACCGGTTCTCTGCGCCCTGGTCGGGCGACCCGTTCGCCTTCTATCGATCCCTGCGCCGCCAGAACCCCTCGCCCTATCTGTTCTTCCTCAATTTCGGCGACTTCCAGCTGGCCGGGTCCAGCCCCGAGATCCTGGTGCGGCTCAAGGACGGCGGCGTCACCATCCGCCCACTCGCCGGCACCCGCGCGCGCGGCGCGACGCCGGAAGAGGATCGCCGTCTGGAGGCAGAACTCCTGGCCGATCCCAAGGAATGCGCCGAGCATCTTATGCTGCTGGACCTCGGCCGCAACGACGTCGGCCGTGTCTCGGCCCCCGGCACGGTCAAGGTGACCGAGAGCTTCAAGGTCGAACGCTACAGCCAGGTCATGCACATCGTCTCCAATGTCGAGGGCCGCTCCCACCCCGACCTGGACGCCGTCGATACCCTGCTGGCCGCCCTGCCCGCCGGCACCCTGTCCGGCGCGCCCAAGGTCCGGGCCATGGAGATCATCGACGAGCTCGAGGGCGAGAAACGCGGCGTCGGCTACGGCGGCGGCGTCGGATACATCTCTGCGGGTGGGGAGGCCGACATCTGCATCGTCCTGCGCACCGCCATGTTCGCCGACGGCAAGGTCTTCGTCCAGGCCGGCGCCGGCGTCGTCGCCGACAGCGATCCCGCCGCCGAATATGCCGAAACGATCGCCAAGGCCCGCGCCCCGATCAACGCCGCCGCCGATGCCTGGCGGTTCGAGCTTGGGGCCGTGCTGAACGAAGGCGGCGCGGTCTAGTCTCACCCACCTACTTTCGTCATCCTCCGGCGAGCGTAGCGAGACCGGGGGACCCAGCGGCGCGCGAGAGCGCGAACCTGTCGCGGACTCTGGCGTCGAATATCGTGCCTGGAACAGATCGCCTATCGGCGCCGTTGGGTCCCCCGGTCTGCGCCGCGAAGGCGCGGCTTGCCGGAGGATGACGAAAGAAAAGGCGTAGCAGCGCGCTCACCTCTCCAACCTCGCCGCACCCGATCCCTTGCCCCGCCTGCTGATACGACCGATTCTGACGTCAGACAGACGCATTCGACCAGCCACCCCTTCGACCCGTGGTAAGGTCCTGCCGTTCCCGTCGCATGGGGAGGCGCCTCTTGGTACCAGGCCTGAAGCGGCGGCGGGGATGGGTCGAGCGGGACACAGCCCTGTGCCAACACAGGGGGTCCGGGGGGTCTGGTAGCCTCTCGCCCGTCGCAGGCTGAGTGTAGTCGGTCAGGGCCGAACCGGGTCTGATCGAAGCCGTGGGGGAAGACCCCTGCGGTCCCGGCAGAAGAGCCCGTAGCCCGACGCGCTTGCGCTAAATCGACCGGACGGAGCGCAGGCTGACGTCGAAAATTCAAGCGTCCCTTCTCAGGCGGAGGGACATCATCGGTTCCGGACGTCAGTCTGCGCTCCGTCTCCTCTCCACCTCGCGGGCCTCGTCCCGACGGGGCTTTAAGGCGTGGCGCTTCGGTCTTTGAAAAATCAGAAGCTCTCGCCGACCTCAGCCGGCGCGTTCGGCTGGTCCAGCGCGATCCCGGTCCCCAGGATCATAACCCCGGCCATGGCGATAGCCGCCGTCGCGGCCAGTGCCGCTGCGCCGAGCGCACCCAGCGGATGGCCCACCGTCTCTTCGGCCTCGACCAGCAGCGCGCGAGCCCGGTCGATGCTGGACCTGTCGATACTGGCGAGGATGCGGCTCATGGCGGGCTCCGATGGAGGCGAGAGCAAAGCCCGGATGTCGTTAACGGACGGTTTCCGGCCAACCTTGAGCTTGGCGGGCGCGGTCGCAGGCCCTAGAACGCCTGCATGATCCTGGTCGTCGATAACTACGACAGCTTTACCTACAACCTCGTCCACTACCTGGCGGAGCTAGGCGCAGAGACGAAGGTCGTGCGCAACGACGACCTGACGGCGGCCGAGGCCTGGGCGCTGAAGCCCGAGGCCGTGCTGTTGTCGCCCGGCCCCTGCGCGCCGGATCAGGCGGGCATCTGCTTGGCCCTCATCGACACCGCGCCGCTCGACATGCCGATCCTGGGCGTCTGTCTGGGCCATCAGGCGATCGGCCAGGCCATGGGCGGACACGTGGTGCGCGCCAAGACCGTGATGCACGGCAAGACCTCGCCGATCCTCCATGAAAACAAGGGTATGTTCGCAGGACTTCCCTCGCCGTTCACGGCGACGCGGTATCATTCTCTGGCCGTGGCCCGCGAGACCCTGCCCAACACCCTGAACGTCACGGCCTGGACCGAGGACGGCGAGATCATGGGCTTCCAGCACCATGACCGGCCGATCCATGGTGTCCAGTTCCATCCCGAATCGATCGCGACGGAACATGGCCACGCCATGCTTGCCAACTTCCTGGATCAGGCGGGCGTCAAGCGCCTGGCCATGGTCTGAGGTCATGTCCGCCGAGATCAAGCCCCTGTTGGCCAAGCTGGTCGACGGCCAGACCCTGAGCGCGGCCGAGGCCGGCGACTTCTTCGCCGCCTGCCTGCGCGGCGAGCCCACACCGGCCCAGGTCGCCGCCGCCGTCACCGCCCTGCGGATCCGTGGCGAAACCGTCGACGAAATCGCGGCGTTCGCCGGGGCGATGCGCGACGCGGCGGTCACTCTCGACCATCCCTACGACGTCATCGACACCTGCGGTACAGGCGGCGACGGCCAACACACCTTCAACATCTCGACGGCGGCGGCCCTGATCCTGGCGGGTGCAGGCCTCAAGGTCGCCAAGCACGGCAACCGGGCCCTGAGCTCGAAATCCGGGTCATCCGACGTCCTTGCCGCGCTCGGCGTCGATCTGACTGCGGGCATGGCCCAGCAGCGTCAGGCCCTTGACGAAGCCGGGATCTGCTTCCTGTTCGCCCCCAGCTTCCACGGTGCCATGCGGCACGTCACCCCGATCCGGGCCGAGATCGGGTTCCGCACGGTTTTCAACCTCTTGGGACCGCTTTCCAATCCGGCGTCTGCAAAACGACAGGTCATGGGGGTCTATGATCCGAAGCTGCTGGAGCCGCTGGTCGAGGTTCTCGGCCGCCTCGGAGCCATTCGCGCCTGGACGGTCCACGGCATGGGTCTGGACGAACTGACCACGACCGGCCCGACCGAGGTCGCCGAATGGAAGGACGGCACGGTCCGACGCTTCACCGTCACGCCCGCCGACGCCGGTCTCCCGGTCGCGGACATCGAGAGCCTGCGGGGCGGCGACGCCGAAGTGAATGCCGAGGCCATCCGCGCCCTCCTCGCCGGCGCGCGAGGCCCGTATCGCGACGTAGTCCTGCTCAACGCAGCCGCCGCGCTCGTTGTCGCTGATCGGGCCGATGATCTGAAAGCCGGCGTCGCCATCGCCGCCGCCGCCATCGACGACGGCAAGGCGGCCGCCGCGCTGGAGGCCCTCGCCCGAATCACCTCGACCCCGATCGCGGAGGAGCCCGCATGACCGCTGCTGTTGATGACGTCCTCGCTCGCATCGCCGCCTACAAGCGCGAAGAGGTCGCCACCCGCAAGGTCGCGACGCCCCAGGCCGAGATCGAGGGCATGGCCGCTATCGCCGGCATGCCGCGCGGTTTCCGCGCCGCCCTTGAGCGCAAGGCTACCGCAGGCCGCCCCGCCCTGATCGCCGAGATCAAGAAGGCCAGCCCGTCCAAGGGTCTGATCCGCGCCGACTTCGACCCGCCCGCCCTGGCCCGCGCCTATGAGGCCGGGGGTGCCGCCTGCCTCTCCGTTTTGACCGATGGCCCGAGCTTCCAGGGAGCCGACGACTATCTGGTCGCCGCCCGCGCCGCCGTCGCCCTGCCCTGCCTGCGCAAGGATTTCCTCGTTGATCCGTGGCAGGTGGCCGAGAGCCGGGCGCTCGGCGCAGACTGCATCCTGATCATCCTGGCCATGATCGACGACGCCGTGGCCGCCGACCTGCTGGCCGAGGCCGGCCGTCTGGGCATGGACGCCCTGATCGAGACCCATGACGAGGCCGAAATGGCCCGCGCCGTCGCCCTGGGCGGCGACCTCATCGGCGTCAACAACCGGTCGCTTCGCACCTTCGAGGTCGATATGGACACCACGGCCCGCCTCGCCCCCATGAGCCCGCGCGGTGCCCTCCTCGTCGCCGAAAGCGGCGTCTTCACCCCCGCCGACGTCGCCCACGTCACTCGGGACGGCGCCCGCGCGATCCTCGTCGGCGAGAGCCTGATGCGGCAGGCGGACGTGGAGTCGGCGACGCGGGCGCTGCTGGCCTAGCGGCTGCCCGCCGTTAAGTTGACATTAGTGAAGAACACTTACAGAACATCGGCAACGGTTCACGCCTTGTTCTGGACGATTCGACGCCATGCTCACCAAGAAACAGCACGAGCTCCTGATGTTCATCCATGAACGGATCAAGGAGACCGGCGTGTCCCCTTCGTTCGATGAGATGAAGGAGGCGCTGGATCTGGCGTCCAAATCGGGCATCCACCGGCTGATCACGGCGCTGGAGGAACGCGGCTTCATCCGCAGACTGGCGCACCGGGCCCGCGCGCTGGAAGTCACCAAGATGCCTGAACAGGCCACCACGGCCTCTCCGCGCGGCGGCCGCGCCCCCTTCAAACCCGGCGTCATCGAGGGCGGTGGGCGATTGTCGTCGGTCGAGGCGGCCAACGACACGCGCGACCTGCCCATGCTGGGCAAGATCGCCGCCGGTACGCCCATCGCGGCCATCGAACACGAGACCAGCCGCTATCCGGTGCCGGAATCGATGCTCAGCGCCGGCGAGCACTATATGCTCGAGATCGAGGGCGACTCGATGATCGAGGCCGGCATCCTCGACGGCGACTATGTGGTCATCAAGAAGGTCGACACCGCCTCGTCCGGCGAGATCGTCGTCGCCGTGGTCGAGGGCGAGGAAGCCACGCTCAAGCGTCTGCGCAAGAAGGGCGGCTCGATCGCGCTGGAGCCTGCCAACCGCGCCTATGAGACCCGCATCTTCGGTCCCGATCAGGTCGATGTGCGTGGCAAGCTGGTCGGTCTGTTCCGCCGCTATCACTGAAGACGATTCGACGTTCGGCGCTGCTTCGAAAGGCCGAAGTATCTAACTCAACGCGAGCCAGTGCCAAGGATTTGCTGGAGATGCGACCGTTTCTGTCGCCTACCAAGTCCTATCGACGCGCCCCACTCTCGGCCGGCTATACAATGGCGGTCCTGGATCTTTGACATTCCAACAACGCACACTGGCGGGACCAAACGGTTGAAACGGTTGAAACGGTCGCTGTTTTGTCGACCGCTTGGTGCCCACACCGCAAGCCTTGGATGGCGCTCAATCGACGACGTCCGCATCTCCGGTCCGGCTCCAGGGTCGGTCGCCGCGCACGTCGGTCGTCCAGGTCGCGCGCCAGCCGTCGCCTGACCGCCACAGTTCGACGGCACCCCCCCGGGCGTAGTCTGCACCGTCCAGCACCAGGGCGCCTGAACAGGCGGCGGGCAAGCTCGATACGAGCGGCCGGACACTGACCACGGGAGCCGAGGCGCACAGGGCCGACAGAGCCTCGTCAGCGGGCACCTTCCGGCCCCACCACACAGCGATCGGCCCGGCTTGAGTGGTCAAGGGTGCGCAGGCGAAACGGCCGCAGACCCAGCCCTCGTCCGGACGATCGGTCATAGTCAGACCCCGGCGCCTGGACCACAGGTCTGCTGCGAACTCCCGCACCCCGGGCCGCACCACAACGGCGTCGCCCTCGCGATGAAAGGCCGCGTTGGTGCCACCGTCTCCGATCCATAGATCGGGCGTCGGGGCCCTGGGCCAGACCAGAACGGCGGCGGCGAGCGGCAGGCCCAGCCACCGCAGACGGCCCCGCCACAGACAGACGAACAGGACGCCCAGGAAGGCGATGGGCAAAACGTAGTCCGGTGCGCTGGCCACCGTCCTGACCGCCCCCGGCAGACCCGCCGTCCAGTGACCGATCCACAGCATCAGGTCGATGCCCTTACCTGCCAGCCACAGGAAGGGCGCGCCAAGACCGATCGGCTCCAGCAGCGCTCCCAGAGCGAGTGCCGGCATCATGACGAAGTCGGCGACCGGCGAGGTGGCGAGGTTGGCGAACAGGCCATAGACGGCCGTCCGGTTGAAATGCTGCATGGCGAATGGTCCGGTCGCCAGCCCCGCCACCAGACTGGCCGCACAGGCGGCGCCGAGCCAACCGCCCAGCCTCTGCACCGCCAGGATCGGCAAGGGAGCCGAGATCTCGCGTACGCGCGGCGGCCAGCTTTCGACCAGGGCGACGAGGGCGGCGGTGGCTGCGAACGACATCTGGAACCCCGGCGTGACGATGGCCTCGGGCTGAAGCGCAAGGACCACGAGGGCCGCGACGGCCAGGGCGTGCATGGTGATCGCCTGCCGGTCCAGCAGGATGGCGACGAAAGCGATGGAGGCGGTGATGGCGGCCCGCTCGGCCGGAGGCGGCGAGCCCGACACCACCAGATAGGTCCAGACCGCGATCAGGCCTCCGACCGCCGCGATCTTCTTGCCCGAGGCCCGCAGCGCCAGCCACGGCCAGGCGGCGATGCTCAGCCGCAGGGTGAAGAAGACGAAGCCCCCGACCACGGCCATGTGCAGGCCTGAGATCGACAGGATGTGGGCCAGACCCGAATCACGCATGGCGTCGAGGTCCTCGCGCCCGATCCAGGTCTCGTGACCGGTGACCATGGCCCCCGCGATCCCACCCGTCCGCTCGCCCAGCCGGTCCACGATCCGCTGGGCCAGGGCGAAACGTGCGCCGTTGACGGCCATTGCCAGACGCAGACCCCAGGGCGGGCGGGGCAGCCGGGCCTCGCGCGTCTCCGACAGCGAGAAGGCGACACCCCCCAGGCCCTGAAAGAAGGCGTTGCGGCCGAAATCATAGGCACCGGGCGAGGCCGGGGCCGGCGGCGGATTGACCAGGGCGAACAGGCGGATCGGCGATCCCGGCGGCGGCGGAGTACCCTTGACCGTCGCCCTCAGCCGGATGGGCGTCAGTTCGGGGGCCAGGCCACGAATGCGTGTGGTGGCGAGGACCAGGCGCGCGCCGTTCTGGCCGGGACTGTCGATATCCACGACCCACCCCTCGACCACGGTCGGCTCGGCCAGTGCGGGGGCGATGGGGGCCGCGACCCGCTCGGTTCGCCATTTGGCCGCTGCAACGCCGAGTGCCAGACAAGCGAGCAGCATGAGGGGCAGGGTCACCGCGCGTCGGGTGCCCCAGTGTCGAGCCAAGAGCCAGATGCCGCACGCAATCAGGGCGGCTACGGCAAGGGGCCACAGGGGAGGCTCGACCCGGAGGCCGAAATAAATCGCGCAGCCGCCGCCGAAGGCGACCGGGGCCCAGAACCGCCAGCGCAGGCCCTGGTCCAGAAACTCGTCCCAAGCGGCGGCCATAAGGCGGCGGCCGAGTCTGGGCTTTGGCGCATCGGACGCTATAAGGGCGGCCCGAACGGACCCCCCCGATATGACATCCTCTTCCTCGACCGTCGTCACCCGCTTCGCCCCCTCCCCGACCGGCTCGCTGCACATCGGCGGGGCGAGAACGGCGTTGTTCAACTATCTCTACGCGAAGGGCCGCAACGGCAAGTTCCTGTTGCGGGTCGAGGACACGGATCGCGAGCGATCGACCGATGAGGCGGTCAAGGCCATCTTCGACGGCCTGAGCTGGCTGGAGCTGTTCGCCGACGAGGAGCCGGTGTTCCAGTTCGCCAGGGCCGACCGGCACCGTGAGGTGGTTCAGACCCTGGTCGAGACCGGCCACGCCTATCGCGACTATACCTCGGCCGAGGAAACCGGCCGGCTGCGGGATGAGGCGAAGGCGGCGCGGCGGGCGTTCGAATCGCCCTGGCGCGACCGCGATCCGGGCGAGGGTGATCCCGCCCAGCCGCATGTGGTCCGTTTCCGCCGTCCCCTGCCCGGCACGGTCGTCGTGTCGGACGAGGTTCAGGGCGAAGTGACCTGGGCCAACAGCGACCTGGACGACCTGGTATTGCTTAGGACGGACGGGGCCCCGACCTACAATCTGGCCGTCGTCGTGGACGATCACGACATGGGCGTGACCCATGTGATCCGGGGCGACGACCACCTGAACAATGCGGCCCGGCAGAGCTTGATCTACGATGCCCTGGGCTGGGCCAGGCCGTCGTTCGCGCACATCCCCCTGATCCACGGGCCGGACGGGGCCAAGCTGTCGAAACGGCACGGGGCCCAGGCGGTGCATGAGTATGCCGAGATGGGCTATCTGCCTGAGGCGATGCGCAACTATCTGGCCCGGCTGGGCTGGGCGCACGGGGACGACGAGCTGTTCAGCGACGAACAGGCGCAGGGATGGTTCGACCTCGACGGGGTGGGCAAGGCCCCGGCCCGGCTGGACTTCGACAAACTGGCCCACGTCAACGCCCACTGGATGCGGCTGGCCAACGACGACCGGCTGGCCAAACAGGTCCTCGACGTCCATCTGGCGCGCGGTCATGTCCTGCATGAAGAGGACGAGGCGCGGCTATTGCAGGCCATGCCCTTCGTCAAGGACCGGGCCAAGACGGTTCTGGAACTGGCCGACCAGACGGGATTCGTCCTGCGCCGGCGCCCTCTGGCGATCTATGAGAAGGCCCTGCCCCTGCTCAACGGCGAGGCCGGCGAGCGGATCGGCCGGCTGCGGGACCGGCTGAAGCTGTTCGCCAGCTGGGATGTCTTCGCTCTGGAGGCCGAACTCAAGGTCTTCGCCGAGGAAGAGGCGGTCGGCTTCGGCAAGATCGGCCCTGCGGTACGTGCGGCCCTGAGCGGAGACGGGGTGTCGCCCGATATCGCCAGGACCCTGGCCGCCCTCGGTCGCGATGAATCGATCGGGCGCTTGGATGATGCGCTGCAACAGACTAAGTGATTTTCCACAAACAACTGGACCGGCGGCACAGCACGACCGGCCCCTGGATCGAGAGGGCATCTGATGACTGAACCGGCCAAGACCGCGACCCTGACCGTCGGCGACAAGAGCGTTGAACTTCCGGTCCTGACGGGCTCGATCGGGCCGGACGTCATCGATATCCGAAAGCTGTACGGCGCGACCGGCGACTTCACCTTCGACCCCGGCTTCACCTCCACGGCGGCCTGCGAAAGCGCGATCACCTATATCGACGGTGACGAGGGAATCCTGCTGCACCGGGGTTATCCGATCGGCCAGCTGGCCTCGCAGTCCAACTTCATCGAGGTCTGCCACCTGCTGCTGCACGGCGAGCTGCCGACGGCGGCCCAGTACGAGGCCTTCGAGCAGACGGTCACCCGTCACACCATGCTGCACTCGCAGTTCGACCGCTTCTTCGAGGGCTTCCGTCGCGACGCCCACCCGATGGCGATCATGGTGGGGACGGTCGGCGCCCTGTCGGCCTTCTATCACGACAGCCTGGACATCCATGATCCGGTGCAGCGCAACATTTCGGCCATCCGCCTGATCGCCAAGATGCCGACCCTGGCCGCGCGGGCGTATAAGTATCACATCGGCCAGCCGTTCGTTTCGCCGCGCAACGACCTGTCCTATGCCGAGAACTTCCTGCGGATGTGCTTCGCCGTGCCGGCCGAGGACTATGTGGTCGATCCCAAGATGGCCAAGGCCATGGACCGGATCTTCACCCTGCACGCCGACCACGAGCAGAATGCCTCGACCTCGACCGTCCGTCTGGCCGGGTCGTCGGGAGCCAATCCGTTCGCCTGTATCGCCGCCGGCATCGCCTGCCTGTGGGGCCCGTCGCACGGCGGGGCCAACGAAGAGGCGCTGATGATGCTCAAGGAAATCGGAACGGTAGACAAGATTCCAGAGTTCATTCAAGGTGTTAAGGAAAAACGCTACAAGCTGATGGGCTTCGGCCACCGGGTCTACAAGAACTACGACCCCCGTGCGACCGTGATGAAGGAATCGGCGGACGAGATCCTGGAGCTGGTCGGCGACAAGAACGATCCCCTGTTCCAGGTGGCCAAGGAACTGGAACGCATCGCCCTGTCGGACGAGTATTTCATCGAGCGCAAGCTGTTCCCGAACGTCGACTTCTATTCGGGCATCACCCTGTCGGCGATGGGCTTCCCGACCTCGATGTTCACCGTGCTGTTCGCCCTCGCCCGTACCGTGGGCTGGATCGCCCAGTGGGAAGAAATGCTGGCCGATCCGGCGCAGAAGATCGGCCGCCCGCGCCAGCTCTACACCGGCCCGACCCAGCGCGATTACGTGCCGATCGCCCAGCGCGGTTGAGATGGCGGTGGCGGTCTGAAAACAGGCCGCCAAACCGCCAAAGCGCCATCCTGAGGCGCACGATCACGTCCCGCCGGGCCATTCCGGCGGGGTGTCTTCGTGTTCGGCGCGCAGGGCCCCGTACTGACCGAGATAGTCGGCGCGCATGTGATCAGCCGGGGTGTACAGACGGATGTCATGATCCACGACCCCGGCATGGCGATCGACCAGGGCCAGAAGCCGCATCCAGGCTGTCGCCTCGGCGAACCCGCCCATCGCGGCCGCCTCCGCCGCCTGATGAAAGGCATGGATGCGCAGGTTTCGGGCGGTCGGCGCAAACAGCAGATCATAGCGCTGTTCCTCGGCCACGGCCGAGACCTGGGCGAACTCGGGCCGGTTGGCCAGGGTCTCGTCGCGAGCGTTCATTTCGCGCATGAAGCTGCCGATCGGCCCGTTCCAGTCCGTGCGTATCCGCGTCGCCGGCCGGACATCGGCGTGTCGCCACCCCTCGGCCGCCGCGCGCCGTTGCAGCGTTCGGACCGACAGGCCGTAACGCTCGGCAACGATGGCGGCGGACATGCCGGACAGATAGTCCCGTCGCGCCAGGGGCCAGGGATCGAGGGCCGTATCGTCGGCCGGTTTCGGGTCGGAGATGGGATGGGGATCTGGATGGGTCATCCCCCATTATAGATCAGCGCCGGACCAGGGCTGGTCGAACGCCCCCTTGAGCGGACCAATGCCTTGCGCAGCAAGGGATTGGTCGCGCGAAGTTCGCAACCTGGTGCCGTTCAGACAGCCGGGATCAGACGCGCGGGGTGTGCTAGGATGGGTCCATGAGCGATCCCGAAGACGACCCCACGCCCGCGACGGCCACGGCCGAAGAGAGCCCCGTCCAACGCGCCCTGCGCCTCAAGAACGCGCGGATCGAGGCACGACCCAAGCCGCCGCGCGGCGGGCGGTTCCAGCGGGAGCAGGCCGCGCGGGTCGCGAGCGGGCAGTCGAAGCCGTGGATGAAAAAGTAGCGGACTTTGGACGGCGGGAGAGCCCGCCGGAGGTAGAAAGCGGACCCACTCGACGTCTGCGATGGGGGGGAGCGCACGTTGAGAGCGGTGCGGCTCACTGATATTTCCGTCGGCGGCCGAACGGACCTGAACAACGCTACTCCTTGGGCTTTGCAGCGCCTTTCGTCGCCCGCTCCACCACGGCCTTGCCTGCGTCTGTCTGTGCCAGCCCCTCCAGCATCGCTCCGAGGGCTTGGCCGCCTTTCGCGCTGAATACATCGGTGATGCTGCTCATACCCCCGGGCACGTCGCCGCCCGTCACGATCACCTTGATGTCGGCGGCCTTCAGGGCCTCGGCCTGGGCGATACCCACGGCCTGCCCGGCCTTGATCTGCTCCACGCGCACCAGGTAGGTCTGGTAGCCGTCGTTGCCGCCGATCTCCCTGGCGAGTTCGATCTGCGTCGAGACCGGCGCCAGAAGCAGCAGTCGCTCGGCTTCGGCGCGGCTCTGACCCTGCGCCAGCAAGCCTTCGGCGTCGAGCTTCTGCTGCGCCAGCGTTCCCTGCGCGACCAGCTCCAGCCGTTGCCGTTCGGCCTCTGCGCCGATGACCTCCTGCTGACGCTGCCCCTCCGCCCGGATGATCGTGACCTCGCGCTCCTGGGCGGCCTGAACCTCCGCGACCCCCTTGGCGATGTCGGCTGCGCGCGTATCGGCGACCAGCTTCACATCCATTTCGCGCTCGGTCGTGTCCTTCTGGGCGACCAGGACTTGCTGCTCGGCGACCTGCTTGGCGATGCCGACCTGCTTTTCCTGCTCGGCCGTCCGCATCCCGACCTGCTGCAGAGCGTCTTGCTTGTTCACCTCGACGATGCGTTCGGCCTCGATTTCCTTGGTTCGGGCCATCTGGCTGTTCATCGCCACGGCTTCCCGGCTCTCGCGGTCGATGCGGGATTTTTCCTTCGCCATGATGTTGGCGATGACCTGGGAATTGGCGCTGTCGCGGATGTCCATGAACTCGATGTTCTTGACCGTCTCGACGCCCCACGCCTGAAGCTGATTGTCCACCTGGGCGGTAAAGGCCTCGGCGAGGGTTGATCGGGCTTCGAGGATGTCTTCGAGCTTGTGGGTGGCCAGCACGTTCCGGACGGCACCTTGAAGGATGCCGGACAGCTGATGTTGCAGTTCGTCGAAATTGGCGACCTTCTCCGCCGCCGTGTCCGACTTTGCGATCCGCATAAACGCCTGCACGTCCACGCGGAATGGGAGGCGCCCGGTGTCGTAGGCTTCGTAGTCTTTCAAGTTCACGTCAAAAATGGAGACCGGGAATTTGGTCACCAGGACGCCAATCCTGGGCAAGAAGGCCGGCCATTCGTAGTAGACGTTTCCGGCTTCCTGACTGGCACCGTAGCTGACGCGAGACCGCCCGCGCTGGACGATATGAACTTCGTTGGCCGGGACTACCCGGCGCAGAACAAGCGCGATCAGGAATCCGATGGCGAAGACGCCGAGCGCTGTGCCGCCGGCGACGAAATACATGATCATGTGAACCCCCGATCTCGGCCGGACTATGTCTTCAAACCCTGGGCGGAGCAACTATTACGGGAGGCTGCGCCACCACCAGCTCGCCGGCTGGCGGTGGCGGGCGGCCCCAAGGCGAACATCCCGAACGTGCGCAACGGGTCGAGAGCGGAAGTCCTTTCAGACCCACAGTTCAGACTTCCTGGCAATCACCTTCAACACCGCCTCCGCCGCGATCTCTGAAGGGTCGCGCCCTTCCCGGCCCATGAGGTCGAGCGCGGCCGTTTGGCGGGCGGACTGGTCGGCGCGGGCGGCGGGGTCGGACAGGAGACGGGCGACGGCGGCGGCCAGTTTTTCGGGCGTGGCGTCCTTCTGGATCAGCTCGGGGGCGATCATCGTGTCGGCGGCGGTATTGAACAGGGTCGCGAACTTGCCGGTGAAGAAGGGCTTCATGATCGCATAGCTGAGCGCGCCGAAGCGGTAGGCGATGACCATGGGGACGCCGGCCAGGGCCAGTTCGGTGGAGACCGTGCCGCTGGTGGCCAGGGCGACGGTCGCGGCGCGCATGGCGTCGTACTTGTCCGCCTCCTGCACCAGATGGACGCGGAACGGCCAGGTGGCGACCCGGGCGGTGACGTCCTCGGCGACGGTGCCGGCGACGACGGCGGCGACCTGGAGCGCGGGATCGTCGGCCTTGAGCAGGGCGACGGCGGCCTCATAGACCGGCGTCATGTGGCCGATCTCGGATGGGCGGCTGCCGGGCAGGACCAGCAGCAGGGGCGCCTCGGGGGCGATGTGGCGCGCGGTGCGGAAGCGGACCCCGTCCGCCTGGCTCATGTCGATATGCAGGGCGGGCGAGCCGACGACCGTGGTGGGCAGACCCTCGGCTTCGAACCAGGGGGCGTCGAAGCTGTAGAGGGCCAGCAGGTGATCGACAGTAGCGGCCAGGGTCTTGGCCCGGCCGGGGCGCGAGGCCCAGACCTGGGGGCCGACGTATTTGATCAGGGGAACGCCCGGCAGGGCCTGACGCAGGGCCTTGGCGACCCGGATGGTGAAGCCCCAGCTGTCGATCAGGACGACGGCGTCAGGCCGTTCACGCACCGTCAAGGCCACGGTGTCAGCGACGCGGGCCTTGACCCGGTCGAGCGCGCGCAGGCCCTCGATCCAGCCGAGGATCGATAGCTGGGCGATGTCGAAGGGGCTGTCGATGCCCTCGGCCGCCATCTTGGGCCCGCCGATGCCGACGAAGGCGGTGTCGGGGTTTCGCGATTTCAAGGCCTTGGCGAGACCGGCTCCGAGGGCGTCTCCTGAAGCCTCGGCGGCGACGAGCATGATTTTCATGAGGGCGATCCTGCGATCGCAGGCCCGGGCTCACCCCAGACGAACAGCCCCAGACGGTCGGCGGTCTCGATCAGGGCCGGGCGATCGATCAGGATCAGCCGACCCGCCACACCGCCGACGCCCGCCAGCCCGGCGGCCGAGGCGAGTTCCAGGGTTCGGGTGCCGATGACGGGCATGTCGACACGCAGGTCCTGGATCGGCTTGGGGGCCTTGCCGAGCGCACCCTTGGGGGCACCGGGCGCACCGCGCAGATCTGCGGGCAAATCCGCGACGCGGGTCAGCATGGCGTCGGTGCCCTCCTGGGCCTCGACGGCGAGGACCAGTCCGTCGCAGACGACGGTGCCTTGGCCGATATCGAGTTCCCCTGCTTTTTCGGCCACATACAGGGCTTTCCTGAGGTCGGAAAGCTGCTCATTCGTGGGAATGACAACACCGAGCGCGCCCTGTGGCAAGGTCTCGCCGCCCAGGATGTCGTCGGCGCCCTCGACGGCGTAACCCTCGTTCTCGAACACGGACAGGATCTTGCGCAAAAGGGCGTCGTCGCCCTTGGTCGCGGCGGCGATGATGCCGGGCAGCAGGGTCGCGCCCTTGAGGTCGGGCTTCAGCGCCTTGAAGTCGGGGCGGTTGACCGTGCCCGCGAAACAGACCGCGCCACAGCCGGCGGCCTTCAACGCCGCCAATGCCTTGCCCAGCTCGGCCATGCCGATGTCTGCGCCCGGATAGCGGACCAGATGCGGATCGGCGAAACCGGTCAGGCGGATGACGAACAGCGAACGCCCTTCCGCCTCGCATCGGGCGGCGATGGCCAGGGGGAGCGCGCCGCCACCGGCGATCAGGCCGAGCCGGGATGCGGTCACGGCCTCAGTCGCCCGGCAGGCAGAGCGGGCGTTTGCCGCCGTCACGGATGAAGGCGACGATCTCCATGATCTCGGGCAGGTCGGCGTAGGTCTGTTCGACACCGTCCAGGCGGTCGGCGAAGACGCCCTCACCCTCGAACAGGTCGCGGAAAGCGGCCAGCAGGCGGCGTACCGCGTCCTTGCCGTAACCCTTGCGCTTGAGGCCGATCAGGTTGAGGCCGTGCAGGCGGGCGTGGTTGCCCCAGGCCGAGCCGTAGGGGATGACGTCGCGCGTCACGGCCGCCAGACCGCCAACGATCGCCCCCTGCCCCACCCGGCCGTTCTGATGCACGGCACACAGGCCGCCGAGGAAGACCTTGTTCCCGACCTGGGCATGGCCGCCGAGGGTGGCGTTGTTGGCCATGACGACATTGTCGCCGACGACGGCATCGTGCCCGACGTGGGCACCGGTCATGAACAGGCCGTTGGAGCCGACGCGGGTGACGCCCGAGCCTTGCGGCGTGCCCCGATTGAAGGTGCAGTGCTCGCGGATGCTGTTGTCCGCGCCGATCTCCAGACGCACCGGCTCGCCCTTGTAGCCGTTGTGCTGGGGGTCGCCGCCGATGACGGCGAAGGGATGGATGGTGGTGCTGGCACCGACCGTTGTGTCCTGTTGCAGCACGACATGGCTGATCAGCGTCACGTTCTCGGCAAGGGCAACGCCGGGGCCGACCGTACACCAGGGCCCGATCTGGACGCCGTCGGCCAGTTCGGCGGACGGGTGGACCAGGGCCGTGGGGTGGATCGTACTCATGTCGCGGGCTGGTCGACCTTGACCACCATCGCCATGAATTCCGCCTCGGCGGCCAGCTTGTCGTCGATGAAGGTCTCGCCCCGGAACTTGTAGGCGTCGCCCCGGGCACGGGTGACGATCACCTTCATGCGCAGCTGATCGCCGGGCCGGACGGGTTTGCGGAACCGCACGCCGTCGATGGACATGAACATGATGACCTTGTCCGCCACGGCGACGTCCATGGTCTTGGACATCAGCAGGGCCCCGGTCTGGGCCATGGCCTCGACGATCAGGACGCCGGGCATGACCGGGTCGATCGGGAAATGCCCCTGGAAGAAGGGCTCGTTGTGGGTGACGTTCTTGATGCCGGTGATCGAGGTGGCGGGCACGAAATCCTCGGCCTTGTCGATCAGCAGGAAGGGATAGCGGTGCGGCAGGCGGCGCATGACCTCGGCGTAGTCGATGCGGTCGTTGATGGCGGTGACGTCGCTCATCCCTCTGATTCCCTTGGTCGCTTCTTGCTCCCGGCCTGTTTGGACAGCCAGATCGTCTCGCGCAAGAACTGACGCAGGGGCCGGGCCGGATATCCGGACCAGGTTTCGCCGGCAGGAACGTTGGCCAGCACCCCGCCACCGGCCGCGACGCGGGCACCGTCGCCGATACTGATGTGGTCGCCGACGCCGGCCTGGCCGCCGAACAGGACGTTGTCGCCGACGGTCACCGAGCCCGACAGGCCCGTCTGCGCCGCGATCAGGACATTGCGGCCCAGCACGCAGTTGTGACCGACCATGCACAGGTTATCGATCTTGGAATTCTCGCCGACCACCGTGTCGTCATAGGCACCACGGTCGATGCAGGTATTGGCCCCGATGGTCACGCCGTCCTGGAGGATGACGCGGCCAAGCTGGGGGATGTCGACGGGACCGGTGCTGGATCCGGCCGCGCCGAAGCCCGCCTCGCCGATGCGGGCGCCGGCATAGAGCTTCACCCGGTCACCGATCAGGGCGAAGGCGATCGACGCGTTGGCCCCGATGACGCAGTCGCGGCCGATCTGGACCCCCGTGCCGATGACCGTGTTGGCGCCGATACGGGTGCCGCTGCCGATACGCACGCCGGTGCCGAGGACGACGCCGGGTTCGAGCACCACGGAGGCGTCTTCGCAGGCTTCGTCGGGGGTGGAAACGCCGTCGATCAGGCGTGGCTGGTGAAACAGGCCTGAGGCGCGGGCCCAGGAGGCCTGGGCTTCACGCGATGACAGGACGGCGGTGGCGGTCGGTGCCGCCTCGACCATGGCCTGAGGCACCACGACGCACCCGGCCCGGGTGCCGGCGAGCGCTTCGGCGAAGCGGCGGTCGGCCATGAAGGCCAGGGCCCCGGCGTCTGCGGAGGCCAGTGGGGCGACGGCCGAGATCACGACCTCGCCGCCCCGTATGACCTCTGCGCCGATCCGGCCGGCGAGTTCGGCGACCGTCAGGGACGGGCCGGTCTCGAAGAAGCGCGGATCGGGCATGGCGTCGCCCGCTTACTGGGCTTGCTGGACCGGGACCGGCAGGCGGTTGAAGCTCAGCGACGGCAGGGCGGTGTTCAGGCGGGCGATCACGTCGCCCGTCACGTCCATGGCCGGGTTCATGATGAAGACGCTCTCGCGGTCGATCAGGATGCCGCAGCCCTTTTCCTGGTAGACGGCGACCAGGATCGGCTCGACGCCGGCCGAGATCAGGCGGCGCTGTTCGCTGAGGGTGTACTGGAGCTCGTTGCGGCGGGTTTCCTCCAGCTGCTGGGCTTCCTGGATGCGTTGTTGCAGCTGCTGACGGCGGGTCTGGAGCTGGTCGGCGGGGATGGCGGCCGCACCGGACTGGAGCGCCTGGGCTTCGGTCTGGATGGTGGTGGCATAGGGCGTCAGCTCGCCTTCGACTTCAGTGGCCAGCTGCTGCATGCGAGCCTGGACCGACTGACCGACGGTCGACTGGGCCAGAAGCTGCTGGTTGAAGTAGACGCAGACGCCCGGGATGGCGGGGCCGACGTTGGCCGGACCGGCGGTCTGGGCCGAAGCGGCGGTGGCAACGAGCGAAGCCAGCGCGACGGCGCCGATGGCGAGAAGTTTCATGACAGGCCTTTGTGCGGTCGTTTTGACCGACGGTTTAGTTGAACTGGGTGGAGGTCGAGAAGCGGAAGGTTTCGGTGCGGTCGTAGTCCTCGCCCTTGAGAATCTTGGACAGGTCGAAGCGGATGGGGCCCATCGGCGACTTCCAGTGGATGCTGACGCCTGCGGCGGCACGCAGCGACAGGTCATCGACGATGTTGGGGTCCAGCACGCCGGTCGAGGTGATGGTGTAGCGGTCGTCGAGCACGCCCAGGGTCCCGACGTCGGCGAACAGCGAGGTCCGGATGCCGTAGGTGTCGGGCAGGAAGTTCGGCACTGTCAGCTCGACCGTGCCCACGGCGTAGAAATTGCCACCCAGCGCATCCTGGGTCGTCAGATCGCGCGGACCCATGCCGGCCGTCTCGAAGCCACGGAAGGTGTTGCCGCCCCGGAAGAAGCGATCGTTGATCCGCACAGCGTCGCCGGCCCAGCCGCCGACATAGCCAGCCGAACCCGCCACCGAGACGATCCAGCTGGGGGTGATCCCGTAGTAGTAGGTGCCCTCGACCTCGGTCTTGACGTAGTTCACGTCGCCGCCGACGCCGGCCAGATCCTGACGCAGGGTGCCGCTCCAGCCGCGCGTCGGGCGGATCGGGTCGTTACGGCGATCGATGCCGATCGTATAGCCGACCGAGGAGTTCAGCGAGGCGCCGACCTGTTCGCACAGGGCGCGCGAGCCGGAGCCGCCGGTGTTGCAATAACCGGTCGGGACGATGATCTCATCGTCCTTGATGAAGTAGCGGGTCGACAGCCGGGTATAGCCGTTGATCGGGAAGGACAGACGCAGGCCGGCACCGGTCGAGCGATAGTCGAACGAAGACTCTTCCTGGAAGTCATAGCGGGAGTGGAACAGGTCGAAGCCCGCCCCCACGTCGCGGCCCAGGAATTTGGGTTCGGTGAAGCGGAAGTCGATCTGCTGGCGCAGCGAGCCCCATTCGGCGCGGGCCACGACGTTCTGGCCCCGGCCACGGAAGTTGCGCTCGGTGATGCCCAGGTTGATCGTATAGCTCTCGGCAGAAGAGAAGCCGGCACCGACGGACAGTTCGCCGGTCGGCTGTTCGGTCACGGTGACGTTGACGACCGAGCGATCGGGGGCCGACCCGCGCTCTTCCTTGATCTCGACGTCCTTGAAGAAGCCCAGGGCCCGCAGGTTGTTGCGCGACCGCTCGACCAGGGTGCGGTTGAAGGCGTCGCCCTCGGTCAGCATCAGTTCGCGCCGGACGACATAGTCCAGGGTGCGGTTGTTGCCGACGACGTTGATGCGGTCGATGTAGACGCGCTGGCCCTCGGAGATGTTGAAGGTGACGTCGACAAGGTTGGTTTCGGGATTGGCCCGGTAGGTCGGCCGGATGTCCACGAAGGCATAGCCCGCCGAACCCGCCGCGAAGGTCAGGGCGTCGACCGAACTTTCGATCTTGTCGCTTTCGTACAGGTCGCCGGTCTTGATCGGGATCAGCAGCTTGAGGAAGTCCGCGTTCAGGCGGTCGTTCTCGGTGACGACGCTGATCTCGCCGAAATTGTACTTGTCGCCCTCATCCACCGTCAGGGTGATGCCGAAAGCCGAGTCGTCGGGGACCAGCTCGGCCACACCCGACACAACGCGGAAGTCGTAGTAGCCCCGGTTGGTGTAGAATTTCCGCAGCTGCTCGCGGTCGTAGTCCAGCCGGTTGGGGTCGTAGTTGTCGTTGGAGCTGAATAGCCGGTACCAAGCCGACTCCTTGGACACCATGACCTCGCGCAGTTCGGAATCCGAATAGGCGGTGTTGCCCATGAAGGTGATCGCTTGCAGGCCCGTCTCGGGACCCTCGTCGATCTCGAAGATGACGTCGACGCGGTTCTGCTCCAGCTGAACCAGCTTGGGCGAGACGGTCGCCGAGATCCGGCCCGACAGGCGATAAAGCTCGATGATCTTGCCGACGTCCTCCTGAACCTTGGCGCGGGTGTAGATGCCGCGCGGCGACAGGGTGACCTCTTCGGTCAGCTTCTTCTCGCTGAGGGCGCTGTTACCCTCGAACACGATCTGGTTGATGATCGGGTTCTCGACGATCGAGACGACCAGATCGCCGTTCGGCTGGAGGCCCAGCTGGATGTCGGCGAACAGCTGGGTGCGCTGAAGGGTGCGCAAAGCGACGTCCAGGACGACGGGATCGACCGTGTCGCCCGGCTGGATCGGCAGGTAGGACAGGACCGTGGTCTGGTCGATCCGTTGATTGCCATTGACCAGAATGCGGTTCACCACACCGGTCTCGGCCGGGCGCGGCGCGGGCGCGGCCTGGGGGGCGGCGGCCAGCGGCTGGGGCGAGATGGCCGGGGCCGGAGGCGCGGTCTGGGCCTGGGCGGTCGTGGCCAGGCCCGCCGCGACGACGAGCGCGGTCACGCTGCAAAGCGGGGCCCGCGAACGGGCGGCCAGGGTTGCGAAAGCGCGCGTATCGGTCATCGTCATTCGGGAAACCATCGGGGGCTGGCGTAGGCTCAACTGACGAGCCCGCCGAGGAATTTGAACAGGTTCAGCTTCTGCAAGTCGTTCCAGGTGGCGAACAACATCAAACCCGCCAGCAAAGCAAGACCGACCCGGTACCCCGCCTCCTGAACCTTGGCCGCCACGGGTTTCTTCGCCACAGCTTCGTAGGCGTAGAAAACCAGGTGACCTCCGTCCAGGACGGGGATGGGCATCAGGTTGATGAAGCCGATTCCGATCGAAAGTATGGCGGCGAACTGGATAAGCGTCAGGGCGAGGTTGGCGGCCTTCAGGCCCGCAGGGGCCTCTCCGGCCGTGGCCTGCTGGCTGATGCCGCCTGCGGCCTTGGCGATGCCGAGAGGGCCATTGAGCAGGTCACCCGACTCTCGCCCGCTGAAGATGCGGCCGATATAGGTGAAGGTGGTGCCCAGTACGTCGCCCGTCTGGCGCACGGCGGCACACACGGCCTCGATCGGATTGTAGCGGATGGCGCGGATTTCGTCGCGGCGATAGCCCATCTCAAGACCGATACGGCCCACCTTGATCTGGCCCGCCACGGCGTCCTCGGTCAGGGTGCGGACCGGGGTGGCGATCAGCGGCACGCGCTGGCCTCCCCGCTCGACGACAAAGCGGACGGGCGTGGCGGAGTTCAGGGTCACGACGCGGATCACGTCCTCGCCCCTCCGCACCGGATCCCCATTGGCCTCCAGGATCAGGTCGCCGGGCCGAAAGCCCGCGCTGGCGGCAGCCGAGCCAGGCACGACGTTGACGACGCGCGGCGGACTGATCTGGTCGCCGAAGGTCGCGAACAGAACGGTGAAGATGACGATGGCCAGGATGAAGTTGGCGGCCGGGCCGCCAGCGGTGATCAGGGCGCGCTGCCAGACCGGCTTGAAATGGAAATAGTCGCAGACAGCGGCGGGCCCCTCTTCTGCGATCACACGCTGGCGAAGCTCGGCGAGACCTGCGGCATCCGGCACGCTGGAGGCGTCCAGGTCGCCCGAGAATTTCACATAGCCGCCGGCGGGGATCCAGCCGATGCGCCATTCGACACCGCGCTTGTCCGTGCGGCTGAACAGGGCCCGGCCGAAGCCGATGGCGAACCGATCCATCTTGACCTTGAACAGGCGGGCGACGCCGTAGTGGCCCAGTTCGTGGATTGTGACGATGAACGTCAGCACGAGCAGGAACGGCACGATGTAGATCAGGATCTGACCCAGAAGGTTCAGCATTGCGTTTCAGGTCTCCGTCCGGCCTCACGCGGCCATCGCGCGGCGCTCGATGATGGCGCGGGCGATCCGGCGGGCCTCGGCGTCGACGGCCAGGGCCGCGTCGCAGGCGTCGTCGGTAGCCGATGTCATCCCCTCGCACGTCGTGCGCTCAAGGGTTTCGGCGACGACTACGGCAATATTGAGAAAGCCAAGCTTCCTGTCGAGGAAGGCATAGGCGCCGACCTCGTTGGCGGCGTTGAACACTGTCGGTGCGGTACCCCCGGCCGACAGAGCCTCGCGCGCCAGCTTCAGGGCCGGGAAGCGGGTCTCGTCGGGGGCCTCGAAGGTCAATCGACCGAGCGCGGCGAGATCCAGCCTTGGCGCCGGCCAGGCCAGGCGGTTGGGCCAGGCCAGGGCACAGGCAATCGGCGTCTTCATGTCTGGCGGGCCCATCTGGGCCAGGGTCGAGCCGTCGACATACTCGACCATGGAGTGGATGATCGATTCCGGATGCACCACGACGTCGATCCGGTCAGCGGTCATGTCGAACAGATAGGCGGCCTCGATGGTCTCCAGCCCCTTGTTGGCCATGGTGGCGCTGTCGATCGAAATCTTGGCTCCCATCGACCAGTTGGGATGGGCGACAGCCTGCTCCGGCGTCATCCGGGCCATGTCTACGAGAGACGTCTGGCGGAACGGGCCGCCCGAAGCGGTCAGGATCAGCCTGGCCACACGTTCGGGGGCCTCGGCCGGGAAGACCTGGAAGATGGCGGAGTGTTCGGAATCGACGGGGATCAGCCGGCCGCCGCTGGACCGGACCCGCTCGATCAGGCGGGGGCCGCAGCAGACCAGACTTTCCTTGTTGGCCAGGGCCAGGGTCGCACCGGTCGCCGCCGCCGCCCAGGTGGAACGCAGACCCGCCGCGCCGACGATGGCGGCCATGACCCAGTCGACCGGACGGGTCGCGGCCTCGACAACGGCGGCGTCACCGGAGGCGGTCTCGATATCGGTTCCGACGAGTGCGTCGCGCAGGTCCGGCAGGCGGGCGGGATCGGCGATGACCACGAGGCGGGGCTTCCACCGACGCGCCTGTTCGGCGAGCCGGGCGACATTGGCCCCGCCGGTCAGGACCTCAACCTGGAAGGCACCCGTGCCGGCAGCCTCGGCCTGATCCATCAGATCAAGCGTCGAACAGCCGACCGAGCCCGTCGAACCCAGGACACTGACGCGACGCCGGATCAAAGCAGACCTCGCTCGACCAGGATGACCAGCCAGCGCCCTGCGGCGACGACGACGACCGCGAACATCAGGCCGTCTACCCGGTCCAGCAGTCCGCCGTGGCCGGGAATGATGGTGCCCGCGTCCTTGACCCCGAAGCGACGCTTCAGCGCCGACTCCCACAGGTCTCCGGCCATGGTGGCCAGGGCGGCGGCAAGGCCCAGGACCATGCCCCAGAAAACGTTGAGCCGCCCCATCTCGAGCCAGAGCGCGATGCCGCCACCGGCCAGCATCCCGGCCGCAAGGCCACCGATGAAGCCCGACCAGGTCTTCTTGGGCGACAGGCGTGGCCACAGCTTGGGTCCGCCGAAAAGGCTGCCGGCCAGATAGGCGACGATGTCGGCCGACCAGGTCACGGCGAACACCAGCACGGTCCAGTGCAGCCCGACCTTGTCGTGCCCGTCCCGCAGCCAGATCAACAGAATGACCGGCCACCCGAGATAGAGCACACCATAGGCGGCGTTGAGCGCGAGTTGGCCGCGAGTTCGCATGAACAGACCGGCAGCCGCCGCCCCGAAGACCAGCATGACCAGTGCGAACGACAACTGGCCGACATGGGTCGCCCCGACGGCGACGAACAGGGCCAGACCTACGGCGATCGCCGAACCCCGCCAGGCCCCGGGGTGCTCATCCGGCCCCACTCGATCGCCAGAAGGCCACAGGCCAGCAGGATCAGCGCAAGAAACCAGAGGCCGCCGGCCCAGGTCGCCAGGACCGCAGCGGGAGCCAGCACGAAAGCCGACGCGGCTCTGAGGCCGATGTCGCCGACCTTGAGCGCCATCAGCCGGTCGCGAGCGCAGGCTGGACCGTCGCAAGGCCGCCGAAGCGACGGTCGCGATTGCGGTACTGTTCGACGGCGTCGGTCAGGCCGGCCAGGCCGTAGTCGGGCCAGAGCACGTCCTGAAAGACCATCTCGGCATAGGCGGCTTCCCAGAGCAGGAAGTTCGACAGCCGCTGCTCGCCCGACGTCCGGACGATCAGATCGACAGGCGGGCCACCCGCCGTGGACAGGCCCAGGCCGAGCGTGTCCTCGTCCAGCGGGCCAGTGGCCTCGCCCTTCAGAACGCGATCGACGTGGCGCTGGGCGGCATCGACGATGTCGGCGCGGCCGCCGTAGTTGAAGGCGACCTGAAGCATGAACTGGGTGTTGTGGGCCGTCTGGGCCTCGGCCCGCTCGATGATCTTGGCGATGTCGGTCGGCAGGCCGGTGCGTCGGCCCAGCACCCGGACGCGGACGCCCTCGCGGTCCAGCCGATTCAGGTCGCTGGCCACATAGGAGCGGACCAGACCCATCAGGTCCGAGACCTCCTCGGCCGGACGACGCCAGTTCTCGGTCGAGAAGCCGAAGACGGTCAGGCACTGGATGCCGAGCGAAGGCGCGGCCTGGACCGTGCGCTTCAGCGCCTGGACGCCCTCGCGATGGCCCACGGCACGCGGCAGGCCGCGAGCCTGCGCCCAGCGACCGTTGCCGTCCATGATCAGCGCCACGTGCCGGGGACCGTCTGGCGATCCGGGCAGATCGGCGATTTGAGCCGTCATTTCAATCCTGTCCCGCCGAGGTCCGCAACTCAGACCTGCATGATCTCAACTTCCTTGGTTCTCAAGGTCTCGTCTATGCGCTTGATGGCCGCGTCGGTGTCCTTCTGGACCTCGGTCTCCATCTTCTTCTGCTCGTCCTGGCTGATTTCGCCTGCCTTTTCAGCCTTCTTCAGGTCATCGTTGGCATCGCGACGGACGTTGCGGACGGAAATCTTCTGCTGCTCGGCATATTTGCCGGCCAGTTTGGCGAGGTCCTTGCGGCGTTCTTCGGTCAGGGGCGGCACCGGAATACGCAGGGTCTGGCCGTCCACGATCGGGTTGAGGCCCAGACCGGCGGCGCGAATCGCCTTCTCGACCGGGCCCACCATGGTCTTGTCCCAGACGCTGACCGAGATCATGCGCGGCTCGGGCACGCTGATGGCGGCGACGGCGTTCAGCGGCGAGTTGGAGCCATAGGCCTGGACCTGGACCGGATCCAGCAGACCGGCGTTGGCCCGACCGGTGCGCAGGCCGGAATATTCCTCCTTCAGGGAGGCGACCGCCTTGTCCATCTTCTCGCGGTAGGTCTTCAGATCGGGCTTGGCCATGCGTGTCTCCTGTCGTCTCTGGTCGTTTTTACGCGTCGTCGCTGATGACGGTGAAGGTGCCCTGCCCGTTCAGGACCTTGCGCAGGGAATCCTCCTCGCGGATCGAGAAGACCACGATCGGGATCTTCGATTCGCGCATCAGGGCGATGGCGGCGGCGTCCATGACTTTCAGGTTCTGGGTCAGGACATCCTGATAGGTCAGGTGGTCGTAGCGGGTCGCCGACTTGTCCTTCTTGGGATCGGCCGAATAGACGCCGTCGACCGACGTGCCCTTCAACAGAGCGTCGCAGTTCATTTCGGCGGCGCGCAGGGCGGCGGCGGTGTCAGTCGTGAAATAGGGGTTGCCGGTGCCCGCGGCGAAGATGACCACGCGGCCCTTCTCCAGGTGGCGGACGGCGCGTCGGCGGATGTAGGGTTCGGCGATTGCGGCCATGGGGATGGCGCTCTGGACCCGGGTGTAGACGCCGATCTTCTCCAGCGCATTCTGCATGGCCAGGGCGTTCATGACGGTGGCCAGCATGCCCATATAGTCGGCGCTGGCCCGTTCCATGTCGGCGGCGGCCTTGGACAGGCCACGGAAGATGTTGCCCCCGCCGATGACCAGACAGACCTCGGTACCCGATTCGACGACCCGCTTCACGGCGGCGGCGACGCCGTCGACGGTTTTCATGTCGATGCCATAGCCCTGCTCGCCCATCAGGACCTCGCCCGAGACCTTGAGCAGGACGCGTTTGTATTTCGGGGCGTCGGTCATGGAGTTCTCGTTACGCGGAATCAGAGGCGGATCATAGAAAGGGCGCGTCCGGCTTCAAAGCCGAACGCGCCCCGATAGTCACGAACTAAGTGTGGTTACGCTTGCGGGGCCATCATCGAGGCGACCTCGGCAGCGAAGTCGGGGCCTTCGACCTTCTCGACGCCTTCACCCAGGGCCAGGCGCACGAAGCCGGCCAGGTGCAGGTTGGAGGAGCCCAGTTCCTTGGCCGAATCCTTGACCAGTTGTTCGATGGTCACGTCGGGGTTCATGACGAAGGGCTGCTTGGTCAGCACGACGTCCTTCTGGAACTTGTTGATCTGGCCTTCCACGATCTTGGCGATCATGTTTTCCGGCTTGCCTTCTTCCTTGGCCTTTTCGGTCAGGACCTGCCGTTCCTTCTCGACGGCGGCGGGGTCCAGGTCGTCGGTGTTCAGCGACAGGGGCGCGGTCGCCGCGACGTGCATGGCGATCTTGCGGCCCAGTTCACGCAGGGCGGTCTTGTCGCCCTCGCCTTCCAGGGCGACCAACACTCCGATACGGCCGAGTCCCGGCGACACGGCGTTGTGGACGTAGGAGGCGACGACGCCTTCCGAGACCGACAGGCGGGCGGCGCGGCGCAGTTGCATGTTCTCGCCGATGGTGGCGATCATCTGGGTCACTTCGTCCTGGACGGTCTTGCCGTTTTCCAGCTCTGCGCCGTGCAGGGCTTCGACGCTGTGGTGCTCAAGGCCCTTCTCGGCGAAGGACTTGGCGGCATTCTGGAACAGGTCGTTGCGGGCGACGAAGTCGGTTTCCGAGTTGAACTCGATGGCGGCACCGATTTCGCCCTTGCCGTCTTCACGGCTGGCGACGGCCACGAGGCCTTCGGCGGCGACCCGGTCAGCCTTCTTGGCGGCCTTGGACAGGCCCTTGGCGCGCAGCCAGTCGATCGCGGCGTTGATGTCGCCGTCGGTTTCCTGAAGCGCCTTCTTGCAGTCCATCATGCCGACGCCGGACTTGGCGCGCAGTTCCATGACGAGGGCGGCGGTGATCTCGGCCATTTCTGGTCTCCTGAGGTCTTCAATGCGGGAATGGCCGGGGTACTATCCCGGCCTTATGTCAGTTTGACGGTGAGCCTGTGACCCACCCACCCCGGCATCGGCCGGGATGGGTGGGAAAGCATCAGGCTTAGGCCGTGGTCTCTTCAGTCTCGACGACAGGCTCTTCAGCAGGCGTCTCTTCGCCCGAAGCGGCCAGCATTTCCTCGGCCACGGCTTCGGTGCCGGCGGGGGCAACGTCAGCGGCGACCGGGGCGGCAGCCTCGGCCAGCATCGGCTCGACCGGGTTCTCCGAAGCGCCCATGTCGATGCCCGAGTTGGAGGCACCGGCGGCCAGGCCGTCCAGGACGGCGTCGGCGATCAAGTCGCAATAGGTCTGGATGGCGCGGGCGGCGTCGTCGTTGCCGGGGACCGGATAGGTGATGCCGTCCGGATCCGAGTTGGTGTCCAGGATGGCGATGACCGGGATGTTCAGCTTGCGGGCTTCCAGGATCGCGATCGCTTCCTTGTTGGTGTCGATCACGAACATGATGTCGGGGATGGAGCCCATGTCCTTGATGCCGCCGAGGGACAGTTCAAGCTTGTCCTTCTCGCGGTTCAGGTTGACCAGTTCCTTCTTGACCCGGCCTTCGCCGCCACGCTCCAGGATGCCTTCCAGCTCGCGCAGGCGGGCGATCGAGCCCGACACGGTGCGCCAGTTGGTCAGGGTGCCGCCGAGCCAGCGGTGGTTCACATAGTACTGGGCGCAGCGCTTGGCGGCCTCGGCGACGGGATCCGACGCCTGGCGCTTGGTGCCGACGAACAGGACGCGACCGCCCTTGGCGGCGACGTCACGCACGGCCACCAGAGCCTGGTGGAACAGCGGCATCGTCTGCGACAGGTCGATGATGTGGATGTTGGAGCGCGAGCCGAAGATGTAGCGGTCCATCTTCGGGTTCCACCGGTGCGTCTGGTGGCCGAAGTGAGCGCCTGCTTCGAGCAGGGTGCGCATGGAGAAGTCTGGCAGAGCCATTAGGTCAGTCCTTTTTCCGATTATTCCGCCGCAGACGGTTAAAGGATCAAATGATCCCTCGGAACGGAGCGCCCGGGATGTCTCCCCGGATCACGCCACGCCTGCGTGTGAAGTGGGCGGCGCTATAGGCGAACAGCGCCCTCAAGGCAAATGATTTAGCCCTCGCCGGGGCCTTCCGACTGGAAATAGGGCTCGACCGGGCCTTGGAGCTTGACGGTCAGGGGGTTGCCCTTGCGGTCCACGGCCTTGCCGACGGCGAGGCGGACCCAGCCCTCGGAGACGCAATATTCCTCGACGTTGGTCTTTTCCTCGCCCTTGAAACGGATTCCGACGCCGCGCGCCAGAAGGTCGGCGTCGTGGTGGGGGCTGTTCGGATTGACCGAGAGGCGGTCGGGGGGCGTGTCGGACATGGAAAGGCCTGAAGGCGAAACGTGAGGAGCGGCTCCATAGCCCCCCTCGCCCGCCCTGCCAACCGGACTTACTGAACCGACTGGCGCGGAGGCGTGGCCGCAGGGGCCGGTGCGGGCGTCGAAGCCGCTGTCGGCGCATAGGGCTGCGGCGTCGAGGGCGTCGGAGCGGCGGCGGTCGGCGTGGGCTGGCGCGTCGGGGTCCGCGCAGGCTGGCGGGCCGGTCGGGTCGGTGTGCGGGCGGCGGTGCGTGTGGGGGCCGGCGCGGGCGTGGTGGCCGGTGCCGAGGCCGGGGTCGGTGTCGGGGCCGTCGCGGTCTGTGTCGCGGGGGCGGCGGCCGCCTGCTGAGGTGCCGGCGTGTCTACGGCACCTGCGACGGCGGCGCGGGCGGCCAGCTGCTGGGCCTGGAAGCGGCGAGCCAGTTTCTCGGTCAGTTCGCGGGCGGCGGGGGCCGGCATCTGGGCCAGGATGGCCGACAGGCCACGCGGGCGCATGGCGGCGGCGATGGGCAGTCGGACGCTGTCTTCCAGGGTCACAAAGATCGCGGCGGCCTCGCGCGGGCGCATGGCGGAATAGACGGCGACCAGGCGGTCGGTCTCGGCCTTCTCCTTGGCGTCGACCTGGCCCAGCAGGCCCTGGACCTCGGCCTTGATGGCGTTCAGCGCCTGAAGCTTGGCGTCCAGCTTCTGTTCGGCGGCGACCATGAGCGGCAGGGTGGTGGCAAAGTCGGCGTCGCGCGCGTCGAGCTGGGTTCGACGCGCTGAGAGGGACTGGATAATGCGGAGTTCAGCCGGTGAGATACCGGCCTGCTGCGCCAGTTGCTCTTCTGTGAGGGCGCAGACGGCGGGCGGGGCCTTGGGTGCGGCGGCGGCGGACGGGGCGACGACGCCGACCGCTTCCTCGGCCCAGGCCTGAGCACCCTGCATGAAACCTGGGGCGGCACCGACGGCGCGCACCGCCACGACCCCGCCGATGGCGACGGCGATCAGGGGCAGGAGGCGGGGAATCTTGGCCATGGGTCAGGTCTCGGTCGTGTCAGGAACGGCTCAGGCCGCGAACAGGTCTTCGTCCAGGCTACGACGGGCCTGGTTCAGGCTTTGTTTCGCGGCTTGGTTAGCGGTCAGGGCCCCCAGGATGGCAGCGACGTTCTCACGGCCCGGCGCAGCGACGGCTGGCGCGGCCATGCCGTGGATGCGCTCGGCCAGGGCGGCCATGCGCAGGGCGCGGTCGTCGTCGGGGTTCTCCCTCCCCTTCATGGGGAGGGACGACGGCGCAGCCGTCCGGGTGGGGATGTGTGAAGCGAGGGCAACGCGGGGGGCGACAGGTTGGGACACTTCCCCACCCTGGCCTTCGCTACGCTCCGGCCGTCCCTCCCCACTCCGGGGGAGGGAGACGCCAACCGGCGCTCTGGCGATCAGCATTTCCAGCTGGGTCTTGACCTCGCGAGCCTTGATGAGGCGGTCGTGGAGGATGTCGGCTTCCTCGCCGGACTGGCGCAGGCTGACCAGGGCGTTCTCGGCGCGGCCGGCGGCCTGATTCAGCTCGGTGACGGCGTTGGCGAAGGCCAGTTGACCGGCACGAAGGGTCGTCAGCTTCTTCTCCAGCCGCACCCCATAGGCCAGGGCCGCCACCAGAAGCAGCATCAGGACCGAATCGAGAATGATGCCCGTCATGTCAGCGCTTTCCCTTGGTCAGGCTATTGGCGGCCTCGACGCTGATCGGACCCTCCACGCGGATGGCGATATGCTGGCCCTTGCGGCCCATTCGGCCGGTGGTGACCGGGATCGGGCCACAGCGGATCGAGACGTCGCTGTCGGGTGTCGCGTTCAGCATGAAGGTGTCGCCGACCTTGAGATTGAGCACCGTCGACAACGGTGCCTGCTGCTCGTCCAGAACGACGCGGACCTCGGTGTCGGTGGTCCAGAGCTCGGTGGCCAGGTGGCCTTCCCAGATGTTGTCGCGGCCGAACTTCTCGCCCATGAACTGCTGCAGCAGCATCTTGCGGATGGGCTCGAGCGTCGCATAGGGCAGCAGCAGTTCGACCCGCCCGCCCCGGTCTTCCATGTCGATGCGCAGCTTGACCAGGATGGCGGCGTTCGCCGGCCGCGCGATGGCCGCAAAACGCGGGTTGGTCTCCAGCCTGTCCAGATTGAAATGCACCGGCGTCAGGGGCTCGAACGCGGCCTGAGCGTCGGCCAGGATGACCTCGACCATCCGCTGGACCAGAACCCGCTCGATAGTGGTGTAGGGCCGGCCCTCAATCCGCAGGGCCGCCGTGCCGCGACGGCCGCCCAGCAGCACGTCGACGATCGAATAGATCAGGTTGGAATCGACAGTCAGCAGGCCGTAGTTGTCCAACTCCTCGGCCCGGAAGACCGCCAGAATAGCCGGCAGGGGGATGGAGTTCAGATAGTCGCCGAAGCGGATCGAGGAGATGTTGTCGAGGCTGACCTCGACGTTGTCGGAGGTGAAGTTGCGCAGGGACGTCGTCATCAGCCGCACCAGGCGGTCGAAGACGATTTCCAGCATCGGCAGCCGCTCATAGCTGACGAGGGCCGAGTTGATGATGGCCCGGATGCCGGACCGTTCGGAATCGTCGCCGTCACCGAGGTCGAACCCGAGCAGGTTGTCGATCTCGTCCTGGCTCAGAACCCGTTCGGAGCCCGGCGAGCGGAACTCGTCGGAGGCCGAGGGATCAGTGTCTGCGAAGCCGACATCGCTCATTGAACGAGCATCTCTTCGATCAGGACGGCGTCGATCTTGGACGGTGCCGCGATCAGATTGACCCGGCGCAGGATCTCGGCCCGCAGTTGATAGCTGCCCGACGAGCCGGCCAGGTCTTCGGGGCGCAGCTCGCGCAGGAAGCCCTGGAACATGTCCTGCATCCGGGGAGCCTCGGCCTGGAGGGTCGAGGCGAGGTCGGCGTCATGCATCTCAAGCGTGAGCTTGAGCTTCAGATAGGTCGGACGGCCGTCAGCAGACTGGATGTTCACTGTCATGGGGGCCAGGGTGTAGAAGGTCACGCCGTCCGGCCCCTCCGCGATCACGCCCGCGCCGGCTTCGCCCTCGGCACCCGCCGCCGCGCCGTGGCCGCCCTCCTTCTTCTCGCCGTGGCCACCCTTCTCTTCCTTCTTGGCCCCGTGGTCGTCGGCCTTTTCCTCGCCATGCTCGCCCTCGGCGGCGGCGGGCTTGGGCGACAGCAGGAAAAAGGCCGCGCCGCCACCGCCGCCCAGCACCAGCAATGCTGCGGGGATGATGATGAACAGCAGAGGGATCTTCTTCTTGGTCGGCGGGGCATCCCCCTCCGCACCCTCGGCGACGGCCAGGGCCGTCGCGGATTCGCCAGCGTCCGCTTTCTTCTTCTTGCCCAGCTTCAGCATGGATGGAGGTCCCGGATGATTCCAGCGTCCAGATGCGGCCGGTTTGGTTAACGGGGCGTTGAAATCCGGCAAATCCTGCCGGGTGCCGAAGCCGTCAATGACTCTCAAAAGCCCGCCGCGCCTGCATTAACCCTGTTGGCACGGTCGTTGCGTGGGACCTTGACGAAGGAGCCCGCTCACCGTGGAAAACGCCGCCTACGTCGCCCTGTCCCGCCAGATGACGCTCCGTCGTGAGCTGGACATCGTGGCGAACAACATGGCCAACGCCGATACGACCGGCTTCAAGGTCGAGCAGCTGCTGGTCGGTGCCGAGATCGGCGAGCGGGCCCGCAACGAGGCGATCCGGCCCAGCGCCAGCTTCGTGCTCGACAACGGCGTCGGTCGCGATTTCGGCCAGGGAGCCCTGAAACAGACGGGTCGCGATCTGGATTTCGGCATCGAGGGCGAAGGGGCTTTCTTTGTCGTCAATGATGGAAACGGCGAGGCCTATACCCGCGACGGCGCTTTCACTCTCGATCCCGAAGGCAAGCTGGTCACCAAGGCCGGCGACGCGGTCCAGGGCGATGGCGGCGACATCATTCTGGATCCGTCCAGGGGGCAGGTCACGGTCGGTGACGACGGCACGATCTCGCAGGGCGGCCTGCTGGTCGGCAAACTGTCCCTCGCCCGTTTCGAGACCCTAGCGGCGCTGTCGAAGGACGGCGACGGCCTGTACCGCAACCGCTCCAACGCCGCGCCCATCGAGGCAGCCGGGGCCAAGATCCATCAGGGCAGCCTGGAAGGCTCCAACGTCAATCCGCTGATCGAAATCACGAACATGATCGAGATCAGCCGCGCCTATGAGCGCGTCTCCAAGATGATCGAGAACGTCAACGACCTGTCCCGCCGCTCGGTCGAGCGGCTGGGCCGAGCCAGCTGATGACCCGTATTCAGTCCGCCCTTCCTCAAGCAGCAAGCCGCCGCGCGGCGAGCGATAGGAACCAAAAATAATGCGCGCCTTGAGAACCGCCGCTTCCGGCATGGCTGCCCAGCAGCTGAACGTCGAAGTCATCTCCAACAACATCGCCAACATGAACACGATCGGGTTCAAGCGGCAGCGGGCCGAGTTCCAGGACCTGATGTACCAGAACGTCGAGCGGATGGGGGCCCAGTCGTCCAGCGCCGGCACGGTCGTTCCGACCGGCATCCAGGTCGGCCTGGGCGTCAAGGCAGGCAGCGTCTACCGGATCACCGAACAGGGCACGCCGGGCCGCACCGACAACACCTATGATGTCGCCATCGACGGCAAGGGCTATTTCCAGGTGACCCTGCCCTCCGGAGAGATCGGATACACCCGCGCCGGCAACTTCTCGCTGAGCCCCGAGGGCAATCTGGTCACCGAGGACGGCTATACGATCGAGCCGGCCATCACGATCCCCCAGAACACGGTCGATGTGACCATCTCCAAGACCGGCGAGGTCCAGGCCACGATCGACGGCCAGACCGATCCGCAGGTCGTGGGGCAGCTGGAAATCGCCAACTTCTTCAACGAGGCGGGGCTGGAGGCGGTCGGTGATAACCTGCTGATGGAAACCGCAGCCTCCGGTCCGGCCTCCGTCGCCGCGCCCGGAGAGCCCGGCTATGGGCAACTTCTGCAGGGCTATACGGAATCGTCCAACGTCGATGCAGTGTCGGAGATAAGCTCGCTGATCGTGGCGCAGCGGGCCTATGAGATGAACTCCAAGGTCATCAAGACCGCCGACGAAATGATGTCGGTCGCCTCGCAGGTGAAGAGCTGATGCGTCGCCTCGCCCTCTTTCTCGGCGCCGCCGCGTCGCTTCTCGCCGCCGGACCGGTGTTCGCCGGGCCGGTCACGCTCAAGGCCAATCCCGTCGACGAGGACGGCCGGGTCACCCTGGGCGACCTGTTCGACGGCGCTGGATCGGCAGCGAACGTCGTCGTGGCCTCGCGCGCCGGGCCCTCGGTGGTGTTCGACGCCGGCCAGCTTCAGGCTGCGGCGCTGCGCTCGGGCTTGCAGTGGGACAATCCCCGCAATCTCGGCCGGGTGGTCGTCCGCGCAAGCATGGCGTCGCCCGTGGTTGCTACGGCTTCGCCCGGCACCCCCACGGCCGCGCGGCCGGGAGCCACGGCGGAGATTCTGACCTATGCCCGCAACATCGCCACCGGCGACATCATCCAGCCCGAGGACGTCGTCTGGACCACGGTCCAGGCCCATCTGGCCACCACGGGCGGCCCCCGCGATGCTGAACAGGCCATCGGGCTGTCGGCCAAACGGCCCCTGCGCGCCGGAGCCGCCGTGGCCTCTCGCGACCTGGCCTCACCCCAGGTCATCGCCCGCAACGACATGGTCGAAGTTGCCTATGAGGTCGGCGGGGTTCGCCTGACCGTCACGGGCCGTGCGACCCGGTCCGCCGCGATCGGCGAACCGGTCACCGTGCTCAACACCACCTCGTCCAAGACCATCGACGCCATCGCCACCGGCCCCGGCCGTGCCATCGCGGGCCCCGCCGCCCAGTCTGCACGGGCCAACGCCCTCCTCGCCTCCCGCTAAGGACCGAAACCATGCGCAAGACCCTGATCCTCACCGCCTGCGCCGCCAGCCTGTCGCTGGGCGCCTGTTCCACCGCCATCGAGGCCGTGCGCGGCCCCGAACTGGCCCCGATCGGCTATCCGGCCGCGCTGGTGCCGCAGAGCCAGGTCTATCAGCCGTCGCCCGAGCAGCAGGCCGCGATCCGCGCAGAGCAGAACGGGCGGATGGCTGCCAGCGCCAACAGCCTGTGGCGCACCGGGGCTCGCACGTTCTTCGGGGACCAGCGCGCCCGTCACATCGGCGACATCCTGACCGTCAACATCGCGATCGACGACAGCGCCCAGACCTCGAACGCCACCAACCGCGCGCGCTCGAACGACGCGTCGGGCGGGGTCACGAACTTCTTCGGCCTCGAGAACAGCCTCGGTCGCGCCTTCCCCGGCGGCTTCGATCCGGGGAACCTGGTCGGGACCCAGGGCCAGATCAATGCGTCCGGCTCCGGCTCCGTCAGCCGCTCGGAGAAGGTCGACCTGACCGTCGCCGCCGTGGTCACCGACATCATGGCCAACGGCAACCTCGTCATCCAGGGTCGGCAGGAAGTGCGCACCAACCGCGAGGTTCGCGAACTGACCGTCGCCGGCATCGTCCGCCCCGAGGACATCACCGCCGCCAACACCATCAGCCACACCCAGATCGCCGAGGCGCGGATCAGCTACGGCGGCCGGGGCGACATCAGCCGGGTCCAGGCGACGCCGGCGGCCCAGTCGCTGGTCGAACGGTTCAGCCCCTTTTAGCGGAAGGGCGCTACCGCTCGGCTCGCGGAGCCTCGCTGCTTGAGCGCAGATTGTACGCTAGCGCTCGGCTCGCGGAGCCTCGCTGCTTGAGCGCAGATTGGGTGCTACGGTTCGGCTCTCGGAGCCTCGCTGCTTGAGCGCAAGGTGATGGCGGCGACGGATTCTGCGTGGCAGCCGGCGTTCGCCGAACGCGCGATAATTTCGTCACACAGGAAGCGGTCGTTAACGAAGGTTAAGCTGAGCCGTGAACTCCGCCGTAGCTCTCGCGTTGATCGAGGAACGCGAGACCGTGCCATGTTCAAGATCCTGATCCCTGCCGTCGCCGCCCTGGGCCTCGTGGCCTTTGCCGCGAAGACCCAACCGATGGCCGAAACGGCGTCCAGCCCGGTCGAACACACCAGCCAGGCCGGTCTGGGTTGGCATGTCAGCCACGAGGGCGCGATGGCGAAACTGGCCTATGGCGTGGCGAACTCCGACCAGCTGGCCATGATGGTCACCTGCGCGCCCGGCGATATGACGGCGGCCGTTTATGGGGATGTCCGTCCCACGGGCACCGCTGCGGTTGCGTTCTCGCCCATGGATGAGACCCGGATCGCCGTGAAGGACAGCCCCCTGCGCAGCCTGGTCGAGGATGGACGCATCAGCGTCCATGGCGAAGGCGGCGTACACCGGGTTTCCGCCACAGTGGTCGAACGGCGGGCCATCGCCGAGTTTCTGGGCTATTGTGCGCGAAAGCAGGCCTGATTTCGGGCCACGGGGGCGGGCCGGATGATCTCGACAGCAGCTCTGGCCGCACTCGTCCTGGCAATGCAGGCACCCGCATGGACGTGGACCCTGTACGAGGGCTCCGGTCCGATCGTCCTGGCCAATGAACGCCCCGACACGCCTGATCTACGCACGACGCTGGAGTGCTCGCCCGGATCCGGCATAGCCCGGGTGTCGGTCTACCAATCGACGCTGAAACCCGGCTTCGCCACCGTGACCTCGGGAGACCAGTCGGCGACGACGGAGGCAGGCCCGGGCGCGGACCAGGCCGTCGTCACCTCCCTGAGAACCGATCATCCCGTCTTCGGCCGGTTCTCTGCCAGCGGGACCCTGTCGATGACCGTCGGCGAAGCGCGCCAGGTCATCCAGATCGACGCCGGCGACCTCGCCAAACTGCGCCGCTTCGCCGACCTTTGCGGCGGATGACCCCGAAGATGCGCAAGATGAAACGACCCGCCACCGCCGTGTGTTTGTCGATCGGGGCCCTCACGGTCGCAGCCTGTTCGACCGTCGGCCCCTCGGCGCCCGCGAGGGCGCCCCTGGCTGCGAGCTCGGCCCCCAAACCGGTCACCAGCTATGACTGGTTCTATCACGAGGACGCGGGCCAGGCGCAGCTTGTCTTCGGTATGGAAGCCAGCGATGACATCCAGATGGGGCTGTCGTGCGCGGCCCGTAGCGGCAAGCTCGAGATCTTCGCCATCGCTGAGGCTCCCAGGGACATTCATCTGGAATCCGGCGGCGACACCGAACGGTTCAAGGCCGGGGCCGAGCCTTCGGAGCTGCATGACGGCAGCATCCTGACTGCTGAAGGCCCGGCGAACCTGCCGGTGTTCGCACGCTTCCGGCGCCTGGGCTGGATGGCGTCCCTGCACGACGGACGGCGCGACATGTTCGTCGCCCACCCCGGGACCCTCGCCAACGTCGAGCGCTTCTTCGACTTCTGCGGCTAGAGACCCAGGTCGGCGCGGACTTTCTTCGCCAGCTTTGCCGCGACAATCGCATGCGCCGACGCGAAATGGTCGGCCATATCCGCATCCGTCCAGCCCTCGGCCGCCTCGGGATCGGGAAGGTTCACCCATTTCGCCCGGGCCAGATAGGGTGCCGGCCGGGCGCGACCGGTCTCGGTCAGGACCTCATAGGCGATATCCGAGACCTTGAACGACACCCCGCCGTCCTGGCCGACCATCACGAACATCTTGCCTCCCACGCGATAGGCGTCGTGGTGATCACCGAAGGGGTGGTCCAGGGTCACGGCCGGCAGGGCCAGGCAAATCCTGCCGATCGCGCCCCTGTCCATCGGATCAGGCCTCGACGCCGACGCCGATCGGACAGACCACGCCCGTCCCACCGATGCCGCAATATCCAGCCGGGTTCTTGGCCAGATAGCCCTGGTGGTATCCCTCGGCAAAGTAGAACGGCCCCGCCGGTGCGATCTCGGTTGTGATATCTCCCCTGCCCGCCTGGCTCAGCGCGCCCTGATAGGCCTCGCGCGACGCCTCGGCCTGGGTCTCCTGGTCATCGTTCAGATAGTAGATGGCCGAACGATAGGTCGCGCCGACGTCGTTGCCCTGGCGCATGCCCTGGGTCGGATCGTGCCCTTCCCAGAACACCTTGAGCAACTCGGCGTAAGGGATTTCCTTGGGGTTGAAGACCACCTGGACCACCTCGGCCTGGCCGGTCAGGCCCGTGCAGGTCTCCTCATAGGTCGGATTAGGCGTGATCCCGCCCGAATAGCCAACCGCGGTCACCCAGACGCCGGGCAGGGTCCAGAATTTGCGCTCAACGCCCCAGAAGCAGCCCATCCCGAAGATCGCCGTCTCGAAGCCCTCCGGATGCGGCCCCTTCAACGGCCGGCCCGTGACGAAATGCACTTCGTCGGTGGGCAAGGGCGTCGATCGGCCCGGCAGCGCGGTCTCGGGGGTCGGCAGGTCGTGGCTCTTTCGGAACAGCATGGGGTTCTCCGGTCGTGCAGGGTCGATAAATCGGTTTCCTCCCATATGGGAAGCCATCCGGCGCTTGCCCAGCGCCCCGCGCTGTTCTATCAGCCTCGCCTCCCGCCGGACGACCATCCGGCGGCTCGACGAGGCCCGCGGGCCGATCGTGGAACGGACAGGTGGCGGAGTGGTCGATCGCGCACGCTTGGAAAGCGTGTGTAGGTGAAAGCCTACCGAGGGTTCGAATCCCTCTCTGTCCGCCACCGTTTTCTACCGACTAGGCTCTATCGCCCACCCGGTTGGGAACGTCCGGAAATCCAAATCGAATATGTCGCGAATCCGAACTGGCTCCTAGCCAGGCCGGCCGCTTTCGAGGCTGATTGAGCCCCCTGTGGGCTGCCAGTCTCTGCTGTTTTGAACCCAGTGGAGTTTGGCGTTAATTGTACCCTTAAGCCCAATGGGTGCGCACATCTCAAAGGGGACCCGATGGATGGCTGTAGGCACTCCCAACAGCTTTGCCGACGAGCTTCCAAAACTGTCGGTTCGCCAGTTGAAGGGCGCCAAAGTTGCGTTTGCGCACGGGCAGGAGCTCGTGTTCGAAAGCGCCGGTCTAAGATTTGTAACGAAGTCCATAGACGGCACTAGCGCTCTGATCGTGTGGAAAGACGAGGGCGAATATCGCCATCAAGCCATCGATTTCACGGGCATTGATCTCCGTCACGGCGAACGGCCGGCGTTCGCTTGCCCAGTCACCGGTAAAGCCTGTTACGACCTCTACCTCTACCGGTACGTCTGGGCGTCCGCGAAGGGTCATGGCCGACCGAGAGCTACCAAGCTTGGCAATCGTTATGATCGTCAACAGGTGCAGCTGGAGGCGATCAGGAACCGGCTGATGGGACTGGAAGGCCTGCCAAAGGTGAGAGGAGCCCGCCGCCGCGCCCTGGTCAAAAAGGCTCAGGCTATACCTTGGGGCACGCGCGTGTTTCCGGAGCTTGATGCGATCGCCGTTGAGATCGACCGAGTCGATGGCAAACGGGTGGCTCGGGCCTATCGGTCAAAGCGCAGCGACAGCCCCTATTCAACTGAGGTAGCGCTGCGCTTGGCACAAAGGCATGAGCTAGCTCCGACGGAGCTTGGAGCAGCAGAACTGCTCAACCGTCTCGGTCATGATGGTCTGGCTGCAGCTCACAACGTAGCTGTGCCCGGTCGACCACTGCGGAAGCTCGAGTCCGTCCCGGCACTTGATGCCAGGGTTCTAAGTCGGCTGTGGGCCCGAGACAGGGTCTGGTCTACCGCGCTGGCATGGCCCGACATGGCGACCGGGGCCGTATCAATCTGGTGGCTGGCGACCGACCTGCGAGACCAAGCCTGTCTGATTGCCGGCATTCGGCCATTCGGATCCAATGATGCAGACGTCCAGCGTCTGGAGCTGAGGCAGGCGGGTGCCTACAAGCCAAACAACCTCGTCTTCGTCTGCCCCATCCTTGGGACGCGGCACGACATTCTTTACCTGCGCGACGGCTTCTTCGCTTCCGCAAAGGCGCATCGTCTGGTCCACGCCTCGCAGCGCGGGTGAGGCCTACCGTTCATCCACCGGGGTATCTTCGAACCAGGGACGGAAGGCTTCGAAGATGTGGCGCGCCTGCTCCCTGAGCAACTGCTCTTTCTCAAGCTCGAGGACCCGAGTGCGCGACGTGCGAACCCCATATCCGCGATCGGGTGCAAATCTGCGCAGTATCCACTTCATCGAGGGAAGATGACCCTCCATGCCCTTCTTGATCACGACGCCGAGGGCGTAGTCGATCATCCCTTCCTTCACATGATAGAGTGTTTCGGCCAGGCTCGGAGTTTGCTCGATCCGACGCGAAAGCGTCCGGGGCGACATACCCAACTGGCGAGCAGCAATGCCGATGATGCCGCCACAGCCCTGAAGGGCGGCCTGGATCTCGGCGTTGGATTTTTCGATTCGCTTGGGCAAGGTCGTCTCCGGCCACCCATTTACCTCAGTCCGGGGCAAAGCCGAACGTCCGGCGCTGACTTTCCCAGTCATTGGGGATCTCGGCCTCATGCAGCATGGAAAGGGTCAGGCCTCTCGGCTGACACCCTTCGATGATGGCCTGCTGAATGTCGGGCGCGAGAAAGGCGAGTTCCACCAGCCGTCTCTCGTAAGTACCATCCAGCGCGTTACCCGTCCTGGCGGCGCGGCCCGACAATGGCAGCCCGATGCGGGTTAGCAGCGCATGGGCCTGACGCAGGGCTGACACCATGGCCCGGTCGACCTGTCTCCCAGGCAGGGCTATATGGCCGTCGATCTGGCAACGGCCGCCTCGAAACACGATGCTACAGGGTGTCATCGCCAGGACTGCGCCAGATCGGGCCAGCCAGCACCGCTCGCCCTCCCGCAGCCTTGCGCTCATCAGGCCCATGGCGTGGGCCCATTCCGAGGCCTCCATGTCCGGCGGGCGACTGAACGCCAGCTCCAACCCTACCGGTTTGAGAGTCACCGACTTCAGGACGGCGTCCTCCGGACGAGCCAGTCGATCGACAATGCTCGCAACGAGCTTATCCATCGGAGGACCGGGCAGCCGCCGGACGGCGGTGTCGCCGGCAGATGTGCGACCGACCTGCAACGCCCCGGAGACGTAGTAGCGATATCGCTTCCCTCCTCTACCAACTGCGAAGGTCGGGGTCATGGCGTGGCCCTGCTCGTCGAACAGCTTGCCCACCAGAGCCGACTCGGTGCGACGGGCGGAGCCAGTGACGCGTTTGACCCGATTGGCCGCCAGGATCATGCCGGCCGCATCAAAGGTGCTCTGGTCGATGATCGCCGAATGGAGCCCGTCGTGTACGACGTCTTTGTGGCGAACTTTTCCGAGATAGGCCGGATTGGACAGGATGTGGAAGGCCGCGCCGCGATTGATGCCCTGCCCGCCCTGGATCCGCCCGGTCGAAAAGGTGGTCAGCTTGGACGTGACACGGTCCGCCTTAAGCTCATCACAGAGGCGATGGACTGAGCCCAGGGCGATGTACCGATCGAAAATGTGCCTGACCGTGGCGGCTTCGGCCTCGTTGATCTTCAACGTTCGGCCTTCGGCGTCGTAACCGAGGGGCACGCGACCGCCCATCCACATCCCCTTCGCCTTGGAGGCCGCAATCTTGTCCCGGATGCGCTCTGAGGTGACCTCCCTCTCGAACTGGGCGAACGACAGCAGCATATTGAGCGTCAGTCGTCCCATGGACGAGGTGGTGTTGAACGACTGGGTCACCGAGACGAACGAGACCTGGTGCTTGTCGAACACCTCGACGATCTTGGCGAAGTCCCACAGCGACCGAGTCAGGCGATCGACCTTGTAGACCACCACCACATCGATGCGCCGAGCGGCGATGTCGGCAAGCAACTGCTTCAGGCCGGGCCGGTCCATGGTGCCACCGGAGATCCCGCCGTCGTCATAGGCGGTTTTCAGGCAGGTCCAGCCCTCCCCGACCTGGCTTCTGATATAGGCCTCACAGGCGTCGCGCTGGGCGTGGAGCGAGTTGTACTCCTGCTCCAGCCCTTCCTCTGAGCTCTTTCGGGTGTAGATGGCGCAGCGCAGGACGGGCGACTTGCTCATGCCGCCTTCCTGTCGATGTCGGCGCGCAGGCCGAAGAAGCGGGGGCCGTTCCAGCGCGAGCCGCTGATGTGGCGGGCGATCTCCGACAGGCTCTTCCAGCTTCGACCGTCATAGCGAAAGCTGCCCTCCTCCACGACCACCTCGTGCGGCACGCCCTTCCACTCCCGGGTCAGACGTATGCCCGGCTGCAGCCGGTCAGCGGCCGAGGCCCCTGCCCCGCCACGACGCAGCCGCCGCTTCGTCTCGGCGTCCAGCCCGCCAAAGGCCTCGGCCTGGATGCGCCAGGCGAGGTTCAGCCGCAGCAGTCGCGGCGAACGCAGTTTGGGCGGCGGCCCGTACCGGGTCTTCCAGACCGCGCGCAGGCCCTCGAGGCCCATGGCTTCGAGCCCCGCTACATCAGCCGCGATCCGCTGCTCCAACTCATTCGCCATCGGCTGCCCGATCGGCCGGTTGAGTTGACACCACCCGGCGGCGATAGACCCGCATGGCTCTCACCAGGGTGAGGACGTCCTCACCCGCCTCGGCCAGCAGATCCTCACGGCTGCGGTCGCCGCCGATCACCGCTTCCACGGTGATGGGGTAGGCCTCCTCGATGATGTCGGCGATCGTGCAGCTCAGCAGCTCCAGGGCATGATCGGCCAGGATGGAGTCGATCATGCCGACGCCTCTTCGGCATGAGCCGCGATGCGGTAGCGCCGGACGCCCTCTGTCTTCTCCGAGGCGATAACATAGCCGCGCTGACGCTTCAGCGATCCGGCCAAGGCCCCGCGCACCGAATGGGCCTGCCAGCCGGTAGCGTCGCAGAGCTCGTGCAGGGCGGCGCCCTGCTCACGGCTCATCAGGTGGACCATGGCACCCAGCTTGCCGAGCGCGGGCTTTGGACGGGCAAGATCGGTGACTGGCTGCTTCTCGGGATCGATGGCGGCCTTGGCCTTGCGCGGCGTGTGGAACTTGAGCGGCTCGGTCGCGGGGGGCGGCGCGTCCTGGGGTGGACGGCGGGCAGCGGTCTGGATGGTCATGGCGATCTCCTCGTGGGGGTGATTGGCCGTTGGCGCGGCCTCACCTCCCAGGGCCGGCGGAGCGGTCTGCTCCCCGGCCTGCGACCCGTCTGGATGCACCGAATAACGCTCTGGTCGCGCGCTCAGTCCAGCAGATAAGTGCTTGTATGCGCAGGATTTGACTGTGTTCGAGAGTAGAGCGAACCGTCCGTCGCCGAGACTCTTCGGCGACATCGGAGACCCACTATGATCCCTCGTAACAACATCCTCGCCGCCGCCCTCGCGCTTGCTCTCCCCCTCACCGCCTGCGGCGACGAGCCAAAGCCAACCGGTCCCAGCGACGCCGCCTACGAGATCGTCGGAAAGGAGGCGGTCAAGGCGCGTCTGCGGGATCCGGACTCGGCAGAGTTCACCCTGGTCCGCGTCGTGCGGCGTGGTGAAACCACGGCCATTTGTGGCTATGTGAACAGCAAGAACGGACTGGGGGGCATGACCGGCCCCCAACGCTTCATCTCCGGGGGCGCGACTGCTCTGGAAGAAGACTTCGCGCCGGGTGAGATGGATCAGGCCTGGGCAAGGCTCTGCTGAATGCGGCAGTGGCGGCAGGACTCAGGTCCAACAGTGACTGCGGACGAGGGTCACTGTGTCGTCATGAGGGTTTGACCGACGGGCCGCCGGCCCATTAGCTGGCCGTACCGCGTTGCGCCAGGCAGCGTCGGTCGGCCCTCTCCCCTCAAGCCGTGGAAGACCAAATGATGACCGACGACGAACGGATTGACGCCCTGCTCGACCTCGTTGATCCGGCGCGCAATGCGACCATCAATCGCGGCCCAGAGCTCGTCGTATTGGGTCTGGCGGAACCCGGCGGCAAGGGCGGTTATCGGCCGACCAATGCCGGGTGGGTCGTGATCGGTAATCGCGGGCGTGCTTTTCAGCCGCGCTGAACTGGCCGAGCCTACAGGCTTCAGCTCACCTCCCCGCCTTGACCAACTGCACGAATGGCGGTCCTTCAACCACATAAGTGTCGGTCCCCGGGGACAGACGCGTTGCAAAAGCCACGGGAAGCTCATGTCAACCACCTGTCTCTATTCCTTCTTTGATCTGTTCTCCCGGTCCGTGGTTGCTACCAAGCACCTCCTCGGAAAAGGTGTTGCGCACGCTTCTGACCTCGGGGTTTCCGAGCAGGACATGCTGAACTGGCGGCTGGCCGACGACATGCATCCACTGGGGTTCCAGCTCATGGTCGTCGCAAACTTCACCAGGACATGGTCGGCTAGGGTTGCCGGGCTCGAAGTGCCGGACGGCATCAGCGCTGATCTCGACGTCGCCGGCTTCAACGCGGGCTTGGATGCCGCGTTGTCCTATCTGGGCTCACTCACGCCAGAGCAGTTCGAAGGCCGTGACACTTTCCCGTTGACCTACGAGATCATGCCGGGCCTCGCTCCGACCTTCCCCGCCTCGCGGTGGATGACCGTGTTCACCGCCACCACCATCAACTTCCATGTGTCCATGGTCTACGCGATCCTACGCAACAACTGGGTGCCACTCGGGAAGGCAGACATGTTTGCCGCCGGCCTGGGCTAGCCAACTTGGTGACGGCGGCAAGTGGGGGTCACCGATGGCTAATGCCAATGGGCAGTCTGGAATGCGCCAGTAGCGTACATCTATCCTTGGCCAGCAATGCGATATTGGGCCAAGTGCGGCTGCTGCTAACGCTGCTGTTCCTTCCCTCTCTGGCCATCCGAAAGCGATTCATGTTGACCTAAGCCGGTCCGTTCGGTCGAGCCAAACGGGATCGACACCAATGAGCGATGGATTGTAGCCGGCGATGACAGACAGCGACGAAATGGCTTCGCCTCCTCAAGAAGCGGTCGCGGTCGTGGTCGACTGCAACTGCTTCCTGCAGCTCAGAGATCTACAGGATCTTCAGTGGCGCGAACTGCTGCCAGGGGTGAAACGGGTCGACGTGATGGTGGTGCCGTCCGTCCTCACCGAGCTCGATCAAAAGAAGGTCGACCCAAAGGATCGAGTGCGGAATCGCGCACGCGCGGCGCTCAGGCAAATCGACGCCGCCTCCGAACGCGATCCGACGCAAATTCAGCTCCGAGACGCGCCGGTGCAGGTCAACTTGGGTCTGCCGGAGGTACCGCGGACAGACTGGTCGCTGCATCCTGGGTTGGATCCCTCGCGAGCCGACGATGGGCTCGTAGCTCAAGCGCTCGATACGCCCACAGCGACCCCTAAAGTCCTGCTCAGCCACGACTCCGGGCCTCGCGTGACCGCTCGACGGTGCGGCCTCGCCGCAAAGGCTCCCCCGGACAGTTGGCTCCTGCCAGACCCAGTCGACCACGACCGGAAAAAGATTCTGCAGCTACAGCGCGAGAACGCGGCACTGTTGGCCCGGCACCCACAGGTCGTAGCCGACTGGGATTCCGGCCAGCTGGATTCTGGGCGGCTGAGAATCGCGCGGCTGATGGTGAAGACTCTTCGGGGAGAGGCGATAGTCTCGCTTGTCAAACGTTGCGAGCAGCTTTCGCCGCTTGCGACTGCCATCATGCGGATGGGCGAGGGTTTTTTCATCGGAAGCGACGACCTCTCTGGCGAGGCAAGCCAGTACGACCACAACCGCTATGTTGCGGCATGGGGGAAGTGGCGAGACGACCTCTACGCCTTCTTCGAACGTCTGCACGAGCGTTTGGCCGATGCGAGTCGGATTGGATCGGTCGACCTTCTTTACGAGAACCTCGGGTCGGCGACGGCGGAACGCCTCACGATCGAGATGTCGGCCTCGGAAGGCTGGCGTCTGCTGCCGGACGAGCGGGAAGTCGAGCTGATCGCGCCCCTCCCCCGCGCGATTCCTAGTCCGCCGCTAACGCCGTTCCAGCAGCGCCGTAAGGATCGCGCGGCGAAGGCCGACGAGGTCGGTCGCCAGTTCCGATCCTTGCTTCCCTACCGCGAGGAACCCCGCATTCCGACCGGCTTCTACTGGATCAAACGACCAAACTTCGAAGGAAGGTACGGTAGCTCCGAGTGCGCCGAGTTCCGAGCGAAGGCCAAGGAAACCGACACGGTTTGGTTGATGCCGCTGCAGGCCGCTCCCCAAACCGGTAGCCTGCCCGCGCCGGAATTGCCGAACTGGGAGCCGTTCACCTGGGACAACGGCTTCACCCAGATCATTGTCTCCGAGATCCCCTGCAACTGGCTTCAGTGCCAGGAGAACTCGATCGACCCCGTCCACTTCGAGTGGATGCACACCAACTGGTCGCGCCGCCAGCAGGACGCCATGGCCGAGCTGGGACCCAAGCACCTCCAGGTCGCCTTCGACGAGTTCGAATACGGCCTGATCTATCGACGCGAGCGAGAGGGACAGCCCGAGAACCACGCGATGTGGACCGTCGGCCGCGTCTGCCTGCTGCCGAACTGCTTCTTCCTCGGCGACCATTTCGAATGGCGCGTGCCGATCGATGACGAGAACACGCTCAGCATTTCCTGGGTCTTCAATCGTGTGCCCAAGGAGTCTGAGCCCTATGTCCAGGGTCCGATCCCGACCTGGAAGGGGCCGATCAAGGATCCCGAAACCGGCCGCTGGATCAGCACCCACGTGATCAACCAGGACTTCATCGCCTGGGTGGGTCAGGGCGTCGTCGCCGATCGCACCAGGGAGAGACTGGGACTCAGCGACCGTGGCATCCAGATGCTGCGCAAGCAGTTGATGGCCGACATGGATGCCGTCGAGGCCGGGCACGACCCCAAGGGCGTCGTCCGAGATCCCGAGGTCGCCAAGCTGATCGTCCTGCCGGTCGCCGAGCGTGAGCATCTGACCGAAGGCCTGCCCCTGGCCGACTACCGGGCCCATCCGGTCATGGGCAAGCATCTGGAGCGGTTCATGTTCCAGGCCGGACAGCCGGCCGAGGTGTGGGACGCCTTTGTCGCCGCCATGAGCATTCCGGGCACCAAGCCGGTCGACGATCGCGTCGTCATCCAGGTCTGACCGCATGTCCCAGGCCGCCCTGAGCAATGAACAGACCAGCCAGCTTCAGGCGCTGTACGACGAGATGCGGCCCGCGTGCCTGAGCCCGCTGTGGGAGGTGCTGGCCTCGCTGGTGACGCCCGAACCGTCGTCGGCGGTCGTGGCGCACAAATGGAGCTATGACGACGCACGCCACTATCTGATGCGCGCCGGCGATCTGATCAGCGCGGCCCAGGCCGAGCGGCGCGTTTTGATCCTGGAAAACCCGGGCCTGCCCGGTGCCTCCCGGATCACCAACAGTCTGTATGGAGGGCTGCAGTTGATCCTGCCGGGCGAGGTCGCGCCCTGCCATCGTCACACTCAGTGCGCCCTGCGATTCGTCATGGAGGGTGAAGGGGCCTTCACCGCCGTGGACGGCGAGAAGGCCTTCATGCGGCCCTTCGACCTGGTTCTGACTCCGGGTGGCCAGTGGCACGACCACGGCAATCCAAGCGACCGGCCCATGATCTGGCTGGACGGTCTGGACATCCCGACTGTCAGCCATTTCGATGCCAGTTTCTCGGAAAGACTGGGCTGCGACGCCCATCCCGAAACCGTCCCGCCCGGCGATACGTCCAGCCGATACGGCCACAATCTGCGTCCCATGCGGGGCAGTATCGCCGACCGTCGCCCGTCGCATCAGCCTCTGTTTCACTACCCTTACGCCGAATGGCGTTCCGCCCTGGATCGCTTGGCCCAGGCCGGAGAGCCGGATCCGCATCTGGGCCACGCGCTGGAGTTCACAAACCCCGCCGACGGCGGGTCGATCATGCCGACGATCTTGGCCCATGTTCGCCTGCTGCCCAAGGGGTTCTCCTCCCGCAGCCGTCGATCGACCGACGCCAGTATTTATGTGGTGGTCGAGGGGGCCGGGCGGGCCTGGCTGAACGACGCGCCGATGCCATTGGCGACGCGCGACATCATGGTCGTTCCGTCCTGGACGCGCTTGCGGTTCGAGGCGGACGACACCCTGGTCCTGTTCGGCTACTCCGACCGGGCCTGCCAGGAAAAGCTGAATCTCTACAGGGAAGAAAACGCGTGAAACTGATCTTCGAGCCGGCAGCCCCCGTTTTGGCCCCGACCACCACAGGTGAAAGCTTTCCCATCCGTCGCCTGTTCTGCATCGGTCGCAACTACGCGGCTCATGCCCGCGAAATGGGAAAGGATCCGGACCGCGAGCCGCCCTTCTTCTTCACCGGCTGGCCCGAGACAGTCGTTCCCGACGGCAGCATCATCGCCTATCCGCAGGCCACATCGGATTACCAGCACGAGATCGAACTGGTCGTCGCCATCGGCAAGTCGGGTCGAAACGTACCGGAGGAGCAGGCGCTCGACCTCGTCTATGGCTACGCTGTCGGGTTGGACATGACACGGCGCGACCTTCAATTCATTGCTCGCGACGCTGGCCGTCCCTGGGACGCGGGTAAGAATGTCGAGGAATCCAAGCCCCTGGGCCCGATAAGTCCGGCGGCGGGCTTCAACGTCTCGAAAGGTGCTATCACCCTGACCGTCAATGGCACGACCAGACAGACCGGCGACCTGGCCGACCTGATCTGGTCGGTTCCGGAAATCATCGCCCACCTATCCAAATTCTATCGGCTGGAGCCGGGCGACCTGATCTATACCGGCACGCCAGCCGGCGTTGGTCCGGTCGTTCAGGGCGATATACTGGTGGGGGCCATCAATGGCTTGGGCCAACTCGCGGTCACCATCGGCCCACCGGCAACCTGATGACCCTGTTGGGCTGATTTCACCGCAGCCTGGCGGGTTCGGACGGCCTAGAGGTTGTCATGCGGCATCCACATCGGTGCGAATGCGGCGAAGGGTGGGACTTTCAGGATAACCCGGCCGAATTGAGAAGCTCCACACCCTGCCGAAATCAGGCGACCACGGTCGCACAAGCAGCATTCGCTTCCTAGCGAACGCGTCAAAGGGCGGGTCTGCTGATCAGATGGTGTTGGATGTTGAAGGCATGTAGATCGCTGCGTGGGTGGTGAGGAATCTCTGCGATGCGGCTTGGGATTTGAACCTCTGCTGCTGTCGTTCTCGTCATCGACGGCCCGCCAAAGGCACATGCGCTTTCCGCCGCTCGAACAGACCATTTCATCCAGATGCCAACGAAATGGCGGCGGTTCAGCCGCTTCGCGATCAGCGTTCCAAACTCAATCGTCCAGCACCGGATCGTATCATAGCCCACGGCACAATCCCGCGCTGCGCCAGCCCCCCCCCCCGGGGTCACGAAAACTGAGGCTGAAGCGGAAGTACAGCCATACCGCCTGATGAATCATATCGCTTGGAAATCGGTGGCGCTTGAACGAGACCGGCTTCACGAGACGTCATCTCCATCAGCGGCTTAAGGCACGTTCAATGGAAATGGATTGGCCCTAGACTGACAGTACCGTTAGGTCGATGATTAAGCCCATCTTCTTGATGACTGCAGAGGACATTCACGCTCAAGGATTAACCGAACCTACCGATAGTGACGGTACAAAATCTAGATCGAACAGACATGGCTCTTCGTATCGCGTTACATACTGATCGCAGTCAGCCGCGATTTCACTAGAGGAAGGGCTTGTTCCCGTATCTATCCATTCAGACAGATTTTTGAGCAACGCGGCATACTCGGAGTTGCTGAGTTTCGAATGATCAACTTCGTTGGTGAAAGTCTGAACGAGCAGATTCGATCGCCCGGCTGATGCTACCGTCTGGCGGTAGAAATGATCTACGCCGACAAACACGGTGGGATCGTACTTGGCATGAATGGTCACTGTAGGCAGAACGATGATCCCGCTCAGGTCGGCGTCATATGCGAGCCGTGCCACAGCCATTGGATGCGCCGAAAAGCGTTCGACCCCGGCATTCAGCGCCGCATCGTCATCCGATCCGGAATAGGTGACGCCGGCATTGGAGAAGGGATTAAGACCACCTAGCCGACGGTGGACGATGTCCTGAAAAAGGTTCGTTGCCCACGCCAGATGGGCTACCAGTTGTGGTTCGCCGATACCGGTCACACCAAGTATGTTGCGGAGGTTGGATGTCTGAAGTGCCGTTCGCTCCGAGGGCCGAAGTCCGACGCCGGTGCACTCGTCAACGCGCGCGGATAGCTCAGCCCGAGACATGCTTTGATCGGCAGGCAAACCCTGCCAGATCGGATACTGCTGCTCATCCGGCCTGGGGTGATTCCGGCAATAGAACTGGTACACGGCGCGCAGGTCGGCACGAAACCCATAGGCTCGGGTACCGCCTGAGGTCACCCCGGCCGTTAGCATGACGCCGTCGTAGTTGTTCGATCCGTCGGCGGCGATCGCGTAGAGTTCCGCCGCCTTGGCCGCGACATTGCCGCCCCATGACTGGCCGTGAAGAATGGTCCGCCTGGGCTTGCCAAACCGGCCCCAGAAGATCGTCCTCAGAATGTCCGTGTCCTCGGCGGCCATCCGTACGCCATAGCCGCCGCGTCGATAGGTCGATCCGGCCCAGGCGTAGCCTTCCCCCACGGTCACCGCGAACCGTTGCAGATCCTCGACCGGGTCGTCCTGTGCCGGAGGCTGGGTGCGCGGCCCGCCGTGGGCGTGGACGACCAGGGTGCCGTTCCAGTCGGCCGGAATGGCGATCCAGTAGAAGGCACCCTCGTCCGACCGCCCCCGATAGCAGGCGGTGCGCGCGGGCAGGCCGTCGGGGCAGGTCGCCTCGGCAGGCTCGACGCCGGCCTCTGCAGTGGCCGCCTCGCCGGCGATCGCGCAGGCCGCCAGGAGACCGATGGCCGACAGGGCCATAACGATCGGACGCATGGTACGGGTCAGGACCATCATGCTTGAATCCGGAAAGAAAAGGCTGGGGCGACGCCGGAGCGCCGCCCCAGTTTCGGGGAGAAGAATGCGCTCGCGCCGCAGGTCAGCGCGTCACGAGCCTGATGCCACCTAGAAGCTGGTGGACAGGTTGACGTACCAGTAGCGACCGTAGGGGCGGTACAGCGATCCCAGATAGCCTGATTGCGCCAGGGGAGGTGTTTCGTTGGTGATGTTGCGGGCACCGACGCGGACCTTGGTTCCACGGACCCAGCCCATGGCATCGTCGAACTCGTACTGGCCATACAGGTTACCGGTGATCTGGCTATCGACCTTCCACTGTTCGCCGGTGGTGGACAAAAAGCCGGTCTCGCGTACCGCGCCCGTATACTGGGCGAACGCTCCGACCTGCCAGGGTCCGTTGGACCAGGTCAGATTGGACGTGACCTTCCACTCGGGCCGGCCGTTGCGCGCCAGCAGGTTGGACGCGATCGGCAGTGGCGTCGCGGGATTGATCGTCCCGGCGTCGCGGGCCGCGTCCAGTTCGTCGATCGCGGGGCCTGCATCACGATTGAAGTCGATCAGCTTGGCGGCGTTCAGGCTGAAGCGGAACCGGCCGATCGGCGTGTCGCGCAGCCGCCATTGCATCCCGAAGTCGATGCCCTGCACGTCCTGTGGCAGCAGGTTCACGAACCGGTCCGAGACGCTGAGCAACTGGCCGACCGGCGCGATACCCGTACCGGCGAAGAAGGCGACGTCGTCGACGGTCGGCGCCGCGCGGTTGACGTTTGCGCTGGAACTGCCCTGGACCCGGGCCAGATAGTCCTGAACCACGCCCGTCTGGCCGCCGATCAGGCCGACGATGTCGGTCTGTTCGATCTTCCAGCGATCGACGGTAAAGGTGAAGTCGCCCCAGCTCGGTGGGATGAAGGTCGGCTGGAACACCAGACCGACGGACTGGTTGGTGCTCTCCTCGGGTTTCAGGTCCGGATTGCCCGAGACCAGCAGCGAATAGCCGATCGACTGGGAACAGGCGTTGAAGGTGGCGATCCGGCGCGCCCGCAGGTCCGCCTCGCAGCGGATGTAGTCGTTGTTGGTGGCCAGGCGCGCATAGGTCGCAGCATTGGTCTGTTCCAGGTTCGGCGCGCGGAAGCCTTCGGAGTAGGACGCCCGGACCCGCAGTCCGTGACCGATGTCCCAGGCACCCGCGATCTTGGGCTTGGCCACATTGCCGAAGTCGGAATAGTTCTCGTAGCGACCGGCGACCTGGAAGGTCAGGCTCTCGACGAACGGGATGTTCATCCCCGGCGAAACGACGGGCACGGCGAACTCGACATAGGCCGAGAACACGTCCCGTTCGCCGTGGGTGTCCGGGTTGGAGCTGACGGCGGCCAGGTTCGAGATGCTGATCGTGCCGTCCACGACGTCGCGGAAGATGTTGGTGCCGTCCAGATCGGCGTCGCGGTCGTCGTCCTGGGTCTCATGGCGCGCCTCGACACCAAAGGCCACGCCCAGCGGCCCGGCCCAAAGGTTCAGCAGGTCCGGCCGGGAGACCTTGAAGTCCCACAGGGTCAGGCCGGTCTCGGATTCGCGCACCAGGTCGGTCGAGATGGCGTCGATCGCGACCTGGGAGCTGGGGGTGCAGTCGCCGAACGTCGTGGTGGTCACGCACCCGCCGTTGAAGGGGTTGTAGGCGTCGGGCGTCGACAGGGCCAGGCTGGCCTGAAGCGCGGTCATGTTCACCGCATTCGAGGTGTCGGTGGCCCCGGCCTGCGAATACATCAGCGCGCTTTCCCAGTTGAAGCCGCGCCATTCACCGCGCAGCCCGCCCAGCAACCGGGCCTGATAGTTGTCGACATCGACCGTCTGGAACCCGGTGTCATTGAAGCGGTAGTTGGTCAGACGGACTGGCAGGCCGGCCGTCGGCACGCCGGTCAGGCCGGACAGCCGGTTCGGATTGGCCTGGCCGTTGGCGAAGGTCACCGGGCCGAACGGGTTCCAGTAGTTGGACGCCGGGATGTAGATGGCGTTCAGGTTGATGGTCGGCGGCTGGATGTTCTGGGTCGTCGCGGCATAGAAGCCGATCTCACCAAAGGCCGTGATCCCGTTGTCAAAGTCGTAGTGACCGGTGAAGAAGGTGTTCAACCGCTCGACTTCTGGGGTCACCGTGGTGCCGATGGCCGTATCGTAGCGCAGGTCACGGCCAGCGCCGGTGAAGCTGATCGCCCCCGAGGCGATACAGATGTCTGTCGCGATCGGCGCGCCACAGCCATAGCTGGACGGCTGGCTGTGGAAGACCCCGGCAGCGGTGGTCAGGGCCGTGCCGTTCCTGCGGATCGCCGTCGTTGTCCGTGCCGCGAGGCTAGCCCAGGCACCCCGCGTAGCCCGGGCATCCGGGTCGGCCGAGGTCTCGAAACCGGGCTCGTTCGCGAAGAAGGGACGCAGATCGGCCGAGGCCGTGAAATCCTGGTCCTCGGCCAGCAGGGCCTCGCGCTTGGTGTAGTCGATGAAGGCAGAGACATTGCCCTTGGCGAAGTCCTTGCCCGCATGGACGCCCAGGGTGAACTCCCGCAGGTGGGTGCCCTCCGCACCGCCATATTGGGTCTCGACCTCGAGGCCGTCGAAATCGTCTTCCAGAACCGTGTTGACTACGCCGGCGACCGCGTCCGCGCCGTAGATGGCGGCCGCGCCGTCCAGCAACACTTCAAGCCGCTCCAGCCCTGATACAGAAATGGCGTTGGAGTTGTAGCTGAGCACCGGCACAGTCCCCGTGTCTGACGTGCCCTGGCTGGTCGGGTGGGAAACGATCCGGCGACCGTTCAGAAGGACTAGAGTGTTGCCGACGCCGAGCGAGCGCAGATTGACCGAGTTGACGTCGCCGCGCGCTGCGTTGGAGGTCTGGGGATTGTTGGCCGCGGAGAACAGCACGTCGCCCATCTGGGGAATGGACCGCAACAGATCGTCGCCGTTCACCGCACCGGTGGCCAGGACCTCATCGGCCGTGATGACCGTCACGGGCAGGGCTGCCGTCGTCGAGGCACCGCGGATCTGGGATCCAACAACGACGACGTCCTCGACCTGGGCCGCGTCGGGGTCGATCCCGTCGGGCTGCGCGGCGGCATCCTGCGTCGGCGGCGTCTGGGCCATTGCGGCACCCGCCAGGGTCAGTACGGCGGCGGCCGTTGTCGCGAACAGTGTGCTCTTCAAGGTTCTCATTTGTTCCTCCCTCAGTCGCCTTTGCGGCGTCGTTGATTGTGTTTGCGGGCTCGTCAGTCTGCGACCACGGCCGTGTCGTCGCCCGGCCCCGCCTTCGGGTCGGGCTGTGCGGCCAGGGCTTTGGGCGTTCCGTTCAGGGCGGCGTCCAGCGCGTCGCGATCCAGCTCGTTCTCCCAGCGCGCCACCACGATGGTGGCCACGGCGTTGCCGATGAAGTTGGTCAGGGCCCGGCACTCGCTCATGAACCGGTCCACGCCCAGGATCAGCGCCATCCCCGCGACCGGCACCGACGGCACCACCGCCAGGGTCGCGGCCAGGGTGATGAAGCCCGCCCCCGTCACCCCCGCCGCCCCCTTGGACGACAGCATGGCCACCGCCAGCAGCAGAACCTGCTCGCCCAGCGTCAGCTCGACCCCGCACGCCTGGGCGATGAACAGCGCCGCCAGGGTCATGTAGATGTTGGTGCCGTCCAGGTTGAACGAATATCCCGTCGGCACGACCACCCCGACCACGGACTTGTCGCAACCCGCCGCCCCCATCTTCTGAATCAGGCTGGGCAGGGCCGCCTCGGACGAGGATGTGCCCAGCACCAGCAGCAGCTCCTCCTTCAGATACCGCATCAGCTTGAAGATCGAGAACCCGTTCAGCCGCGCCACGGTCCCCAGGATCACGACGACGAACAGGGCGGCCGTGAAATAGAAGGTCAGCACCAGAGCGGCCAGGTTGACCACCGATTCGATCCCGTACTTGCCGATGGTGAAGGCAAAGGCCCCGAACGCCCCGATCGGCGCCGCCTTCATCAGGATCGCTACCAGCTTGAACATGGCGTCCGACAGGCTCTCCAGCACGTTCAGCACCGGCTGGGCCCGGTCCCCGATGATGGCCAGGGACACCCCGAACAGCACCGAGAAGAACAGCACCTGCAGGATTTCGCCGCCCGCGAACGCCCCGACCACGGTCTCGGGGATGATGTTCATCAGGAAGCCGACGATCGAGGTATCGTGCGCCTTGTCCGCATAGGCGGCGACCGCCCCGGCGTTCAGACTGGCCGGATCGATGTTCATGCCGGCGCCCGGCTTGACCAGATTGGCCACGATCAGCCCGACGATCAGCGCCAGGGTCGAGAAGGTCAGGAAATAGGCAAACGCCTTGCCCACCACCCGGCCCAGACGCGCCAGATCCCTCAGATGCGCGATCCCCGTCGCCACGGTCAGGAAGATCACCGGCGCGATGATCATCTTGACCAGCCGGATGAAGGCATCGCCCAGCGGCTTCAGCTTCTCGCCGAAGCCCGCGATCGCCTCCCCGTTCGGCCCCGTCGTGCTGGGCCAGAAATGCCCGATCAGCGCCCCCAGCGCGATGGCGATCAGCACCTGGAAATACAGGTGGCGATAGAAGGGGTGTTTGACCGGCGTCGGCATGGCAGGCGTACTGGGGTTCAAGACCGCTTCCTCTCGACGGACCAGGTCCGCTGTTTCCTCGATGCGATCTTGCGTCGCCTTCGCTGGACCGATCTTCGCCGCGCTTTCGCCGGATTCGAAATCCTTCTTCTCGCTCGGTCTATGCACTGTTTTCCCTGAATAATTCTCCATTACTGGTCAATTTTTCAGGCGAGTAGTGCGAAATTCCGCCAATGACTATGGCTAGATCGTGCGGAAAATCGCACATTGGCGACATGGCTGTTCTGAGGACTTTCATTGGTGGCCTCGCCCAGCAGGCGTCGAAGGGGCCCTGGCCGCTCGTCATCGTCGCCTGGCTGATCCTGACGATCACAGCCGCAGTCGCTGCGGGCGAGGTCGCCCGCCGTCAGGCCGAACGTGACATAGGCCGCCAAGCACAGGCTGCCGCCGCCCTGCACGCCGCAGTCCTGCGCAGCGAGCTCGAGAAGCACCGGTCCCTGCCCCTGGTCCTGGTTCAGGACCCCGAGGCGGTCATGCTGCTGAGCGACGCGACACCGGCACGGGCCGAACTTGTGAATCGCAAGCTGGAGCTGCTTGCGGACCAGACCCGGGCCGCCGCCATCTATCTGCTGGACACGAACGGCGTCGCCCGCGCAGCTTCCAACTGGCGGCTCCCGACCAGTTTCGTCGGCTCAAATTACAGTTTCAGGCCCTATTTCACCCGCGCGATCGCGCAAGGATCCGCAGAGTTCTTTGCCTTGGGCACCGTCAGCGGCCGACCGGGACTGTATCTCGCGCGCCGGCTCTCCGACGGTTCCGGCCGGCTGCTCGGCGTCGTTGTGGTCAAGGTCGAGTTCGATGCCCTGGAACAGGAATGGCGCGGCTCGGGCGAGCCTGCCTATGTCTCGGACCAGAGCGGCGTGGTCCTGATAACCTCCGTTCCCGACTGGCGTTTCCGCACGGTTGCACAGATGACGCCTGAGCAACGTCGTCTGGTGCTGGCCGGTCAGACTCTGGGCCACGACGCCCTGGCCCCCCTGCCCTTCCAGACCACGACCAGCACGCCCCGGCTGGTCTCTGCGCCGGTCAATGGCCCGGACCAGCCCTGGATTTCCGCCCAGGCCCCGACCAGCACGCCGGGCTGGACCCTGCATCTGCTGTCCCCGGCCGGGAACGCCATCCTGGTGGCGGTGACCAACGCCCGCGCCGTCGCGGCCCTGATCGTCACCCTGTTGATGGTCGTCGTCGCCGTCCTGATCCGACGTCGCCAGCTGACGCAGGCCCAGGCCTTGGCCCAGATCGCCGCCCGTGCCGAGCTCGAGCATCGTATCGACGAACGTACGGTCGAACTTCGCGTCGCCAACGACGAACTCAACCGCCAGATCGACGAACGCCGCCAGGCCGAGGCCAGTCGCGAATTGCTGCGCGACGAACTGGTTCAGGCCAACAAGCTGGCGACCCTGGGCCAGATCGCAGCCGGCGTGGCGCACGAGATCAACCAGCCGGTCGCTGCCATTCGCACACATGCTGACAGCGCCTCGGCCTATCTGGATCGTGGGGATAGGTCGGGTGTCCAACGTAACCTCACCCGCATCGCCGACCTGACGGGGCGCATCGGTTCGATCACCGACGAATTGCGAGCCTTTGCACGCAAGACCGCGTCCACCCCATCGCTCGTCGATCCCGAAGCCGCCATCGACGGTGCCCTGATTCTTCTATCGGGACGTCTGCGCGAGAGCCGCATAACCCTCGATCGGACCACCACGACAGCCCCTTGCTTCGCCTTGGCGGAAAGAGTGCGGTTGGAACAGGTTATTGTGAACCTGGTCCAGAATGCCATCGAGGCGCTGGAGGAGGCCCGTCCTGCCGCGCCCCGCTTGTCGATCGAGGTACGGTCTGCCCGCGATCACGTCGAGATCGTCATCGCCGACAATGGCCCCGGCCTTGACCCGGCCGTCGCCCAGGCCCTGTTCACCCCGTTCGTCACGACCAAGCCCAACGGCCTGGGTCTGGGCCTGGTGATCTGTCGCGACATCGTCGCGGGCTTCGGCGGTGAGTTGATCCTCAGTCCGTCCGGATCAGGGGCGACCTTCGTCATTTCACTGAAGGCGTCTCATTGATGGATTTCGCACGCCCCTTTGCCATAGCCCTCGTCGATGACGATGACGATTTCCGCGCGGCGCTCGCCGAACGTCTGGAGATCGAGGGGTTCGACGTCACGGCACATTCATCAGCCGAGGCCGCGCTGAAGGCTCTCGATCCCGGCTTCCTCGGTGTGGTCGTCAGCGATCTGCGCATGCCCGGACTCGACGGTCGCCAGCTGCTGAGCCGCCTTCAGGCCATCGACGACGGCCTGCCCGTGATCATGATGACGGGCCACGGCGATATCGAGGATGCGGTCGAGGCTCTGCGTCACGGCGCCTATGATTTCGTGGCAAAGCCCTTCGCCTTCGACCGCCTGCTCGGCAGTCTCAAGCGCGCGTTGGAGAAGCGCGCCCTTGTGCTGGACAACCGTCGCCTCTCCGCGGCCGCAGCCGAGGTCGGGCTCGAACTGCCTCTGATCGGCGCGTCCGAGACCATGGTGCGATTGCGCGACACCATTGCCCAACTCGCCGACGCCCGGCTGGACGTGCTGATCGAGGGGGAGACCGGTGTCGGCAAGGAGGTCGTCGCACGCGCCCTGCACAACGGCGGCCGCCGTCGCATTCACCCGTTTGTCGCCGTGAATTGCGGCGCGCTTCCCGACGGCCTGATCGAGAGCGAGCTGTTCGGCCACGAGGCCGGGGCATTCCCCGGCGCCGTGCGCCGTCGTGTCGGCCATATCGAACACAGTCATCGTGGCACCTTGTTCCTGGACGAGATCGAGAGCATGCCCATGGCCGTCCAGATCAAGCTCCTGCGTGTCATCGAAGAGCGGGAGGTCCAGCCTATCGGCGCGACCCAGCCCCGTCCCCTCGACCTGCGTATTCTCGCGTCCTCCAAAGTCGACCTGGAAGAGGCGGTAGGGGCGGGGATCTTTCGCAGTGATCTCTATTATCGTCTGAACGTCATCAAACTCCGGGTGGCACCCTTGCGGGAACGGCGCGATGACGTTCCCTTGCTGTTCGGGCACTTCCTGCGACGCGCTGCAGCCCGCGAGGGTCGCGCTCCACCCTCGATGTCAGCCACCGCTCGTCGTCGCCTGCTGGATCATGATTGGCCCGGCAATGTTCGAGAACTGGCTCACTTCGCCGAGCGTGTTCTGGCGGGCCTGGAAGAGCCCCAGTCTGCGACGCAGTCGCCACCGGGCAATGGACTCGCCGAGAGTTTGGCACGGTACGAAAGCCAGCTGATCCTCGAAGCCCTCGAGTACTGGGGCGGTGACGTTGTCGCGGTCGCCGGGAGCCTGAAACTTCCCCGAAAAACTCTCTATGACAAGCTGCAACGCCACCGACTTAGGCCCGCCGATTTTCGTGGCCGCAAATAGCCCAAACAACACTCTACCTTTCCACCTTCCCGCTTCGCCGAACAAACGTCATGGACAACAAGCCCGTTGGTGACTGCTGGTAGCGAACGTCCGAAACGATCAAAGCGCCGATCGCAGAAGGCAAATCTTCCAGCCAATTCCGGCCCTAAGGGAGTGCTGTCAACTCAACTCCGGCGGATGACTGAGTAACGGCACCTCCCCGCTCATGCCACGGCGCCAAGCGTGATGAGCGGCCGCGCGGAACAGCTTCATCGCGGGTCGCGAGGCCAGATGCCGCTGCATGTTGAAGGTGTTGTAGACGGCGGTATGTGTTGGCAGAAACCGCTGCGCTGAGATCTGGGACTTGAAGCCCTGCATCCGCCGCTCTCGCTGTCGGATCGACAGATGGGAGTTCTCGACCCGATTGTTTTCGCGGAGGCGACCGGGCCGATATAGTTCAGTCGGGCCCAGTGCGTCGACTGCTGAGACATACGACTTGAGACCGTCTGTCACGATGGCTGTCGGACTAACCGGCTGTTCTCGGAGCAGTTTCTCGATGAAGGAAGTCGGTGTCGAAGCGTGGCGTCGCTTCGCCACAGTGTTCCCCAGAACCTCGCCTTCATCGTCCACGGCGCGCCAGAAATACATGTGCCGATCGCCGATGCGGCTGACCATCTCGTCGAGATGCCATCGTGGCGAAGGGGCCGGCCGCAGCCGTTTCAGGTTCCTGGCGATTTGCAGACCGAATTTGTGAACCCACGGGCGGATTGCTTCGTGAGAGACTTCCACACCCCTCTCCGCGAGGATCTCGTCAACGTCGCGAAGGCTGAGCGAGAAGCGGAAGTAGAGCCATACAGTCGGGCGGATAACCTCCGCATTGTGCCGATAACGCTTGAAAGACAATTTGCGCATAACCCCATGTTCCACATCGCCCTCACCCTACTCAGTTGAGACGAGTTAGCATTGGACTGACAGCACCGCCCCAGAGCTTCAATTGCTTGCCCGTTTTTCTTGGAGACTAGTTCTCTACTAACTACGTGAACCGCCTTCATCCCGGGCTTCACACCGCTCTCGTACCGCTGCGCCGTCGATCTCTTCCCAATGGTCCCATCATTCCGCCTTGACGTGGCGTCGGCACTGGCTGCACGAACCTGGCAGGTGCCTCCGGTGCGTCCTCCGCCGACGGAGTGGCTGGCGAAAGTCAGATCGCGCGCGCGGTCCTGCCGAGCACGTCACCGCGCGCCGAATTGTTTCAACCCTGGACCGGCCCTTATGACGGCGTGCCGCCGTGGGACAAGGTCAGCAGAGCCGCAAGCCTCGCTGAACGGGGTGTCTGAACGCAAAAACGCCGCCCTGTTGGGGGCGGCGTTTGTGATTTGGGTGCGGGAGCAGGATTTGAACCTGCGACCTTCAGGTTATGAGCCTGACGAGCTACCGGGCTGCTCCATCCCGCGGCAGATGAGGCTTTGTGAAGGAAGATGTTCGAGAGATATCAAATAACTGCTGTCCGACTGGTAGACCCGGCGGCGACCTACTCTCCCGCGCCTTGAGACGAAGTACCATTGGCTCTGGAGGGCTTAACGACCGAGTTCGGAATGGGATCGGGTGGGGAACCTCCGACATAACCACCAGGTCAACCAGGCGGACAGCGAATTATTTGAGAAGACATTGTCGTATTCAAAGATCGAATGAGTTTTGCTGAGAAACGATCAAACCGATCGGATTATTAGTACCAGTAAGCTTCACGCGTCGCCGCGCTTCCACACCTGGCCTATCAACGTGGTAGTCTTCCACGATCCTCAGCGAAGCCTTGTTTTGAGGTTAGTTTCCCGCTTAGATGCTTTCAGCGGTTATCTATTCCATACTTAGCTACCCTGCTGCACAGCTGGCGCCATGACAGGTCCACCAGAGGTATGTCCATCCCGGTCCTCTCGTACTAGGGACAGATCCTCTCAAGCTTCGAACACCCACGGCAGATAGGGACCAAACTGTCTCACGACGTTCTGAACCCAGCTCACGTACCACTTTAATCGGCGAACAGCCGAACCCTTGGGACCTGCTCCAGCCCCAGGATGTGATGAGCCGACATCGAGGTGCCAAACTTTGCCGTCGATATGGACTCTTGGGCAAAATCAGCCTGTTATCCCTAGAGTACCTTTTATCCGTTGAGCGATGGCCCTTCCACTCGGGACCACCGGATCACTATGGCCGACTTTCGTCTCTGCTCGACTTGTCAGTCTCGCAGTCAGGCGGGCTTATGCCATTGCACTCGACGACCGATTTCCGACCGGTCTGAGCCCACCATCGCGCGCCTCCGTTACACTTTAGGAGGCGACCGCCCCAGTCAAACTACCCACCACGCCATGTCCCGGGACCGGATAACGGCCCTCGGTTAGACGTCAACGACAGTAAGGGTGGTATTTCAAGGATGGCTCCACCAGAGCTGGCGCCCCGGTTTCATAGCCTCCCACCTATCCTACACATACGGTCGCTAACGCCAAGGCGAAGCTATAGTAAAGGTTCATAGGGTCTTTCCGTCTGACCGCGGGAACCCCGCATCTTCACGGGGAATTCAATTTCACTGAGCCTGTGCTGGAGACAGTGGGGAAGTCGTTACGCCATTCGTGCAGGTCGGAACTTACCCGACAAGGAATTTCGCTACCTTAGGACCGTTATAGTTACGGCCGCCGTTTACCTGGGCTTCAGTTCGTCGCTTTCACAACTCCCTTTAACCTTCAGGCACCGGGCAGGCGTCAGACCCTATACGTCGCATTGCTGCTTCGCAGAGCCCTGTGTTTTTGCTAAACAGTCGCTACCCCCTGGCTTGTGCCACTCTCACCTGCTTGCGCAAGGAGAGTCACGCTTATTCCGAAGTTACGCGTGCAATTTGCCGAGTTCCTTCAGCACAGTTCTCTCAAACGCCTTGGTATACTCTACCTGACCACCTGTGTCGGTTTCGGGTACGGTCTCTGCTGGAGTTATTTCCAGGGACAGCTTCGCTGCCGGGAACAATCCAATAAGCCCCGACAACTTACACCATCCGTCACTTCCAGCTGGTGCAGGAATATTTACCTGCTTCCCATCGACTACGCTTTTCAGCCTCGCCTTAGGGGCCGACTAACCCTGCGCAGATTAGCTTTACGCAGGAACCCTTGGTCTTTCGGCGGGAGTGTCTCTCACACTCCTATCGTTACTCATGTCAGCATTCTCACTTCCGATACCTCCAGCCAGGCTCACGCCTGACCTTCACCGGCTTACGGAACGCTCCGCTACCGCTTGCAGTAAACTGCAAACCCATATCTTCGGCGCATGGCTTGAGCCCCGTTACATTTTCCGCGCA